>NZ_OY782764.1:2745000-3045000 GCF_963678225.1 uncultured Cohaesibacter sp. | reverse complement strand
TTTTGCTTCTCGGCCTCGCCTTGTCTCTGCTGGCGGGCAAGAGCGCCCTGCTCATTGTTATCGCCTACATAGCGGCCACGCTTGCCTATTCCTTTGGCTTAAAACGTTATCCCATCATTGATGGCTTTACGTTGGCGAGCCTCTTTACCCTGCGGCTGGGGCTGGGGATTGCCGCTGCGGGAACGGTTGCCTCGCCGTGGCTTCTGGTCTTTTCCATGTTTCTTTTTGGCTCGCTCAGCTTCGCCAAGCGCCATACGGAAGTATCCGGCGTTCTCTTGCGCGGTGGAGACGAAGTGCGCGGACGGGGCTACCAGACCCTTGACCTGCCGCTTATTCTTGCCAATGGTGTTGCCACTGGCATCTGCGCTGTGCTCATTCTGGTGCTCTATATTATTGACGATGCTTTCACACAGACCTTTTATGGCGATATCACATGGCTATGGGGGTTTCCGATCTTCCTGTTTCTGTTCATCTCGCGCATCTGGTTGATGTGTCAGAGAGGGCTGATGAAAGATGACCCCGTTGCCTTTGCCATAAGAGACCGGATGAGTCTGGCTCTTGGCGGCGGAATGGTCACCTGCTTCGTGGCAGCATGGATAGGAATCACATGATGGTCGTTGCAAAAATGATGCTGGATATGCGGGTGCGGTTTCTTTTGGCAGGCGGCAGCGCCGCCCTTCTCAACTGGGGCATACGCTTTTTATTCAGCTTGTATCTTCCCTATCTGCTAGCGGTTTGCCTGGCGCTCGTGGTGGGCATGATCTACGGGTTTATCATCTATCGTTACTGGGCTTTTGTTTCGCCGCGCAGCCGCTCTGTGATTCTTGAAATTCGCGACTTCATTCTGGTCAATATCGGAGGCGGGCTTATCACAATTGTTGTCGCCTATGCGCTCAACTGGATGCTGGGCGGGCTTCCACTTCCCATTGCCGTGACCGAGGGCTTTGCCCATGCCTCAGGCATCGCAGCCGGTGCTGTCGTCAATTATCTGGGGCACAAGAATATTACATTCGACGTCTAGGAGGCGCGGGCACAGGCGTAGCTTTTCTTGTTCCGCCGTCCCCTTGCTCTCTTGTTTCCATGCTTAAGCCCAACCACCACCATGCTTCATGCAATAGGATATTGGCCTTGTCGCCTATCTAGTGGCTGTGGCGCGGAACTGTCGTGTTGCCAACGTCAAGATAGCTATCGGCGCCCTCAATAATCATCCCTTCTGCAAACGGCCGAACAGACTTGCGGAACATCTCCTGCCATGGCGTCTGGCTTTGCGGATTGTTCGGACCACCATTTGCCAATAAGGCATCCCGTCTCTTTGCAATCTCTTCCTCAGACAGCAGGAGCGTGACACATCTGGCATCAAGATCGACGCGCAGACGATCCCCGTCTCTGATGATGGCGAGATTTCCTCCTGCCGCCGCCTCGGGGGAAGCATTGAGGATAGAGGCGGCACCGGATGTGCCCGACTGTCGCCCATCACCGATGCAGGGCATGTCATGGACACCCTGTTTGATCAAGTAGGATGGCGGGCGCATATTGACCACCTCCGCCCCACCGGGAAAGCCAATGGGCCCTGCTCCGCGCATCACCAGCAGGCTTTCTGGCGTAATAGCCAGTGATGGATCATCGATCCTTTTGTGAAAGTCTTCCGGTCCATCAAACACGAAGACCGGACCTTCAAAGGCATTCGGGTCTGAGGGATTGCTCAAGTAACGAGAGCGGAACTCTTCGCTGATACCGGATGTCTTCATGAGGGCATCGTCAAAGAGATTGCCGCCCAGTGACACAAACCCTGCCTTGGCAGTCAGGGGATCGCTCAGCGGGTGAATGACATCGCGGTCTTCGATCTGACAATCGCGGTAGAGTGCCGAGAGAGGCTCGCCAGAGGCCGTCATCACATCAGGATGGGGGATGAGGCCAGAACGCAGCAATTCCCCTATGACAGCAGGCAGCCCCCCTGCCCGATAGAAATCCTCGCTGAGATAGGGCCCCGCCGGTTGAATATTGGCCAACAGCGGAACCTCATACCCTATGGCGTCCCAATCCTTATTCGTCAATTCCACGCCGAGATGGCGCGCCACGGCATTCATGTGGATCGGCGCATTGGTCGAGCCCCCCAGTGCCGAGCAAACGACAATCGCGTTCTCGAAAGCCTCTCGGGTCATGATGTCCGATGGCTTCAGATCTTCATGCACCATACCGACGATGCGTTCCCCCACCTCATAGGAAATCCGCGCGCGCTCACTATAGGGCGCGGGAATGGAAGCTGAGCCGGGCAGCTGCATTCCGAGCACCTCTGCCAGGGAGTTCATCGTGGAAGCAGTGCCCATGGTGTTGCAATAGCCAACCGAGGGCGATGAAGAGGCCGCCATTTTGAGAAACTCCTTGGCGTCGATTTCCCCTGCTGCAAATTGCTGACGCGCTTCCCAGATGATCGAACCAGAGCCAGAGCGCTTGCCCTTGTACCAGCCATTGAGCATGGGGCCAACAGAGAGAGCCAGCGCGGGAATATTGACCGTTGCCGCCGCCATCAACAGCGCTGGCGTCGTCTTGTCACAGCCGATATTGAGCACCACGCCATCAATCGGGTAGCCATGCAAGGCTTCGACAAGCCCAAGATAGGCCAGATTCCTGTCCAGCATGGCGGTGGGCCGCTTGCCGGTTTCCTGAATGGGGTGTACCGGGATTTCCATGGCAATTCCCCCTGCCGACCGAATGCCCTCTCGCACGCGCTTGGTCAGCTCTAGATGATGGCGATTGCAGGGAGAGAGGTCTGATCCGGTCTGGGCAATGCCAATGATCGGTTTGCCCGATTGCAACTCGTCCAGCGTCAAACCGTAATTTGGATAATGCTCCAGATAGATTGCCGTCATCTCGGGGTTGGAGAGATCATTGAACCAGAGTTCTGAGCGGAGCGGGCGTCGCTTTTTGGGATCGGACATAGAGGGTTCCTGAAGGGGGCTTTGCTTCCCTCTCGCATTGGCCTCCACATCATCATGGAAAAGCTGAGAGGGAAGTCTCTTATGGGAAGGTTCATTGTTTTCCCTAGGGAATAAAGGTTGGCAGGATGAATTTCAACGAAAATGGTTCTTTCACCATGCCTATAGCTCACACTCCATACCGCTCCTATAGTGCGCCCCCTCTCTTGCGCTTTCGCAAGTATAACCAGCGAACCACACAACGAATAATACATGGCAAAAAGGGCATATTCCCCGTAAACCGCCAATATTGTTTTAATCAATACAAAACAATACCCTAGATCAAACAACTCGAATTCCACAACCAACACCCATTTCAACCCTGAATTTACATCAATAGTATTGTACATCCATGAAATTAAACCCTTTGTTAACCATGATAATCAACTTTTAACTTAATGAGACGTCGATATTTCTGGATAGCGACAAGATATTACATCCCAAACAGGATATAGCGATCATGAGTGAGTATCAGCAACGAAACTCGCAAAACTTAGATGGTAAGACTGAGACAACTGGTGCGAGAGATGTTTTAGCCCGCTTCAAGATCGGGCAGCGGATCTATGGTGGCTTTCTTGTCCAGATTGCCTTGATAGTCACCCTGTCCATCATGGGTATCATGGCTTTCAGGGACCAGATTGTTCAGTTTGATGCCTATGGAGACATGGCCAAGGACACCAAACTCATAGATAGCCTGAGCGCAGAGGTCGTAAAAACTCAGCTGGCACAACGGAACTATTTCCGAACGTCTGCAGATGACGAGAAGGCTGTCTTTCTTAAGCAATATAAAGATGTCAGCGCACTGATGGAACAGGCACAATCCACCATTCAAAACCCGGAGAGAGCCCGCTATCTTGATCAGATTGCGAAGGCGCTCAAAGACTATAAATCCGGATTTGACGAGGTTGCCAATCTCATAGACCACCGCAATACACTGGTCTATAAGGAGCTGGGAGTCAAAGGCCTCACAATGCAGGAAAACCTGACCCGCATTCGTTCCGGCGCCTTCTCTGCGGGGGACTATGAGTCGGCGAGTTTTGCCGGCATTGCGCAGGAGCATCTGCTGCTTGCGCGTCTTTATGTGATGAAATTCCTTGATGACAACAGCGATGAAGCCGCACAGCGCACGGCGAGCGAGTTGCAGTCTCTCAACAAGGCTTTGTCCGAGTTGCACGCTTCTCTCCTAAATCCACAAAGACGGGCTCTTCAGGAGCAGACCGCCACTCTCGCACAAGAATATCAAGCTGCATCCAAGGAACTGACCAATGTGATCCTTGAGCGCAACACCATTCTGGATGGCAAGTTGAACACCAGCACGGACACCATATTCAGGGCAGCAGAGGCGACTTCAGTTTCCGCAGACCGAGATGAAACAACAATGCGGGAGCAGGTTTATGCCAGCCTCTCCAGTGCAGAAAACCGCCTGATTACGATAGCTGTCATAGCCTTGGTGATTGCCTTGGCGGGTGCCTTCATCATCGCACGTGGCATCACCTCACCAGTCAACGCTCTGACACGGTCCATGCAGCGTCTTGCAGACGGCGATGTTGACACTGGCATACCCGGCCAGAGCAGAAAAGACGAGTTGGGCGACATGGCCCATACAGTCGAGATATTCAAGCAGAATATCGTCAAGGCAAGAACTCTGGAAGCCGAGCAGCAGGAGAACAAGCGCAAGGCCGAAGAAGAGAAACGCAAGATCATGATGCAGATGGCAGATGAGTTCGAACGTCAAGTCGGCTCCATCGTTCAGGCCGTTTCTTCCAACTCGGTTGAGCTCAATGCCAGCGCCAAATCCATGACCAGCGTGAGCGAATTGACTCTTCAACAAGCCACGCAGGCAGCCTCGGCATCTCAGCAAACGACAGCCAGCGTTCAGACGATTGCCACAGCCACCGAAGAGATGACCAGCACCATCGCCGAAATTGCCCATCAGGTGGCCACGGCCTCCCGTTCAGCAAACGACGCGGTCAACAAGGTCAGTTCAACCAACGAACAGATGGCTGTGCTTTCAGAAACCGCAAGCAACATCGGCAAAGTGGTTGAAATGATCTCCACGATTGCGGAACAGACCAATCTGCTTGCCCTCAATGCCACCATCGAGTCGGCTCGGGCTGGTGAGGCTGGCAAGGGGTTCGCGGTTGTGGCCGGTGAGGTGAAAGCCTTGGCAGGGCAAACCGCCAAGGCAACCGACGAAATCGCCAAACAGATTGCTGAGGTTCAATCGGCCACCGAACAGTCGTCCGCTTCCATGGAAGAGGTCAGCCACGTCATCCAGCATCTCAACGAGATTTCAACAGCCATTGCTGCGGCGATGGAAGAGCAGAATGTTGCTATCAGCGAAGTTTCCAGCAACATCCATCAGGCAGCGAAGGGCACGGAGCTGGTCAACGAGAATATCGACTCGGTCAACAAAGCTTCGCAGGAAGCGGGAAGCGCTTCCAGTCAAGTGCTTGCCTCGTCGGGCGAGTTGGCCGAGCAGTCCGAGATGCTCAAGGCCGAGGTTGACAAATTCATTGATCAGGTGCGGGCGGCCTGATCTCCTCCCCCGATGCAAACGAAAACAGGGCATCCCAACGGTGCCCTGTTTTTTATGCAGTGAATGTCAGCGATGCTCACCCCTAGAGGATAAAATCTCCATAGGAAAGATGGGTCACATCGCGCAATTCTATTTCGAAATCCGCAACAGCATCTCCATCCGTATCAGCATAGAGCGTAGCGTCGCCATTGGTTGTTTCATACCAGATTGAATTTGCTTCAGCCTGCATGCCAGCAAAATGAAATGTCCGATTGCCATCCAGGTTTTCATCAGCATCTATCTGGGCCAGGTCGATCACATCCTCACCGCTATCGAACAGGAATATGATGTCGTGATCCGGTCCGGAGGGACTGTCTTCGTCAGTTATGAAAACAAAAGTATCCTTGCCTCTGTCATTTCCGGCAAACATGACATCACGTCCCAAGCCACCAACAATACGATCAGCACCGACACCAGCATAGAGTTTGTCATTGCCGAAATTACCACGCAAGGTATCGTGACCACCGTCGCCATGGATAATGTCGTCGCCGTCACCCCCTAACAAGGTGTCATCGCCATTACCTCCACGGGCGAAATCATTGCCATTCCCTCCCACCAAAGTGTCATCACCGTTGCCACCAAACAGCTTATCCCAGCCAACGTCACCGTTGAGATAATCATTTCCGTTGTGTCCATAAAGACGATCATTTCCATAGCCACCCAAAAGGGTGTCATTGCCAGCAAAGCCCAGCAGCGTGTCATGCCCATAAAGGCCATTCAGCATATTCTGCGCCATCGTGCCCTTGATGACATTATTCTGCATATTGCCCACGCCCATGAACGCGAGGCCTGTGAGGGTTAGATTTTCAACATGTTGGCTGTTATCTCTCAATATATAGCTCGCAGAGCTGATGATAAGATCCGTGCCCTGCCCCGCATATTCAAAGACCTTATCCTGGGTATCATTGACGACATATGTGTCATTCCCCAAATTACCATGCATTTTGTCTTCGCCAAGGCCACCATCAAGATAGTCATTTCCCAATCGGCCAAAAAGCTCATCTGCCCCCGTTCCACCCAGCAAATAGTCAGCGCCCCTCTCACCAACGAGGGTGTCATTGCCGCTGTCTCCTTGAATATAGTCGTCTCCAGCACCGCCATGGATCTGATCATTGCCATTCTTGCCGATCATGTAATTGCTCTTGTCATCCCCCCAAAGGGAATCCGACCTGAATGTGCCCTCATGCTGCAATGTTTTGAGAATTTGGGACATCGGCACGCGCACAATGCTCTCCACCGTATCCTTGTCTTTCGGGACCAGATTCGTCGAGTTGGTCACAAGGTAGGCATAGTTGCCGTCCGCAGAATAGCTGATGCCCGTAATGCCTTTGTTGGGATGAACGGGACCTTTAAAGTCAAGCGTTTCAAACTCTCCCGAGCCAAGACGGGTATAGACAACGTCAGGACGCATATTGACATCATCGGCAAGGAGATTGTTTGAAGAGGTCGTGAACTCGACAATATGCGTTCCCGGAATGAAACGCGCAAACAGATCATCGCCATTGGATTCAACACCATCTGATCGCTCAGACACGCGGATCGTTTCGCCGGTAAGCATATCATAGGCGAAAACATCAATGTCGTTATTCCTGTCATTGGCGACCAGATTACTGGCAGCGCTCTCAAACAGCAGATACCGCCCATCTGAAGAAAATCCTCCTACGGACACGGAAGCGCCATTCGCAGCACTGCCATTCAAGGCCTTGCTGACCAGCGTCACAGCGCCAGTATTGAGGTCTTTGATATAGACATCAGATGAGAAATTGGTGTCGGTCGGGCTTAGATTGTTGGCATTGCTCCAAAAGGCAACCTTGGTGCCATCGGGCGAGAAAATAGGATTGTAGGACGATCCGTTGGCCTCAGTCCCGTCTGCGGCAACAGAAATACGCGTGACATCACCACTTGCGAGCTCTTCAACGAAAATATCCGTGACACGGTTGGTGTCATTGGCAACGGTGGCGCTATTGGCACTGGCATAGGCAATATGACTGCCGTCATTGGAATATCCAAACTGGCTCATATGCCACGTCACATCTTGCGTGAAGGGATAGTCCACGGTGCTGATGTCTTTGGCAATCATCTTCGTTGTGCCAAGATTGACATCGCGTATATAGAGATTGAAGCCCTCACCAAAGCCATTCGTAGTGAAGGCAACTTCGGTAGGATTGTCAGGGTTCTGAAGCGCGCTGCCGCGCCAGGCACTGTAGTCTGCTATGGTCCCAAATGAACTGACATCAACATTGAAGGTACGGCCGGTTGCGGTATCGCGCAAAAAGACATTTTGCCCGACTCCATCCTGAGGCGTCAGATTTGTTGAATCACTTGCAAAGACCACATAGCGACCATTGCCTGCCGCAGAATATGCAAAGGCGGGGCCGTTGGCATTGCCCCCGGATGTCGACATGGAAATAAGCTTTGGCAAGGCAGGCATAGCAGCTCCCGAAATTGCTCATTAGAAATCAAAAAGCAACTATAGGTATGGAAGAGAAATCTTATAAAATCATTATGATATATGCCTATCCGGAGATATCAGAAGAGCGATGGTCAGGCGCCCCCATCAAGCCCTTGAAATGAAGCTCGTTTTTATCCCCTCATGCAGCAAGCTTTTTTTGGACAGCAAGACAGGGAAGCACATGGCGTCTGCCTCCCTCACCCCAAGGTGTGAAGGAATGATGCCTAGGCATCTGGTACACGCTTCTGTTAAAAGCAAGATGCCGGAATGGTTGCACATTTTGTGAGAATATCGAGATATCCTTCGACATCCCATGCTGAACGGCCAATGAAGAGGCCATCGATATTGGGGCATGCAATCAGCTCTGCACAATTATCCGGATAGACAGATCCGCCATACAGGCAAGGCGGTCGATGTCCCAAGATTTCCTCTGCAACGGAAAGAATTTCACCCTGTCGAGCATCGGCATAGTCCGATGTCGCAGGCGTGCCCTTTTCTCCAATCGCCCACACCGGTTCATAGGCAAACAGAATCGGAGCCTTCTTCTGACGAGGTGATAAACGGCCAAGGGCGCTCCGGACCTGATCTGCCAAAACCTCGGATGTTCTGCCAGAATCCTTTTGCGCACTGGTCTCCCCAATGCAAATAAGAGGAATGAGACCGTGACGAATAGCAGCTTCTGTTTTCAAGCCGACCATTTCGTCCGTCTCTGCAAAAAATTCCCGTCGCTCGGAATGTCCCAGTTCCACCATATCGAGATTGCAATCCACCAGCATTGAAGGCGAAATCTCGCCAGTCCATGGTCCCTCTTCCGCCCAATGCATGTTCTGGGCGCCAACCTTGACAGATGTCAGAGCCAAAGTGGCCTTGACCTCGCGTGCCGTTGTGAAGGGAGGGAGAATGAAGCGTTGGATATTCGGAGAGCCATCCCTATCGATTTCCACCAGACGCCTTGCAAATGCCTGAGCTTCATCGAGCGTCTTGTTCATCTTCCAGCTCGTCCCGATCCAGATCTTCGATTTGGCAGTCATTCCTCAGGTTCCTCTAGCGCATCAAGATCGCTCCTCTGCGTCCACCATGAGAGCACAGGATACTGTTCGCGTCTGCTTCGCTTATCAAGCATCCTTTCCCTGTACTACCGCTCGGTCAGGCGCACAACCAAATCCATGAACCAGCATAACATTTTATTTGCAATGCTCATCTCCTTCCCGCTTCTGGCATACCTGAATGCAACGCCCTCGCCCCTACCGCTGTAGCAGGAACGAGGGCGTAGTTGTCTCCCCAATTGCTTCTTGGCTATCCGGCGACCAGCGCCTCGACTTCGGCACGGGAAGGCACGGCTTGGCCTGCACCGCGCCGCGTAGTGGCCAAGGCCCCTGCCGCTGCAGCAAATTTAAGTGCATCCAGAAGGCTCTTGCCCTCGGCCAGAGCAGCGGCGAGCCCTCCATTGAAGCTATCACCAGCAGCAACCGTATCAATGGCCTTTACATAATAGGGGGCTATGTGGCCCGACCCCTCCTCTCTGGAAGCATAGGCCAGCCCTTTGGCACCCAGCTTGACCACAGCCAGCTTTGGCCCCATCGCGAGCAAACTTTTAGCCAGAGTTTCTGCTTCCAGAAAGTTACCCGGCATGGTTCCGGTTATCGCGGCAGTTTCGGTCTCGTTCGGGGTGATGATATCCGCTTCTGCGATCAAAGCGTCCATATGACCTTCCGAGATGGGGGCAGGATCAAGGATGACGGTAGCCCCTGCGGCTTTGGCCTTGCGCATTGCCGCGATGGTCGCATCAAGAGGCGTTTCCAGCTGGAAGAGCGCCACCTTGGCCCCCTTGAAGACATCCGCATCAGGCCCTTCAGCCGGCCAAGCCATATTGGCACCCCCAACCACTGTTATCGAATTCTGCGAGCTTTCATCGACATGGATCAGCGCGATACCACTCTCTGCCCCTTTGATGGTGACGAGATGGCTCGTGTCCACCGTCATGGCCTTCAGATCTGCGCGCAGTTTGTCGGCAAAACTGTCCTCCCCCACAGCGGCGACAAACTTCACCGGACAGGTGGCCAATCGGGTGGCGGCCACCGCCTGATTGGCGCCTTTGCCGCCAAGTCCGGTCTGGAAGCTGCCCGCATGGCTCGTTTCACCAGCCACCGGCAAATGCTGAACAGAAACAGTCATATCAAGATTGACAGACCCGAATATAGTGATCGACATGTGGCTCTCCTTAGGCCTGCTCTCAGCGCTTTTGCGCATGCCCTCATGGCAGCTCGCTCTTTCGAGTAGCTCCAGCGCAAACGGACTTTTTTGGAATGGATGGAAATTCGGCAGGCAATCAACATGCAAGGGAATGCCGATTGCCTGCCTTCAGTCCAAGAGCCGACTGCCCCAGTCAGCTCCAGGGAGGATTTACTGAGGGATCACTCGCTGCCAACACCCAGCGCGGTCATCACTTCTTTTGTTTGCGCTTCATGCCCCTTGATGAAAGCAGCGAATCCGGCGGAATCCATATATTGTGTGCCGAACCCGCGATCTTTCATGCCGGTCTGGAAACGCTCAGACTCATAGGCGACCTTCAATTGTGCCTCGATTTCCTTGACCAATGCCGGGTCCATGCCAGCAGGACCAGCAACACCACGCCATGTGCCACCGGTCACATCCTTGCCGGTGATTTCCTTGGCGGTCGGAACATCAGGGTAGCGCTCAAGCCGATCGCTGGAGAGCACAGCAACAGTCTTCACCATGCCAGCATCTGTCAAGGCGTCTGTTTCCGGAATGGAGCAGAGCACCACATCCATGCCGCCAGAGGCGAGTTCCTGCAAACCGGCCGCTGAACCGGAAGCCGGGATCAAGTTGATTTTGGCAACATCAATGCCTTCGGCCATCATCAGGGAAATGAAAGGAATGTCCCAGCTGGCGCTGCAGGTACCACCGCAGGAAATCCGCAGGGAAGCAGGATCTTCCTTTAATGCAGCAACGATATCATCAAGCGATTTCAGATCGGAATTGACCCCTACATGGATTGCGGACGGGTCGACATTGACCAGAGAAAGTGGTGTGAAGCTGTCGGCGGTGAAATCGGCCTGACCAAGGATCTTGAACTGCGCAAAAGGTGATAGCTGCCCCATTGTGTAGCCATCCGGCTTGGCAGTGCTGTAAGTTGTGTAGCCGACAATACCGCCCCCCTGAGCCTGATTGATTACATTCACCGGCTGTGAGGTCTGGGCTTCCAGCTCGCGGGACAGCAGACGGAATGTAAAGTCGCTGCCGCCGCCAGCACCGGCGACCACAATCATACTGACCGGTTGGTCTGGCCATGCAAGGGCTGGCCCTGCCAACAGGGTGGCCATAGCGCTGGTGCAAAGAATTGTACGGATAAATCTGCGGGACCTGTTCATGATATTCTCCTCCACTCAACAGGAATATTCTTTAAGAAAGTACCCTGTCGGCACCACTCAGGAAGCGGTGTCGGCAAGTGAGCTGTCGTTCTTCGCATCACGAGACGCGAAGAGTTTGAGACCGATGATCAGAGCCCACACCAGAATTGTGACGGCACCGATCGTTCCTCCAATCGGTCGGTTGAAGAAAGTTAAAAGATCGCCTTGGGATTTAAGCATTGTGGTCATGAAGGTCTGCTCGAGCAGCGGGCCAAGAATGAGCCCCAGAATGGCCGGAGCCAAGGGTACTTCATTCTCTTCCATCACATAGCCAAGCAAACCGAACAGCGCTACGAGGCCAACGGCAAAGAGCGTGTTCTCGACGGAGAACGCCCCCAGAATGCAGAAGAGCAGAATGACTGGAGAGATGATGCTTGTCGGCAAGCGCAAGATCTGGCCAAAGCCGCGGATGCAGGCAATACCAAGCGGCAGCATCAGAAGATTTGCCAGAAAGAAAATGGCAAAGATCGCGTAGATTACCTGCGGCTGATTGAGAAACAGTGTCGGGCCCGGATTGACCCCCTTGATGAACATGACGCTGATGACAATCGCGGTGATCGCATCACCCGGGATTCCGAATACGGTTGCCGGAATGTAGGCGCCGCCCAAACTGGCATTATTGGCCGCACTGGCTGACATGATGCGCTCAACGGCGCCTTCTTCGGTATCGCTGTTGCCACGTTTGGACGATTTTTTCGCCAGAGCGTAGGAAATCCATGCGGCGATGTCGGACCCGGCTCCAGGCAAGGAACCGACGATTGTGCCGAGCAGGCTGCCCCGAAGCAATCCGATCTTATGCGGCCACATCAGTTTGACCACTGTTTTGACAATCGAGGCCGGTTTTGCCTTCTCCGACATCTGTCGATCCTGCCCGTAACTGTTGCGCAGCAGTTCCGAAACAGCAAACAGGCCGATCAGCACGGGAATAAGCCCGAGTCCGCCAACCAGATTGGTCGAGCCAAAGGTAAACCGCGGCATGCCGGAAATCGGATCGAGCCCCATGGTCGCCAGAAACAGGCCGAACAGCAGAGAGGCAAGGCCCTTGAGCAGGGACGGACCGGCCACGAAGGTGGCACAGCTCAACCCCAGAACTCCGAGCCAGAAATATTCAACGCTGGAGAAAGACAGCGCAACGCGAGCCAACCATGGTGCACAGAGCGTCAGGATGGTTGCGCTGGCCACTCCGCCGAATGCGGAAGCAAAGAGCCCGGCCCCCAGTGCCGTTGCGGATTTGCCCTGCCTGGTCAGCTTGAAGGCATCATCCGTATAGGCTGCCGAGGCAGGCGTTCCTGGCATGCGCAGCAGAGCGCCCGGAATATCACCGGCGAAAATCGCCATGGCAGATGCCGTGATGATGGAAGCAATCGCAGGCAGTGGTGCCATAAAGATAATGAAGGGGACAAGCAAGGCCGTGGCCATCAGGGCTGTCAGCCCGGGGATGGAGCCAATGGCAAGCCCATATGCAGCGGATGCGACGATCACCAGAAGCAGATAAGGATCAGCGAGCTGCGCCAGAATTGTGCCAGCGTCTACCATATGAACAATCCCGAAATTGGAGTGAGAAGCCCCCAGGAAAGGGGAACATGCAGGATGGAGGCAAAGAGGATGTTGACCACCAGAGCGGTTATCAGCGCTACGCCGAAGGCCAATTTCCATCGCACGCCATTGGCGATCTGGATGATTGCGAGCAGAATTGTCGCTGTGGCGAGAAAGCCCAGAGGCGTAACGGCCAGCCAATAGAAGAGAATTGCGATCGGAATAATCCAGAAACGAAAGACGAGTTGGCGGTTTTCCAGCCAGCGCGGCCGGTAAAACAAGGGCTTGTCACGCCCGGTCACATACCCTTGGACGATGAGCCCGCCTCCAACCAACACAAGGCCGATGCCAATAAGCAGGGGAAAGAATCCCGGCCCGTAATTCAAATGGCGAGGCGGCACCAGACTCTGGGAGTAGAGCGCAATAGCCCCTCCCAGAATGGCCACGACCAAGCCGACGATACTATCATGAGCTTTCATGGATATTTCTCTTGTTACTTGCTGTAACCGAGGGCAGCCATCACACGCGCGGTGTCCTCTTCATGGCTTTTCATCAAGGCGGCGAGATCTTCGGTAGGCATCCATTTGATGCCGAAATTGGCCGTCTTCATTGCATTCTTGAAGCTATCGGACTGCACAGCCTTTTGGGCAGCGTCTTCCCATGTCTTGATAATGTCATCAGAAACGCCAGCAGGTCCGCCAAGCGCGCGCCATGTGCCGCCATCCACCGGATGGCCCATGACTTCACCGGCAAGAGGCACATCTTCAAATCCGGGTACCGGTTCCGGGCTCAAGACGCCCAGAGGACGCACAAGACCGGCAGAGATGAGCCCAGAGGCTTCAGGCAGGGACACAGTCTGGAAATCAACACCACCGGAGGCCAGTTCTTGCAAGCCTGTGGCTGCCCCCTGCCCCGGAATCCAGGTGATCTTTTCTACATCGATGCCGTAATCCATCATCATGCCGGCAACGGGCACATCCCAGACGCTACCGCAGCCACCGCTGCAATGGATCTTGTATTTGGAGGGCTCGGCCTTGATGGCATCCAATGCATCAGCCAGCGTCTCGAAAGGCGAGGACGCTGATGTAACGAGTGATGACGAGTCGCCATTGAAATTGGCAATTGGTGAGAAATCCGCTCCGGCGAAATCAGCCTGACCGGTATATTTGTAGCCAGCATAAGGGAACAGCAAACCGACGGTATAGCCATCCGGTTCGGCATTGACCATGCTAGTCAAGCCGACGACGCCACCGCCCTGCCCCTGATTGATGATGCTGACCGTCCACCCCATTTCCTGCTCAATGCTGCGAGCCAGAATGCGTGTGGTTGTATCGCCTCCGCCGCCAGCGGCAGCGGGAACGATGATTGTAACAGGCCTTGTTGGAAAATCCGCAGCCCAACCAGCGGACACCATAAACGGTGTCATGGAGAGCGCCAAAAGATAGTTGCGTGAGCAAATCATCGAAAACCTCCCATTCCTCGACATAAATAGGAATAAACGATGATTAAGTCTTTTTCAATCCCACATTTCGGAATTAAACCAATTGACCAGTTTTAGAGCTCACAAATTCGGGTTCCAACCCAGACTTTTTGAAATTTCATCTGCCGTATTGGCGACAGCAGAGGCCAAACCGAGCACACGAGGCATCGGCATGCGTTCAGTTGTGCCCGAAACACTGATGGAAGCGAAAACTTGTCCACGCGAATCCCGAATTGGAGCACCAACGCAGCGAATCCCCACTTCGTTCTCCTCATCGTCGACCGCGTAGCCATTTGTACGTACGGTCTCCAGCTCTTCCTTAAGCGCAGAAAGGTCTGTAATGGTTTTTTCAGTCCGGGCTTCAAGCCCTTCTTCCTTGGCGATTCTATTGACGAGCTTGTCGTCCTGATAGGCTAGAAAGGCTTTACCGACACTGGTGCAATAGGTCGGCGCCCCTTCGATCGTCGTCAGGGTCGTCAATCTGTTCTCGCCCATTTCCTCGCGCTCGATACAGACCATATGACTACCGTCAAAGATATGCAGATGCACAGCTTCACCTGTAAGCTGATGCAGCGAGAGGATATGCGGCCGGGAATTGCCGGTCAGATCCAGGTTTGCGATGACCACGCTGCCGAAATAAAACATTTTCAAACCAAGACGATAGGTCTGTCTTCGCCCATCCTGATCAAGCATGCCGACATCTCTTAAAGACGCGACAATGCGGTGTACCGTGGTGCGCGGAAGCCCAGTTGTTTCCACGATTTCACTGATACTCAATTGCCCCCTGGCACGGGTAAAGCAATTGAGGACCGTCATCATTTTTGTAAACAGCTTTGCGCCCGCTTCGTTTCCGCCGGCATCATTTTTTTTGACCATTGTTCTTTCCAAGCTTTTTTAAGAGGCGCCAGACTGAGGCCCCTATCGTCAAGCAACAGAAGCTCTCGCCCTCATTTGAACAGGTTTCATTCTTGTTTCGAGGCAAAATTGCAAGTCAATTTACCGTCGTTCGCGCGATTCCTTTATGTGTACGCAGCCCGGCCTGCGCTTTAAATTCCAAAACCCTTATTTAAAGGGGATTTATTTCAGAAATAATCCACAATACGGAACATGGCAACACAGACTGTTGGCGAATCTCCACCATTCAACATCTAAAAAATAATATAAATAGTAATTTTTACCGATTACAACCGAATATTCTTCCCTACACACTTTAGCGAAAATGGCAGAAATTCAGCGATTATCTCTGCTTTTCTGTCGATCGCAGCATCAGGCTTCGGCAACGGATACTCTTCTGAAGCGGACTGAAAGGTTACCCACTAGAATAGTGCACCCTTTGAATGGGTTTCTAAGCATCGTTTCAACAATTGGTATTACGTCATATTCCGAATTACGGAATATTCTCCACCAGGATACACGAAACATCGCGACTGATGATCAATTTATTTATCACTCGAAAATATTCCAATTAGTCCTCCTCAGCCCGTAATCCCGATCAACAGGCTTACCGAATGGTGGGTTTTCCGACACCCTCAGCACAAGCAATACCAAACAGATTTCCATATAAGACATTGTATTATATTTCACTTTTACAATATAGACGTAGCAAACCATTTGCATCTCATGTCTTAACCTTAGCCTTTTTACCTGTTCCGCAGAAGCGCCAAGGTACCTCATTTCGAGCTCAAGAATGGGCTATTTCTCTCATCCTCTCACTTCATTTGTCTTTGACGTCATAAATGGACATTGAAAAGATAGAATTTGTCTACCTTCCAATTGTGGATAATAATAGCGACGACATATGACGCTATCTTCCACAATATGGGATTATATAAATTTTCGTTGACTTACATTCCATTTTGTATGAACGTAACAATCAATCTCATGCTCCCACCGTCAACCGGGAGTGCCCGAGGTGACATCCTGAACAACCAAGGAATTTAGACATGAAACACGCTTCAGGCCTTATGCCAGCATGTATGACGATCTGGAACGACGATCAGACCTACAGCAAACCCAAAATGGAAAAATATCTGCGCTGGTTGATCGATCAGGGCGCGCAGAATCTCTCCATCTGCGGCAGCACCGGCGAAAATATCGCCATGAACCCGACCGAACAGAAAGAAATCCTCGAACATGTTCTCGGTTTCATCGATGGTGAAGTGCCCATCTATTGCGGCACAGGCTTCTACTCAACCATCAACACCATCGACATGAGCAAGTTTGCTCAGGACAAAGGCGCCGATGGCCTGATGGTTATTCTGCCTTACTATCTCAACCCGCATAAGAAAGCGGTGATGAGCCACTTCCGCGAGCTGCGCCAGAATGTCGATATTCCCATCATGGTTTACAACAACCCATGGTTCGCCGGGTATGAACTGACGCCGCTCGAAGTAAAGACCCTTCTTGATGAAGGTGTGGTCAATGCCATCAAGGCAGCGCATGGCGACGCCAACCGCGTGCATGAACTGCGCTTCCACTGTGGTGACAAACTGGATATCTTCTACGGCCATGACTATGCCGCCATGGAAGGCATGCTGGCTGGCGCAGATGGCTGGCTCAGTGGCTTCCCTGCCGTTCTGCCAAAAGCATGCCGCACTCTGATGGACATCTGCATCGTCGAGAAGGACGTCGACAAAGCCCGCGCCCAGCAGGCCAAGATGCAGCCATATATCGATTACTTCTTCTATGACAAGGAAGCAGGCGTTCCCCATTGGCAGGAAGTCTGCAAATACACCCTCGCCGCTCAGGGTCTTGATGTTGGCCTGCCACGCCATCCGCTTGGCGAACTGGACGATGCCAACAAGAAGAAAATCGACAAGCTCCTCGCAGACCTTCTCTAGGTCCTGCTCCTTGCCCGGTGGCCTCATGCCATGAGCCACCGGGTTGTTCAGCACCCCTCCGAACAGGCTGTCTTCCGGATTTGTGAATGGCAGCCGTTTGGGGGGATTTACGCAATTCGGTCAATCCGTGTGCCTGCTTTGGGAGGAATAGGAAGCTGGAGTTGGATTGAAGACGGTGTAGAGGGCACCGTGCCGAATACCCAGCATAAAGTGGAGGAAAACATGAATTTTCTAGCAAAGACGGCTCACGCCCTGTTGTTTGCTGCAGCTATGACTCTTGCCGGCGGGCAGGCTCAGGCAGCCAGCAAGACCATCAAGGTCAGCACAGGCATTTCCGAGCAGCATTATCAATATAAAGCGCTTACTGAATTCAAAAAGTATGTTGAAGACAAGTCCGGCGGCGATATCGAGGTTCAGATCTTCCCGAACGCCATGCTCGGCGGCGATCTTGAAGTGCTCGAAGCCATCAAGCTGGGCACGGTTCATATGGTGGTCCCGACCCCATCGGTACTGGGCAACTATGTAAAAGAGTTCCGCCTGCCCGATCTGCCCTATATTTTCCCGAGCAAGGAAGTTTCCGCCAAGGTTGCGCGCGGGCCATGGGCGCGCAAACTGATGGATATGCTCGACCCGGTTGGTATTCACGGCCTGGCTATCGGCAATTTCGGCGTCCGTCATCTAACCAACCGCGTGCGCCCGATTGAATCCCTAGCAGACCTTAAGGGCATGAAAATCCGCGTGATGCAGAATCCGGTCATCCTGGATGTCTTCCGCGCTCTTGGCACCAACCCGACCCCGATGAGCTTTGGCGAAGTCTTTTCCGCTCTGCAGACTGGCACCATTGACGGTCAGGAAAACCCATATGCCACGATCCTTCTCTCTCGCTTCTATGAAGTGCAGAAATATCTCTCCAACAGTGGCCATATGCATTCCTGGGATGTGCTGGTCATCGGCAAGCGCTTCTATGACAATATGAGCGCAGATCAGCAGAAGATCATCGACGAAGGCGCCAAGATCTTCGCAGAATATGAGCATGAAGCCTCGGCCAAGGCTGAAAAAGAAGCCCTGCAGGCTCTCATCGACACCGGCATCACCTATACGGAAATCTCCAAGGAAAATCTCGCAGAAATGCGTGAAACCGCCCTGCCCGTTATCGAGCAGCACGGCAAGGATATTTCTGCAAGCATGTATGACGAGTTGATTGCTGAAATCGAGAATGTCTCCGCGGAGTAGCTCCTGAGGAGAAAGCTCCTCTCTCGCAATGGTCTGATCCACCACCACCGGGAGAGGAGCCCTTTGCCTTTTGCAAGTCGAGGCCCTCTGGTGCAGCTCTCTCTCGAACCGTATCTGCAGGCCTCACCCCGCACGAAAGGCAACACGGCTCACGGTTGCCGCTTCCCCTTCCGAGCATAAGGAGAGGGTAATAAGCAAGCTAATGTCTGCCCTGGAGGAGGTGGCAGGTCATGTTGCGCAAACTGCTTCAATATTCAGAAAAATTCGAAGAGGTGATGAGCGTCATTCTGTTCTCGCTCCTTGTCATCCTCTGTTTCATGCAGGTCGCTTTTCGGTTTGTCATCAATTTCTCCCTGTCCTGGACAGAAGAACTGGCAAACTATGATTTCATCCTGCTCGTCTATATCTCCTGCAGCCTCTGCATTCAGAAAGGGGCGCATGTGAGAGTGGAAATCATCGACATCTTTGTTGTCGGTCGCCCGAAATACTGGCTGGATCAGCTACTCGACCTTGTCTGGACAGTCTTCATTTTCGCAGTCGGCTGGCATGCGATTGCGATCGCCGAAGACGCCTTGATGATCGGCAAAACCACCCCCGCTCTCGACTGGCCCTATGGCTGGGTCTATGCGGTGATCCCCTTCACATTCGCCCTTATGACTGTTCGCCTCATCGAGCGGATGGTATCTCGCCATCAGCTCTGGGTGGCCAAAGAAAAGCATCTTTAAAGGAGGCCTGAGATGAGCGGCACAATCGTCATGTTCGTGGCATTCTTCCTGCTTCTGTTTCTGGGAATGCCCATCGCCATATCCATCGGCATTTCAACGGCAATCGCCTTGATGATGACCGATATACCCTTCAGTTTTCTGTCCCATATCGCCTTCTCCGCGCTCGACAGTTTCGTCTTTCTGGCCATTCCGTTGTTTATCATGGCGGGCTATGTGATGGAGGTGGGCGGCCTTTCCCAGAGGATCGTTGATTTCGCCTCCAGTCTTGTCGGCAGGATAACGGGCGGCTTGTCGGTGGTCACGGTTCTGGCCTGCATGTTCTTTGCGTCTATTTCCGGCTCCTCTCCTGCAACGGTGGCCGCGATTGGCGCAATGATGATTCCCTCGATGATCCGTCGAGGCTATGGCGCCGAGTTTTCTGGCGGCCTCACAGCCTGCGCGGGGTCGCTGGGTATCATGATCCCGCCCTCCATTCCGATGATCATTTACGCCATCAGCGCCGATCTCTCCATCGGCCAGATGTTCGTGGCTGGCATCGTCCCCGGCTTCCTCATTGGCGCGGGGCTGATCCTGGTAGCCGTTTTCATCTCTTGGAAACGTGGCTACCACGGGTCAGACCAATCCTTCTCATGGTGCCGTGTCGCCAAAACCGCATGGGCAGGCAAATGGGCCTTGCTGACACCCTTTGTCGTGCTGGGCGGTATCTATTCGGGCGTCTTCACACCAACCGAGGCCGCCTGCATCACGGTGATCTATGCCCTGATCGTTAGTCTCTTCATCTATAAGGACATGAAATTCAGCGACCTGTATGAGATCACCTCGCGTTCGGCCATGACGACCGGCTCCGTGATGATTATTCTGGGCTTTGCCATGGCTTTCGCCCGCTACCTGACCATTGCACAGATTCCCAATCAGGTCGCAGAATTGATCCTGCAGATCACTGACAACGGCACCATCATCCTTTTGTTCTTCGTGGTCATGATCACCGTTACCGGCATGTTCATGGATACGACAGCGCAGATCCTGATCTACACGCCACTGTTGCTGCCGGTGCTCGTCAAGCTGGGCATCAACCCTTATCACTTCGGTATCATTCTGGTGGTTGGCACCGAGCTGGGGCTGATTACACCACCGGTCGGGGTCAATGTCTTTATTGCCAAATCGATCAGCGGAACGAGGCTCATAGATCTGGCGCGTTCCATCCTACCGTTCGTCGCCAGTATGCTAGTCATCCAGATCCTGCTTGTCTTTCTGCCGCAGATCATCCTCTTCCTGCCGAACCTTCTCTACCCGTAACGGTCGCTTCCGGCCCTTCGGGGTCGGAGCCTCCCCTTCCGGATGACTTGATGGAGAAGAATGATGACATTGCAGATACCTGACCCTGAATACTTCAAGGCTCTTCCTTCGCTCCTGGACAGGCTGGCCCACAGCATCAAGGGAACCGTGCGCAGTGATGAAGCCAGCCGCACGATCTTTGCCAGCGATGCCTCGGCCTATCAGGAGATGCCCCTTGGCGTCGTAACCCCTGAAGACAAAGAAGACCTCATCACCATCGTGCGCTTTTGTCAGGAGCATAAGGTGCCCCTGATCCCGCGCGGGGCAGGAACGTCTTTGGCTGGTCAGGTGGTGGGCAGCGGTTTGGTGCTGGATATGCGCCGCTTCAACCGCATTCTAGACTTCAACAAAGAAGAAAAATGGGTCACGGTTGAGCCAAGCGTCATTCGCAACAGTCTCAATGACTGGCTGGCCCCTCATGGTTTGCTCTTCGGGCCAGAAACCAGCACCGCAAACCGCGCCGTTATCGGCGGCATGATCGGGAACAATTCCTGCGGCATGCATTCCATTGTCTGGGGCTCAACAAGAGATCATCTGCTTTCCTGTCGCGCCATTCTGGCAGATGGCAGTGAAGCCTCTTTCCAAGCCCTCACACCGGAAGACTTCCACGCCAAGCGCACAGAACAGACGCTGGAGGGCTCACTCTATGAGATGCTCTATCAGGAGCTAAAGAGCGAACAGACCCGCTCAGACCTTGAAAAAGGCTATCCCAAGGCGTCCATTCGTCGTCGCAACAATGGCTATGCGCTCGATCTGCTTGCCCGTTCGAATATCTTCACGGACGGTGGGCCGAACTTCAACATGTGCAAGCTGATTGCCGGATCAGAGGGCACCCTTTGCGTTCTGACCGAGGCAACACTCAATCTGGTCGAGCCGCTCCCACCGGTCATTGGCGTGGTTGCCATGCATTTCGAGGATTCCATTGAGTCCCTGAAGGCGACGCTTGTGGCCCTCAAATACAAGCCCACCAGCTGCGAGCTGATCGGCGCCTTCCATGTGCAGCAGGCCATGGAGAATAACAAGGTCAACAAATTCAACACCATCGCCCGCTGCAGCCAGTGGATCATCGGAGCGCCGGAATCCATCATCGTGGTGGAGCTCGCCGATGACACCCGCGAAGCGGTAGAGCAAAGAGCTGCCGCCCTCACCGCAGAATTGGCAGAGAAAAAGATGGGCTACGCCTGGCCGCTTTTCTTTGGCGAAGATGTCGAAAAGATCTGGCAATTGCGGCGCGATCTTGGCGGCATCAACAGCTCGAAAGCGGGCGATATCAAGCCGTTTGAAGCTATAGAAGATTGCGCGGTAGATGTGGAGGATCAGCCTGCCTATGTAACTGAGCTTGAACGCATTCTGCATCGCGAAGGCATCCAGTTCACCCACTCGGCCCATGCCGGGGACGGTGAGTTGCACACCATTCTGTTTGTCAATCACAAGACCAAAGAGGGCATTGCGTCCGTGCGCTCCGCATTGGAGCAGGTGGCCAAGCTCGTCAAACGCTTCCGCGGCTCACTTTCCGGAGAGCATGGCGATGGACGCCTCCGGGCTGAATTCCTGCCAGAGCTTTTGGGGGATGCCAATTACCAGCTTTGCAAGCGGGTGAAATCCGCCTTTGATGCCTCTCACATTTTCAACCCGAACAAGATCGTCGACGCGCCACCGATGGATGTGTCCCTGCGCTATATCCCCGGCGAGGAAACGCCAGATCTGCCAACCTATTTCAATTGGGACAAGGATCAGGGGCTGATGCGCGCCGTGGAGCGTTGCTCAGGCATCGGGGAATGCAAGAAGGTGACCTCCGGCCTCATGTGCCCAAGCTATATGGGCACAAGGGAGGAGAAAGATTCCACCCGTGCCCGCGCCAACATTCTGCGCGGTTTTCTTTCGCGCACCGACAAAGCCAACCGCTATGATCACAAGGAGATCAAGGATATTCTCGATCTCTGCCTCTCCTGCAAGGGCTGCAAAAGCGAGTGTCCGGCAGGCGTCGATATGGCGCGCATGAAGGCGGAATTCATGCAGCACTATTTTGATCTGCACGGCAGCGGGTTGCGCCCCTGGCTGGTGGCCCATTTCACGACCCTAATGGGGTTGGCCCTGCCCTTTGCGCCGCTCTATAATCTCATTATGGGCAACCGGGTCTTGTCAGCTCCGGTCAAACTGGCGGCCGGCTTTGCGCTCGACCGCAGCATGCCCGCGCTCTGTCGATTAAGCTTTGAAAAGCAATATAATCGGGAGATTCCGACCTCAGCCAAAGCCATGCGCAAGGTTCATCTGTTTTGTGATGAGTTTACCAATGTGAATGACGCTCATATTGGCATGGCGACCGTCCACCTCCTTACGCGCCTCGGCTACGAGGTTGTCCTCCTCCGCAACAAGGAGAGCGGACGGTCGTCTCTTTCTCAAGGCTTCGTCAAGCGGGCTAAGCTCTTCGCCGATAGCAATGTAGCGGCCTTTGGCGATATCATATCCGAAGACGCACCGATGATCGCCGTGGAACCCTCCACCATCGCCTGTTTCAAGGATGAATATCCTGACCTTGTTGCTCCGGATCTACGCGACAAAGCCAAGGCGCTTTCCAAGAACTGCTTGATGTTCGAGGAATTCATCGCCCGAGAGATGGATACAGGCCATATAAGACCCGAACACTTCACCAAAGAGACCAAAGAGGTGCGAGTGCATGTGCATTGCCATCAGAAATCAATCTCTTCAAGCGACCTGGTCGTCAAGGCTCTATCTCTGCCCGAGAATTATCATGTAAGCGAGATTCCGAGCAGTTGCTGCGGCATGGCAGGCGCCTTCGGCTATGAGAAAGAGCATCACGCGCTTTCCATGACCATTGCCGAGCAAATCCTTCTTCCCGCCGTTCGAAAGGCCGATGAGAGCGTCATCATCGCCGCCTCAGGAACCAGTTGTCGGCATCAGATAAAAGACGGAGCCAAAAGAGAGGCGCTTCACAGTGCGGAGATTCTTTTGCAGGCCCTGAAGGTTTGATAAGGCCTGAGAATAGGATGACGCATGGCCCTCAGTTCAGCCTTGGGTGGAGTGGCAAGGCATGTGGGCGGGAGGCATTTCTTTCGATCGAAGAATGCCCCTCGCCCACAATTCTTATCCGGTTTAATGCCCGCTGCGAGACGGACCGCGCGCCGATTGCACCCTGAATTGAATACCGGACGCGAGTGCAACTTAATCCATGCAACTCAAATCATTATGAAAAATTGGAATATGTACTGAGAATAGTGTCATCTATATTGCCAAATTGTACTGATATTGCTAATCACTATTTTCATGACAAACTGGTGGCCAGATCCTGCAAAGCTCAAAAGACCCGTCTACAAGACCTTGCAGGGATTGATAATTGACGCGATCGATGCGGGGGATCTGCAACCGGGGGACCGGATGCCGACCCACCGCGATTTCGCCTACAAACTCAACATCTCGGTGCAGACTGTTTCACGCACTTATGATGCCCTCTGCAAGCTGGGCTATCTAGCTGGAGAAGTCGGACGCGGCACCTATGTGCGATATCGCGAGACGACAGACACCCCAATGCCCTTTCTGCCAAACCGACAGGAAGGGCTGATCGACCTCTCCATGCTCAAGCCGGTCACCTCGTCGCAGCATTACGACACCATGCAAAAGGGACTTGAAGAGTTGTCTCGGGATTTCACCAAGGATCTCGTACAATCCTTCCGCCCTGAAGAGGCTTTTCGCGAGCATATAAAGATCGCCTGCCGCTGGCTGAAATTCCATCATATTCATGCGGACCCAAGCCACACCACTTATACGAACGGCGCCATTCCTGCGCTGGTTGCTTCCATCATGAGCGCAGCCCCTCCGGGCTCCACAATTTGTGCAGAAGAGGTCAGCTTTCACAGCATCCGCCCCTTGTGCGAATATCTTGGTGTGCGCCTTGAAACCGCCGGCATGGACAAGGAGGGCCTGATACCAGAGCAATTCGAGGCGCTCTGCCAGAACCACTCCATCCGAGCCTTGGTGATTTCTCCTACAGTCTCAAACCCCAGAGCCTATGTAATGGGGAACACAAGACGGCAGGAAATCATTGATATTGCAAAAAGAAATGACGTATTCATCATCGAAAACGATGTCTTGGGCACCTTGATAAAAAACGCCCCTCCTACGCTGCATCAGCTCGATCCGGAACGTGTCTTCTATATCACATCCTTCTCCAAAACCATCATGCCCGGCTTGCGCGTGGGACTCCTCATCACCCCGCCCTCCATGTATATTGTCACCAAAAACCGCCATCTGGTCACCAACTGGATGGCCAACCCCCTGACAGTCGATCTACTGACACACTGGTTTGACAATGGCACGGCAGATCACCTCATATCGTGGCAGGCCCGCGCTCTACAGCAACGCCAGAAGCTCGCCGCTAGATTGCTCAAGGGACACAGCTATCTGAATCACAAAAGCGCGCCTCACATCTGGATTCCGCTTCCCAAGATTTGGCAAGAAAGTGAATTTGTGGAAAGAGCGCGGAAAAATAATGTGGCGATTGCGGGCAGTTTACCCTTCATCATGGCGGAGCATTCAAATGAAGGTGACCCCATCAAACTCAACTCCGTCAGAGTGGCTCTGGGGCCTTGCAGTGAAGAGCAATTGACTCATGCACTCAATGTCATAGCAGCCCTATTGGGGGCAGGATCCGAGAAACCGTTGCCTATGTTTTAGGCCAACTGGCGTTGAAATTTTACTCATTTGCATAGCGTTGAAACAGAGTCAGTCTTTAGGCTCAAGTTAAATTGTCATGATTTAATGTTTCAATTGACCTGAAATTGTCTCTGTTTGATTGTGTGGCAACAACAATAAAAACGCATTCATATCCGACAACGAGGGAAGTGATGAAAACTCCATTTGTTAAAAAATTATGTACGGCAACGTCTGTTGCCTCCCTGCTCGCCGGTTTTGCTCTTGTGCCTTCCATGGCCCAGGCGGACACCTGGAAATATGCTATCGAAGAAGCCATCAACGAAGTGCAGGGCGTATACGCAACCAAATTCAAAGAAGAAATTGAAGCCAACTCCGACCATGAGGTTCAGATTTTCCCTTATGGCACGCTTGGCGAATCTGCCGACACCATGGAACAGACCCAGGCAGGCATCCTGCAGTTCGTTGACCAGTCTCCCGGTTTCACCGGCGCCCTGATCCCGGAAGCGCAGG
This sequence comes from uncultured Cohaesibacter sp., assembly GCF_963678225.1. Classification (NCBI taxonomy): domain Bacteria; kingdom Pseudomonadati; phylum Pseudomonadota; class Alphaproteobacteria; order Hyphomicrobiales; family Cohaesibacteraceae; genus Cohaesibacter; species uncultured Cohaesibacter sp. The sequence continues at coordinate 3,019,234 of NZ_OY782764.1, read as the reverse complement.
TCTTCTTTGTACCTTACCTGTTGCCGACCGACACCGAAAAGCTCAACGAGTTCTTCCGCACCTCCAAAGCCATCAATGAAGATTTCATGGGGCTTTATGCTGATCAGGGCCTTGAATTGCTCAAGATGTTCCCGGAAGGCGAAGTCGCCATGACCACCAAGGAACCGGTGCATAGCCCGGAAGACCTCAACGAGGTCAAGTTCCGCGTCATGACCAACCCGCTTCTGGTGGAAGCCTATCAGGCCTTTGGCGCAACCCCGACCCCTCTGCCATGGGGCGAAGTGTATGGCGGTCTTCAGACCAACATCATTCAGGGGCAGGAAAACCCGACATCCTTCATCGAATCCACCAAGCTGTATGAAGTCACCGACGTCATCACCTATGCGGGGCACAGCAATTTCACGACCGCAGTCATGGCCAACAAAGACTTCTATGACGGCCTGAGCGACGCTGACAAAGAGCTGGTTCAGAATGCAGCAACCGCAGCATTCGATTATATCCTCGACTATCAGAAGGGGCTTGAAAAAGAAGCTCTTGATGCAATCAAGAAAGCCAAGCCATCCATCGAGGTCAATGTGTTGACCGAAGAAGAACGCGCTCCGTTCAAGGCAGCTGCTGCCAAGGTGGAAGACAAGTTCATCGAGATGACCGGCGACAGCGGCAAGGCCATTCTGGATCAGATGAAAGCTGATCTGGAAGCCGTCTCTGCTGACTGATCAAAAGCCAACCGGTAGCGGGAAATGCCTTGGGCGTCTTTCCGCTACCGCAGTAGGATTTCCAGTCAAGGTATCAACCTCCCTCTTATGCCCGATAGAACAGGGCCATGAGCGCTGGTGCCCTGACCATGCTGGAAGCGGGCTTTCGCTGTCCGCTTCTTTTCCTTGGTTTTTGCTTCAGTTGGGAGCTTGCCATGTCCATGGACAATCATTCGGACACGACCCTGCCGGGCGTGCTGGGGCTGATTGACATATCGATCGCCAAGATCGAGTCAATGATGCTGGCCCTTGGGGTTATTCTAATGGCGACCAATACCGTCGCCAACGTTATCGGTCGTTTTGTTTTTCAGAACAGTATTTTCTTCTCTGAAGAACTAAACCGTTTTCTGATCGTTCTGATCACTTTCTCTGGCATCTCCTATGCTGCCAGACAGGGACGTCATATTCGCATGTCGGCGATTTTTGACAAGCTGATGTCCCCTGCACGCAAGGTGCTCATGATTATCATCGCGATCTGCACAGCGGTGATCATGCTCGCGCTGGCCTATTTTTCCTTTTCCTACATTCTCACAGTCGCCAAGTCGGGCCGTGTTCTGCCAGCTTTGCAGATCCCGGTCTACTGGATCTATCTGTGGGTGCCGGTTGGGCTGTTCCTGACCGGACTGCAATATATTCTGACTGCCATTCGCAACATCACGTCCAAGGATATCTATCTTTCCAGCCAGGTGCTTGAAGGATATTCCGAAGACGAATACGAGGTTTAGGAGCGTATCATGGCTATTACGATGTTCCTCGTCATGGTGGTGCTGCTGCTGATCGGTTTCCCCATGATGGTGCCGCTGATGGCAGGTGCTTCCATCGGTTTCTATTCCATGTTTGGCGGCTTCGACAAAATGGATTTCATGGTTCAGCAGTTCATGGCAGGCATTCGGCCAGCCTCGCTGATTGCGGTGCCCATGTTCATTCTGGCCGCAGATATCATGACAAGAGGTCAGTCTGCCGGTCGCCTAATCGACATGGTGATGAAATTTGTCGGCCACATCAAAGGCGGTCTGGCCGTGACCACAGCTGCAGCCTGTACATTGTTCGGTGCCGTTTCTGGCTCGACGCAGGCGACTGTGGTTGCCGTTGGCTCGCCTTTGCGTCCACGCATGCTCAAGGCAGGCTACAAGGATTCCTTTGTCCTGGCCCTGATCGTCAACTCAAGCGACATCGCCTTTCTCATTCCGCCATCCATCGGCATGATCATTTATGGCGTTGTGTCCAACACGTCCATTGCCGAGCTGTTCATCGCGGGCATCGGTCCGGGGCTGTTGATCCTGTCGCTCTTCTCGATCTACAGCATCATCTATGCCTATGTGAATGACGTCCCTACCGAACCGAAAGCGAGCTGGAAAGAGCGCTTTGAAGCGGTTTTGGGGGCAATCTGGCCTCTTGGCTTCCCGGTTATCATCGTTGGTGGCATTTATGGCGGCATCTTCTCGCCCACCGAGGCCGCTGCGGTCTGTGTCTTTTATGCCGTGGTACTGGAGATGATCGTTTTCCGGTCTCTCAACTTTGGAGATCTTTACGAGATCTCCAAGTCGACGGGCCTGATCACGGCGGTTGTCTTCATCCTGGTTGCCGCAGGGGCGGCCTTCTCATGGGTCATTTCCTTTGCCCAGATCCCTCAGCATATTCTGGCGGCCATCGGCATTTCGGAAATGGGGGCGGTCGGAGTTCTGATTGTGATTTCCCTGTCCTTCTTCATCGGCTGCATGTTTGTGGACCCGATTGTGGTTATCCTGATTTTGGTGCCGATCTTTGCGCCGGTCATCAAATCTGTCGGACTGGATCCGGTTCTGGTGGGAACCATCATCACACTTCAGGTGGCTATTGGCTCAGCGACGCCGCCCTTCGGGTGTGATATTTTCACAGCGATGGCAATTTTCCGACGCCCTTATTTCGATGTTATCAAGGGAACCCCACCATTCATCTTCATGCTGGTCATGGTGTCAGCATTGCTGATCATGTTCCCGCAGATTGCATTGTTCCTGCGTGATATCGCGTTTCGCTAAATGGGAGGAGATGGCGAATGTTTGAAAGGATAATCGTGCCGATAGACGGCTCACCCTGTTCTCTGAATGCACTGGAAAAAGCAGTCGAACTTCAGAAATTGTGCGGGCTAGACTGCGTGCTCAAGATCATCTGTGTCTATCGCCATCAAGGGGCGCGAGAGGCTTCAGTCTCCATGGTGCGCCCTTCCACCCCCGATGTCATCGACAAGGCCCTGTCTCAGCATGCACGCGAAGTGGTGCAGGACGCCAAGAACAGGGCATTCGAGATGGGCGGGCGCAACGTCACCGCCCATGTCATGCAAGGACCGACGGCGCGCACCATCATGCGCTTTGCCTCAGAGCATCAGGGCGACCTGATTGTCATGGGCGGGCGTGGCTATGGCGACCTGGAAGCCCTGCTGCTGGGCAGTGTATCACACAAGGTGACAAGCCTTGCCCATTGTCCCGTAATGATCGTGCGTTAAACGCTCGCTCTTTGCTTTGGTGAAAAGAAACAAGAACAGAAAAGAAGAACAGGCCATGGTGACCCAACTCAATCTGACCTTATCCCTGCGCAACAAGACCGTTCCCTGTCGGGTAGGCCTGCTGCTGTTGGAAACGGACCATACGACCGAGCTGGAATTTGCGCGGCACATGCCGCACGATCTGGTCGGGATCTATGCCAATCGGGTCACCTATGCCAATCCCACCACGCCAGAAAATCTGCGCAAGATGGTGCCCCTTCTGGGGGAACGGGCCGAGCAGATTTTGCCAGAGGCGGATCTTGATGTGGTCTATTATGGCTGTACCTCAGCCTCCTTTGTCATTGGCGATGATGTGGTAGCAAGCGAGATTAACAAGGCCAAGCCAACCGCTAGCGTGGTAACGCCCACATCAGCAGCCCTTGCGGCCTGTCACCAGCTGCATGTTGGCTCTCTGGCCATCTTGACGCCCTATCTGCCCGAAACCAGCGCGCCGCTGGAGCCCTATTTTACAGAGCGGGGCATTTCGGTCGCCAAGCATTCCTGCCTTGGCATAGAGGATGACCGCATCATGGCGGCGCTTGATGCCCGCAGTCTCATTCAGGCCGCTGTTGAGGCCGATCACCCCTCGGCGGATGCCCTGTTCATTTCCTGCACGGCACTGCGTGCGCTGGAAGTGGTGCCCGAGCTTGAGAAGCGTCTTGGCAAACCGGTCATCACCAGCAATCAGGCGGCCATCTGGTACATCCTGCGTCTTCTTGGTCTGCCGCAACCCGTCCGCAACAGCTGCCAGCTGTTTCACACCCTGCCTGAAGCCGCCTGACAGGGGTTCATTCACGCCACTCTTTCGAGGCCTGCCATGACCCGCCCGCACCAAGTCCCCTCGCCCGACGCCTTTCAATCGCTTCCCATATCCCTCTCTGACATTCTGCAAGCGCAAAGACGCATAGCACTGCATGTAGTGCAGACGCCCATGCGCCATTCGCAAACCCTTTCCGAGAAGACCGGCGGCGACATTCATCTCAAGATGGAACATCGCCAGCATACTGCCAGCTTCAAGCTGCGGGGCGCTACCAACGCCGTGCTTTCGCTGACCGATGAGCAGAAGGCAAAAGGCATCGCTGCAGTATCGACTGGCAATCATGGGCGCAGCCTTGCCTTTGCGGCCCGCAATGCCGGGGTGCGTTGCGTTATCGCCATGTCCGAGTTGGTACCGCAAAACAAGCGCGACGGCATCGCTGCTTTGGGGGCTGAAGTGGTCATTCAGGGACGCTCGCAGGACGAAGCGCAGCAGGCAGTCGATCGCATGGTGGCCGAAGACGGCATGGCGACCATTCCCCCCTTTGATCATGCCGATGTCATCGCCGGTCAGGGCACGCTTGGCTTGGAGATCTTGCAGGACCTTACCGATATCGACACCGTGCTGGTGCAGCTTTCCGGCGGCGGGTTGATTTCTGGTGTGGCTGCCGCGATCAAGGGCATCTCCCCCAAGACACGCATTATCGGCATTTCCATGCAGCGGGGCGCTGCAATGCATGCCAGCCTTGAGGCGGGCAAACCGGTACAGGTGGAAGAATTGCCGACACTGGCGGATTCCCTTGGCGGCGGCATTGGCCTTGAGAACCACTACACTTTTGCGATGACACAAGCCCTCGTCGACGAGGTGATCCTGCTGAGCGAGGAAGAGATCGCCGAAGGCGTACGTCATGCCTATTGGCAGGAAGAAGAAATTTTAGAGGGGGCTGGCGCTGTCGGGATCTCGGCCTTGCTTACCGGCAAGATCGAGGCCCCGGGGCGCTGCGTGGCCATCCTGTCGGGTCGCAACATTGATATGTCCATGCATCACAAGCTGATTTCCGGCGACATGGTTACGCTTTAAGGAGGCACCGATGTCCATTCTCATTCTGTCCGAACAGGATTTACGCCAAGCGGTCACACTGGATGCCGAGAGTGTCTCTTGCATCGAAGAGGCAATCGAGAGCCTTGCGACGAAGCAGGTCGTCATGCCGCCGATCCTGTCGATGGAGATTCCGGACTTTAACGGCGAAGTGGATGTCAAAACCGCCTATGTTCCCGGTCTGGATAGCTTTGCCATCAAGATCAGCCCGGGCTTCTTTGACAATCCCAAGCTCGGCTTGCCCAGCCTTAACGGTCTGATGGTTTTACTTTCCGCCCAGACCGGCATCGTGGAAGCGGTGCTATTGGACAATGGCTATTTGACAGACCTGCGCACCGCTGCCGCTGGCGCTGTTGCTGCCAAGGCTTTGTCGCGGGCCGATTCCAAGGTGGCTACGATTTATGGTACGGGCCTTCAGGCGCACCTGCAGCTGGAAGCCCTGTGCCTTGTCCGACCTATTACCTCCGCCCGCATCTGGGGACGTTCGCCAGACAAGGCGAAGGCGACGGCCTCCGAACTTGGCGAGACGCTCGGCATCGACATAGAAGCCTTCGAAAGCGGGCAAGAGGCCGCCAAGGGCGCAGACATTCTGGTGACCACGACACCATCGCAAGAGCCCATTCTGATGGCCGACTGGCTGGAGCCGGGCCAACATGTCACCGCCATGGGATCGGACGCCGACTACAAGAATGAAATCGAACCAGCCATCATCGGCAAGGCCAATCTCTATGTCGCCGATCGCCTGACACAGACACGCAAACTGGGCGAATTACGCTCGGCGATCGCAGCGTCTGTCGTCACCGAAGAGACTCAGTTTCCTGAGCTGGGCACCATCGTTGCCGGCGCGCGTCCGGGCCGGGAAACAGAGGCGGATATCACCGTATGTGATTTGACCGGCATGGGCGTACAGGACACCGCGATTGCGACGCTCGCCCGCCAACGCGCCATGGCGCTAAAGGCCGGAGCCGAATTTTAAATCTAACAGGAATTCGTGATTACGAAACATTCAAGACAAGAAGGAACCGAGCATGACAATGGAACATGTGAAGCCAAGACTATTCTTCACTCAGGAAGAATATGACCGGCGGCTGGCCAAGACACGCAAGGCCATGCAAATGAAAGGCGTTGACGTCCTTATCTGCACCGAACCGGCCAACATGGCGTGGCTAACAGGCTATGACGGCTGGTCATTCTATGTGCATCAGTGCGTCATCGTGACGATGGAAGGCCAGCCCATCTGGTATGGCCGCACGCAGGATGCCAACGGCGCAAAAGTGACCTGTTATCTGGATCACGAGAATATCCTGAGCTATCCGGATCATTATGTGCAATCCACCGAGCGCCATCCTATGGATCTGCTCTCGGCCATTCTGATCGACAAGGGCTTTTCCTCGGCCAGCATCGGTCTGGAGATGGATAACTACTATTTCTCTGCCGCAGCCTATTGTTCCCTACTCAAGCATATGCCCAACGCCAAATTCGTGGATTGCAATGTGCTTGTCCATTGGCAGCGCGCGGCCAAGTCAGCGCCTGAGCTGGAGATGATGCGAACCGCTGGCCGGATCGTCGAAGCCATGCATGCCCGCATTCGGGAGCATGCCCGTCCCGGCCTTCCCAAGAACGAGCTGGTTGCCGAGATCTATGACGCGTCCCTGCGCGGCGTTGAAGGCATCGGGGGCGACTATGCCGCCATCGTTCCGCTTCTGCCATCGGGTGCGGATGCCTCGGCCCCACACCTTACATGGGATGACCGCCCCTTCAAGCTTGGCGAAGGCACCTTCTTTGAAGTGGCCGGTAGCTATCATCGCTATCATTGCCCGCTGTCCCGTACGGTCTTCATGGGCAAGCCAACCCAGCAGTTTCTTGATGCCGAGAAAGCCGTTCTGGAAGGGATGGAAGCCGGACTTGAAATGGCCAAGGTGGGCAATGTCTGCGAAGACATCGCCAATGCCTTCTTTGGGGTGTTGAAGAAATACGGCATCGTCAAGGACAACCGGACCGGCTATCCGATCGGTTTGGCCTATCCGCCAGATTGGGGCGAACACACCATGAGTCTGAGAGCCGGTGACAGAACGGTTCTGGAAGAAGGCATGACCTTCCACTTCATGACCGGCCTGTGGCAGGACGGATGGGGTCTGGAGATCACCGAAAGCATCGCCATTGGCACCAACGGGCCGGAATGTCTGGCCAACGTACCGCGTGAACTGGTCGTCGTCGACTAGGGAAAGACAAGCGTGTCGGGCCACCCTCAAATCTTTGCTTGTGGCAAGCAAGAACGAGAGCGGCCCGACCTCCATTCAGCCTGGAGGTAGGTATGCAGCAGCTGCTTGAAAAGACAAAAGAAATACTGGCGCAACTGGTGGCTTTCGAAAGCCTCTCGGGGCAATCCAATCTCGATATGATTGACTATATCACGAGCTATCTGGCCAGCCATGGTGTGGAAGCCAACCTGTCTTATGATGAGACGGGCAACCGAGCCAACCTGTTTGCTTCCATCGGGCCAGATGTGGAAGGCGGCATCGTGCTCAACGGACATACCGATGTCGTTCCGGCACGAGGGCAGCCATGGACGCACGACCCGTTTGACCTGTTGGAAAAAGACGGCAAGCTTTTTGGTCGCGGCGCGGTCGACATGAAGGGGTTTCTGGCCTGTGCTTTGGCGATGGTTCCCCATTTCAAGGCGGCCGACCTCAAGCGGCCTATCCTGTTTTCCTGTTGCTATGACGAGGAAATCGGCGGCTTCGGTGCGCCCATATTGGCGCGAGATATCATTGCGCGAGGCCCCAAACCCTCCGTTGCCATTGTTGGTGAGCCAACCTTGATGAACTTGGTCAATGGCCACAAGGCGGGCTATGAAATGCATACCGACCTCATCGGTCTTTCCGCCCACGCCTCTGATCCGCGCAAAGGCATGAATGCCATCGAATTTGCTGCGCGCTATATCGGCAAGATCATCGAGATTGCCGATCGCTGCTCGATCAACCCGGATCTGCAAACGCCCTTCGAGCCTCCTTATACCACGTTCAATATTGGCACGATCAACGGTGGCGTTGCCCGCAACATCACCGCCAACAGCTGCTCGATTGACTGGGAATTGCGCCCTATTCCTTCCGATGACGGACGGGCCATTCTGGCCGAGCTGCAATATTTCTGTGATGACGAATTGCTTCCACTGATGAGGCAAAGCTACCCCGAGGCAGAGATCCGAACCATCATCGAAGCCGACGTTCCGCCGCTCTGGGCAGATGAATCCTCTGCTGCTGTGCAATTCGTACGCCGGATCACCGGCATCAATAACAGTGAAGTGGTCTCATTCGGCACCGATGCAGGGCATTTCGAGCGTGTCGGCATCTCGACCGTGGTATTCGGCCCCGGCTCCATCGATCAGGCTCACAAGCCCGACGAATATATCGAAGTCTCTGAAATATCACGCTGTCTTTCCTTTTTGAGCGACGTCTCGGATCATCTGGAAAGCCTCGACAGCGACTAGGGAGAGCCCTCACCAAACGGGCAGAAGATGAATCCTCTGCCCGATGGGGTCCGGGCAGATTTTTGCTCTGAAATTGCAACCATCTTTGGAGGCACATTCGCCTCCTCATGGCCCACTATCGGGCAAAACGAGGGGAGATGCGAAGATGCTTGACTCACAGACCAAAAACAGATCTCACGCCCTTGGGAAGCTGGATGATCTGCGCCTGTTCAAGGAATTTTCCTATATCAATGGCGAATGGGTGTCCCAGAGGGAAACTCCGGCCATCGCCGTGCATGATCCTGCGGATGGATCATTGTTGGGTACAGTGCCAGCTCTTGGCGCAAGCAAGAGCCGGGCAGCTGTTGATGCTGCTCAGGCCTCCTTTGGCCCATGGGCAGCCAAGCTGCCTCAAGAAAGAGCGGCCATCCTGCGCAAATGGTTTGATCTCATCCTTGAAAACAAGGAAGATCTGGCGCTGCTGATGACGCTGGAACAGGGCAAACCGATTTCGGAAGCCCGTGGCGAAATCGACTATGCGGCGAGCTTCGTCGAATTCTATGCAGAAGAAGCCAAGCGCCCCAACATCGAAGGTGTCACCTCCCATCTACCCGATGGCGAAGTGGAGGTCTGGCGCGAGGCCATCGGCGTTGTAGCGCTGATCACACCATGGAACTTCCCGTGTGCCATGATCACGCGCAAGGCGGCAGCCGCGCTGGCCGTGGGCTGCACCTGTGTTGTGCATCCGTCTCGAGAAACACCCTATTCAGCTACGGCGCTGGCCGAGCTGGGCGAACGGGCCGGCTTGCCAGCGGGCGTTTTCAACGTCGTAACAGGCTATGCCGCAGAAATCGTTGAGCCGTGGACCCAAGATCCACGCGTGCGTGCCTTGTCCTTTACCGGTTCGACGGAGATCGGGCGCCTGCTCTATCGGCAGTCGGCGGAAACGGTCAAGCATCTGGTGATGGAACTTGGCGGTCATGCGCCCTTCATCGTCTTTGCTGATGCGGATCTTGATCGAGCCGTTGATTGTGCCATCTCGGCCAAGTTCGCAACCTCCGGACAGGATTGTCTGGGCGCCAACCGTTTCTATATCGAGCGTTCCGTCTATAAGGCATTCGCCGAGAAATTCGCCGCAGCCACCAAGGCCCTAACCGTTGGCAAAGGCTCAGACGATCCCGACATCGGCCCGCTGATGAACACCAACGCGGTGAAGAAGCAGAAAGAGCATGTGGAAGATGCTCTCGGGAAAGGCGCCAAGCTGCTGTGCGGTGGCAAGGGCCATTCGCTGGGGCCGCTCTTTTATGAGCCGACCGTTTTGGGCGATGTGCCGCGGGATGCGTTGATCGCTCATGAAGAAACCTTCGGGCCTGTTGCCGCGCTCATTGCATTTGATAGCGATGAAGATGTCATCGCAATGGCCAATGACACCGAATATGGCCTTGTCGCCTATTTGCATACGGGCGACGCCAAGCGGATCTATGCCGCTTCCCGCGCCCTGCAATATGGCATGGTCGCCGTCAACCGCACCAAGGTCACCGGTGCGCCCATTCCCTTTGGCGGCATGAAGCAATCCGGCCTCGGGCGCGAGGGCGCTCGGCAGGGCCTCGAGGAATTCACTGAAATCAAATATGTGTGCCGCGACTTCTCTTAAGGGCCGCGACGACCGAACAAGGCGCCCGACGCGCCAAACATTAGGAGAAAGATATGTTGGAGAATGATCAATTAGCGCAATGGGATCGGGAAAATTTCTTCCATCCGTCCACCCCGCTGGGCCAGTTCGCTCGTGGTGAACTGAACAACCGCATCGTGACCGGCGGCAAGGGCGTTTATATTGAAGATCGCGAAGGCAACAAACTGCTCGACGCATTCGCTGGCCTCTATTGCGTGAATATTGGCTATGGCCGTCAGGAAATCGCCGAAGCCATTGCGGCGCAGGCCAAGGAACTGGCTTACTACCACTCCTATGTGGGTCATGGTACCGAAGCCAACATCACGCTGGCCAAGATGATCCTCGACCGCGCGCCAGACCATATGTCCAAGGTCTATTTCGGCCAATCCGGGTCGGACGCCAACGAAACCAACATCAAGCTGGTCTGGTATTACAACAATGTGCTGGGGCGCCCGGAAAAGAAAAAGATCATTTCCCGCTGGCGCGGCTATCATGGCTCAGGTCTGATGACCGGTTCCCTCACCGGCCTTGAAACCTTCCATAACCAGTTCGATCTGCCGCTGCCTTATGTGGTACATACAGATGCGCCTTACTATTTCCGTCGCGACAATCTTGAGCAATCCGAAGCCGAGTTCGTCAAACAGTGTGCGGACAATCTCGACGCCCTCATCCAGAAAGAAGGCCCGGATACCATCGCAGCCTTCATCGGTGAGCCAGTTCTTGGCACCGGCGGTATCGTGCCTCCTCCGGCTGGCTACTGGGAAGCCATTCAGGCTGTGCTCAAGAAATATGACATTCTGCTGATTGTTGACGAAGTGATCACCGGTTTCGGTCGCCTCGGCTCCATGTTCGGCTCGGATCATTATGGCCTGAAGCCGGACATCATGACCATCGCCAAGGGTCTCACCTCTGCCTATGCGCCGCTTTCGGGCTCCATCGTGGCAGATCGGGTCTGGAAGGTTCTGGAAGACGGCACGGACAAGTACGGCGCCATCGGCCATGGCTGGACCTATTCCGCTCACCCGATCGGGGCTGCTGCTGGTGTTGCCAACCTCAAGCTGATCGACGAGCTGAAACTGATCGACAATGCCAAGGATACCGGCGCCTACTTTGTTCAGGGTCTTAAAGACGCCGTTGGCGATTTGCCGATTGTTGGCGACGTGCGCGGCGAAGGCATCATGGCCGCTGTCGAATTCGTCAAGGACAAGGACAGCCGCACCTTCTTCGACCCGGCTGACAAGATCGGCTATGCGGTGGTTGGTGCACTTCTGGAACGCCACAAGGTGATCGGCCGCGCGATGCCGCAAGGCGATATTCTTGGCTTTGCACCGCCGCTCTGCATGACCAAAGAGGAAGCCGACACCGTGATTGCCGCCACCAAGGACGCAATCGAAACGGTTATCGCCAAACTCTGATTTTACCAACGCAAAAGCAAGGCGGGCTTCATGCCCGCCTTGTTTGTTTTTCCTACCCCATATTTTATTCTTTTCCATAGGCTGGTCAGCAGAGAGAAACTGTCCTTGGCCTTTCCCGGTTCAATTATGCTACCAATAGCAAAGAGCCAATGGTTTGCGCAGCAAACCCCATTTGCCCAATAGCCGATAGCGCACGGAGATTTGATAAAGATGCCTGCCGCAGGACTGAAACTGGATGACAGAGATTGGGCGATCCTGAAGATTTTACAGACCGAGGGGCGCATCACCAAGGCGGCTCTGGCGCAACGGGTCAATCTCTCTCCCACCCCCTGCTGGGAAAGGCTGAAACGGCTTGAAGAGGCGGGTATTATCGAAGCCTATGAAACCCGTCTTTCCCTCAAGGCTTTCGGCGCTCTCGCCGTGGTATTTGTCGAGGTGGAGCTTGATAGCCATCGTTCGGAGGATTTTGAGCGGTTCGAGACGGCCGTTCAGGACTATCCGGAAATTCTTGAATGCTGGGCCGTGGGCGGCGGGCTCGATTATATTCTCAAGATCGTTGCCAAGGATGTCGATCACTATCAACGGCTCATCGACCATATGCTCGAAGCCGATATCGGGCTGAGACGCTATTTCACCTATGTGGTGACGAAGCCGGTGGTCAACAGATCGGCTCTGCCGCTGGAAAAACTCCAGCTTGATTAACTGACAATACCCCTTTCCACCTACTGTTTCCGCTGCCCGAAGTGCGTCCTCTTTTCATCGGCCATGACTTCAACAAATAGTGATGAAGCGTGCGAACAGTCGCAAAAATATTCACTTGATCGAGGCGCCAGAACGCAGGCAATTGCTGGACTATTCCGCATACACTGCTCAGTTCTATATATGTATAAACTCCTATTATCAAAACGTGTTTTCACATCGAGGACACGCATGTCCAAAAGACAATTCTTTTCTTAGCTTTGAACAAGTTACGATCCTCGCAAATTTTACTTATCCAAAACCTGATTCGACACAGAGGATACTATTCGTTATTGTCCGATTCACGGAAACGTGAGGATAGAGAAAATGTTCAATACGATCATGGTTCCGGTGGACTTGCGTCACACCTCCAGGTTGGAGAAGACGTTGACCATCGCAGCTGATATGGCAAGGACCAACGAAGCAGCTGTCATCTATGTTGGTGTCACCGGCCCTGAACCAGGGGACTTGGGCCACACGCCGAAGGAATTTGGCCAAAAATTGCAAGCCTTTGCGTCCGCGCAAACACAGGCTCACGGGATAGAAGCAACAACCCATGTTATTGTTGCCAATGACCCGGCAATTGATCTGGACAAGAAGCTGCTGGAAGCCGTCGAGGCTACAGGCTCTGATCTGGTCATCATGGCATCCCATATCCCCAACATATCGGATTATATCTGGTCGTCTCATGGTGGCCATTTGGCAAGTCACACGAAAGCATCGGTCTTTCTTGTTCGTGGCTAGCCAAGGGTGCCCGCTGTTGGCGCCCATTATCCGAAGATCTATCTCATCATCCAAAATAAAAACAATATGGAGACTGCATCGTAATGACGAATGCCGAAGAAGCTGGCATCCCCGCGCCGGAAGGCGATACGGAAATTATTGAAACCGATTACGAAATCGGTCAGGACAATGTCGAGGGTCAGGTTGGACCATTCGGATTTGACGTGCACAACCCGGTCTTTCTTGTCTCGGGATTATGCATTGTAGCTTTTGTTTTTTACGCGCTGGCCCTGCCAGAACAGGCAGCATCCATTTTTGGCTGGCTGCGCCCGTGGCTCACGTCGACCTTTGACTGGTTCTTCCTTGGTGCTGCCAATATCTTTGTTCTTTTCTGCCTCTTTCTCATTGTCAGCCCTTGGGGCAAGGTGCGACTAGGGGGACAGGATGCGGAACCAGACTTTTCCTACAGGGGCTGGTTCGCAATGCTCTTTGCCGCAGGCATGGGCATCGGCCTGATGTTCTTCGGGGTTCTGGAACCTGTCTATCACATGGCAGTTTCCCAGCCATTGGGAACACCGTCCCCATTGGATGGCTCAGGCAACATCATTGCCGAGAATGTTGAGCAGGCCAAAGCCATGGGGCTAGCTGCAACCATCTACCACTGGGGTCTGCACCCTTGGGCCATTTATGCCATTGTTGCACTGGCTCTGGCGCTGTTTTCCTTTAACAAGGGCTTGCCGCTGACCATCCGCTCTGCGTTCCATCCGATTTTCGGTGATCGTATCTGGGGCTGGACCGGTCATATCATTGATATTCTGGCCGTGTTTGCCACCCTGTTCGGCCTTGCCACATCGCTGGGCTTTGGTGCGCAGCAGGCCAATGCGGGCTTGCATCATGTCTTTGGCGTTCCCATCGGTACGCCAGTACAGATCATCCTCATCACCATCATCACGGCGGTTGCCCTCTTCTCGGTCCTGCGTGGTCTTGATGGCGGGGTCAAGATGCTCTCCGAAATCAACATGGGTATTGCGGCTTTGCTGTTGCTGTTTGTCCTGTTTGTGGGGCCGACATTGATGATCCTGACCGACTTTGGTGAAGGACTTGTTGCCTATGTCGAAGATATCATCCCGCTTTCCAACCCGATCGGGCGGACTGACATGGATTATCTACATGGCTGGACGACCTTCTACTGGGCTTGGTGGATCAGCTGGTCACCTTTCGTCGGCATGTTCATCGCCCGCGTATCCCGCGGCAGAACCGTGCGTGAATTCATCACCTGTGTGCTGTTGATCCCGTCTCTGGTCTGTGTTCTCTGGATGGCAGTCTTTGGTGGCGTGGCAATCGATCAGGTTCTGACTGACCCATTAACCTCTGCGGTCAAAGACAATGTGATCGACAATTACAATCCACCACTTTCGCTGTTTGCGATGCTTGAAGGCTTGCCCTTCTCAAGCATAACATCCGTGATTGCCATCGTGCTCGTGATTGTCTTCTTCGTCACCTCCTCTGACTCCGGCTCTCTGGTCATTGATACCATTACGGCAGGCGGCAAGATTGACGCTCCGGTTCCGCAGCGCGTTTTCTGGGCTACCTTCGAGGGCGCGGTTGCGATCGTGTTGTTGGTTGGCGGCGGCCTGACCGCCCTACAGGCGATGGTCATTTCCACAGGACTGCCGTTCGCGGTGGTGCTGCTGGTCATGTGCTATGCGGTCTATAAAGGCCTCAGTTCAGAGCCACGATAAAAGCCAAGGCTTACGGCCATAGGCCAGCCTTCCTTTACGATAAACAAAGGCCCGACATCGCAAGATGTCGGGCCTTTTTGCATCCTTCACGTGAGCCTATGCTATCAACTCTTGGCGCTGCCTCATGGTTTGAGAATGGTGGCTCCGGTTGTCTTGCGCCCTTCCAGAGCCTTGTGAGCTTTGCCTGCGTCTTTCAAAGGTACGGACGCCACTACATCGGCCTTCACCGCACCACTGACGAGCTTGTCGAAGAGATCGGACGCACGTGCTTCCAGATCGGCCCGCTTGGCCACATAGTCAAATAACACGGGGCGACACGCGGCCTTCGACCCACTGGCCAAATCGGAAAGTTTGAAATCCTCGATCATGCCGGAGGATTGGCCAAAATTGGCGAACATACCAAAAGGCTTGAGGCAACTGATCGACCCACGCCATGTATCCTTGCCGACGCTGTCATAGACAACTTCGCAGCCTTCGCCTCCAGTCAATTCCATGACCTTTTCAGCAAAATTCTCTTCACGATAGTTGATGACATCGCTATAGCCATGCTGAAGCGCCAGAGCAACCTTTTCCGCGGACCCTGCCGTTCCGATGGCCCGGGCGCCAAGGGCCTTGAGCCACTGGCCCAGAATGAGGCCAACGCCGCCAGCGGCGGCATGAACCAACACCGTATCCCCAGCCTTGACGGCATAGGAGGAGGTAACGAGATATTGCGCGGTCAGGCCTTTGAGCATGACGGAAGCGGCCAGGTCATCGGATATACCATCAGGCAGCAGCACCAGACGATCTGCGGCCAGCACACGGCGCTCGCGATAGGCGCCGAACTTGAGGACATAGGCAACCCGGTCGCCGACCTTGAGCCCTTCAACGCCAGCACCGATGGCTTCGACAACACCTGCAGCCTCTGCGCCGGGAATCATCGTCTCTTCTGGCCACGGATAAAGCCCCGTGCGATTATATACATCGATAAAATTAACGCCGATTGCAGTGTGGCGCACCAAGGCTTCTCCGGGTCCGGGCGTGCCTGTTTCCAGCGCGCACCACTCCATGACTTCCGGACCGCCAGGTCTGGAAGCGACAAGTGCCATATCCATTTTTTTCTCCGATTTTTGCACCGACGCCGCATCAATAAGCGGCGACGGCGCCAAAGTCATGTGTTTATGTCAGGCGCTCAGGCCAAGAATTCTGGGTCAACAGGCACCTGCATCGCAGTCACCAGATGGTTCGTCTGAGCGGCCAGCCCGACGATAGACAGCAGCTCGGCATAGGTGTCGTCGGTCATCCCCTTGGCGCGAGCCTGCGCCGTGTGCGAATGCAGGCAATAGGAACAGGAGTTGGCTGCCGAAACGGCGATATAGATCATCTCGCGGGTCATCGAATCGATGTTCCCCGGCGTCATCATGACAGCCTTGAGCCCTTCCCATGTGCGCTTGAGCAAGGCCGGATCAGCCGCTCCCAGCGCACGCCAGAAATTGTTGATGAAGTCGGTTTTGCGCAGGTCTCGAATTTCGTCAAAGACTTCCTTCACGGCCGGGATCTTTTCGGCTTCTTCATCGGTGAGCAGTTTGACAGTTGCCATTGTGGTATCCTCCTAGGCGTGTGCCCATTCCATATAGAGTGAACGAGCCTTCTTGGTGATTGGCCCGTATGCGAGTTCCCGGTCTTCAATGCGAGATACCGGGATAACCTTGGAGATATTCCCGGTAGAAAAGATTTCGTCCGCTTCCATGAAATCCTGAACAGTCAGCGTTATTTCATTCACGGTGTAGCCCGCGTCGCGCAACAGCCCCAAGACGCGCTTGCGCGTGATGCCGGCAACGAAGGTGCCATTGGGGATCGAGGTAAAGACCTCCCCGCCGCGCACCATGAAAACGTTGGCGGTGGCCAGCTCCGCAACATTGCCCGCGCAATCGGTTACCAATGCATTGTCGAAGCCTTTTTTCTGGGCCTCACGCACCATGCGGGCATTGTTGGCATAAAGGCAGGCCGCTTTGGCATTGGTTGGCGCAACGGCAATGGTCGGGCGGCGAAACTGGGTGGTGGTAATGGAAAAGCCTGAAGGCTCCACCATCGGAATTTCTTCAAGACAAAGGGCAAAATCAGTCGATGAGCCCAGCGGAGGCAACGTACCTATATCGCTCTCCTCTGCCCAATACATCGGTCGGATATAGACATCGGTATCGGGAGCGAATTTCTTGATGCCGTCTTTGGCAAGCCCTTCGACTTCTTCACCCGTAAAGGTCGGTTCCAGCATCAGGGCTTCAGCAGAGCGATTGATCCGTTGGCAATGAAGATCCAGATCCGGCGAAACGCCTTCAAACAGGCGCGCGCCGTCAAACACCAAAGATCCGAGCCATGTAGCATGTGAAGCCGCGCCCAGAATGCGCACATCTCCCTCATGCCAATCGCCCTTGTAGTAGGTCCACATTGCGCGCTCGGATGCCATTGTCTTTCTCCCTCAAAAGGTTGGCAGGTCCATTAATGGACCGCCGCATACATGATTTTTTCCTCGGTTGCCTCGGCGGGTGAGAACTCCTCCACGATGCGCCCCTGTCGACAGACGAGAATTCGGTCTGAGAGATTCATGATCTCTGGCAGGTAGGAGGAAATCACCACCACCGCCAACCCCTGATCGGCCAAGCCGTTGATGATCTGATGGATCTCGGCGATCGCGCCCACATCCACTCCGCGGGTGGGCTCATCGAAGATCACCAGCTTGGGCTCCTGCACCAGCCCTTTGCCGATGACCACCTTCTGCTGGTTACCACCGGAAAGTTCGACCACGCGGGCATTGTCATTGATGGCCTTGATGTTCAGCTTTTTGGACCAGGCGGCCGCTACATCGCTCATTTCGTTCTTGCTGATATACCAAGCCTTGTCATGACCGGCAGCGATGAGCCCGGCATAGATATTCTCGGCAATTGACATGGTCTCAAAAAAGCCTTCGCTCTTGCGGTCTTCGGTGACATAGACAATACCGTCATTGACCGCTTCACGCGGCACATAATAGCGGGTTGGCTTTTCGTTGAGCACCACGGTTCCGCCGCGCAGGAAGTCGCGCTTGTAGATGCCGGAAATGATCTTGAAGGTCTCGGTCCGACCAGACCCGATGAGGCCGAAAACGCCAGTGATCTGACCAGCAAAAACGGAGAAAGAGTTGTTGCGAACCATGGCGCCCATAGAAATATCCTGCACGGAGAGCACCTTCTTGCCCGCCTTGCGTACGCCGCTTTCGCCACGATCGCGATAAAGCTCTCCCGAAAGGGTACGGCCGACCATGGCGGCAATCACCGTGTCGCGAGTGAAATTCTCGGTCTTGTCACTGGCCACCAATTCGCCATCGCGCAGGATGGTGATGCGATCGGAAATCTGCAACGCTTCCTCAAGCGCATGGCTGATGAAGATAATTGACACGCCGCTCTTTTTGAGCCGCTCGATGAGCGCGAAGAAATGGCGCTTTTCTTCCGGTGTCAGGGTAGCGGTCGGCTCATCGAAAATGATGACTTCGGCCTTGTGATGCACCGCACGGGCAATCTCGACCATCTGCCGCTTGGCGGCACCAAGAGTAGCGACCAGCGCGGTAGGGTCTACCGAGAAGTTGAGCGATTGCAAGAACTGCTGGGCCGAAATGAAGGTGCCACGTAGGCGATTGAGAAAGCTTTCAGAACCCAGATAAAGATTCTGCGCCACCGTCATGGATGGAACAAGGCTGGTTTCCTGAAACACCATGGCAATGCCCGCTTCGAGCGCCGCGTTGGGGTTGGTAAAGACCGTCTCCTTGCCATGATGGAACATCTTGCCATTGGTTGGCTCGACCACGCCCGCCATCATCTTGGTAAGGGTGGATTTGCCAGCGCCGTTCTCACCAAGAAGCGCGTGCACTTCGCCCTTGTGCAGCTCGAAATCCACGTCCTTGATGGCAGGGACGCCGCGGTAGGCCTTGGTGATTTTTTCCATGCGAATGATGGGGTCCATATCCTTAGCCCTCCGCTTTCGTATCTTCGATGCCAAGCAGCAAATCACCGCCCTTGGAAGCGACGATGATCTCGCCTCCATGCTCGATGGCGCAGCAGACACCATGACGGTTGCCATTTGAACGGCTGTGCATGCTGGTGATCGGGTTCATGGCCTTGCCCAACCGCACGACCATGCCGTAGGAGCGAGCCGGAGCCCAAGCCTTGTAAACACCCATGGTGCGGATGCCACCACATTGCAGCGGCTCAAGGAAGCTGCGGTTGGAATAGAGCGCCGGAGCGATCCAGTAATCGCGGGGAACGCTTTCCATCATGTCATAGCGATAGTGCTTTTCCTGCAGCACCAACTCCACCAAACGGTTACGCGGGGCAAAAACGGATAGGATAGCGCCACCATCCTCTGTCGGCATGATGCGGGAGGGATATCCGGGAATCTGGTCAATCAGCGTGGATAGGTTCTTGTCTGCATCGATCTGCATCACGCGATGCTTCCAGCATTCAGAGAAGACCACACGGCCACCACTCAAGGGGCACAGACCATAGGGATAGGCCAAGCCGCCAGCGACCTTTTCAAATGGCTCGCTGGGCGTATGGCGCACCCAGATAGACCCGCAGGCTTTCTTGCTCATCAGGTCGGCAGCCCAATCCGAGCAGGCATGTTCCGAAGAGCCATTGGCCAGCCAGAGAGAGCCATCATAGGAATAGGCCAGTGCGGTGATTGCCTTAATCTCTTCGAGCAGATGGACAGGCTCCCCTTCAACAAAGAGCTGGCCAGTTTCCAGCGCGACCGCCAGTTTATCGTCGGGCGAAACAGCGAGGGCCGTGATCGGTGCTTCGAAAGACCGCAACACCTTGGGCTCGTTGCCCTTGTTTATGGCATAGATGGCATTGCCCGAGGTGGCAATCACCTCTCCTTTCAGCACAGCCAGATTGTCCGGCTCGGAAAGGTGGGAGACAATCTCGGCGTCATCCAGCACCGTGTTGGGGCGGAAAGCGCCATCCATGGGCGGAATGGTGACGGCCTTGCCGCGGAAAATATCGAGGATGGGATCGAGGATCATGCTTTTTCTCCCCAATAGGACGTCATGCCGGTCCAATTCGGGTCGGCGCCTTCAATATCAAACAGGCCGATGCGGTTGTTCAGAATGCCGCCAATGAAGAGCTTGCCCTTATGCTCGCGCATCGAGGTCACCATCGGGTGGTTCTGACCGGTAAGATCACCCATGGTCTGGATGATTGTGCCGCTGTCATCGAATTTGACGATACCGCCAGTGTTGATGTTCGGGAACAACCAGTCATCCTGCGGCAGGCGACGGGTCATGCGCTTGCGCATGTCCGGGTGACGCAGTGAGAGGTCAAAACTGGGTGTGCGCATGCCGAGCCATGCCATCCAGTAGGTGCCATCGGAAGCACGGTTGATATTATCGGTATAGCCCGGCATATCCTTGATGACACATTCCACGGTGCCCGCCTTGGGACCTGCGATCCAATAACGATGGATGCGACTGCGCCAGCTTTCCGAGAAGTAGAGCGACTGGCCGTCATGGGCCATGCATACGCCGTTGGTGTAGCGATAACCATCAAGCAGCGTCTTGGTGGAGCCATCCTTGGGATCATAAACCAGTAGGCGCCCCGTACCACGGTTTTCAATAGAATCGAGCATCCATTCATGGGCATCGTAGCGCTTGGTGGAGTCTGTGAAATAGATCTTGCCATCGGGCGCGATGTCGAGGTCGTTCGGATCACGCATGCGGGCGTCATCGACGATGGAGGTCAGAGAACGGCGCGTCTCGGCAGAAAGGCGCGTAACTTCGCGGTCCGGAGAGATCTTGTAGAGCCCCATGGCGCCAACGCAGGTGATAAGGTTCTGATCCTTATCGAAGGCCAGCCCCAGCGGGAAGCCACCGACATGGGCAAAGACTTCGGACCGTTTATAGTCGGGTGCAAAATAGCGGATGATCTCGCCATGGCGTGTACCGCAATAAAGATGATCATCGCGGTCAAGGATCACATCCTCAGGCCCTTCCAACTCGCCCAGCCCTATATGCTGGGCCGAGGAGAGTTTGTTATTGAGGGAATAGGCCGAGCCGGATCCGGGTTCTGCGGATTCCGATTTGCCCATCTTGAGATAGACCGGTGCGACATAGACCTCGTTGAGCACCTTGTGACGGTTTTTCAGCCAGCGGATATCGATGGTTACAGCCAGTGCCAACATGATGCCAAGCACCATCTGGTTGGTGCCCGTACCGAAGCCAAGACGGATTAGACCGTTGGTCATCACCAGCACGATGATCGCGCCCATGATACCCTTGACCACGGAGCCACGACCGCCCCCCAAGGAGTTACCGCCAACAACGGCAGCCGTCAGTGCCAGAATTTCTAGACCGTGGCCTGTGCCCGGCCCCGCGCTCGACAGGCGTGTTGCCATGAGGAAGCCGGACACACCGGCACAAAAGCCCGAAAAGACATAGGTCATGAAAACAGTGCGCCGCACGCGGATACCGGCATTATGCGCCGAGCGGCGAGAGCCACCAACTGCCTGCACATGCCAACCGGGCCTCGATCGGGTGAGTGCAATGTGGGTGATCAGCGCAAAGACAATCGCCGTCAACACCGGCACCGAGAAGCCAAACAGCGTGCCATCACCGATAAAGTCCCACAAGTCGGACGACATGAAGGACATCTGCGTTGCGGCACCATATTGCACCACAAGTATATCAAACAGGGCGCGGCCAATGATGAAAGTCACCAGCGTGGTTAGGAAAGCGCGCAGGCGCAGAAAGCCGATGAGATAGCCGTTGATCGCGCCGCAGACCACGCCTGTTGCGATGGCAGCCAACAGACAGCCCCACACCGGCGCTTCGAAAATGAAGAAAGTCCCAACAGACGCAAAGGTCGCCAGCGCGAAGATGGAGCCAACCGAAAGGTCGATGCCGCCCCCCAGCATGACCACCGACAACCCCGTAACAACCAGAGAGAATTCACCCAGTTGCCGGGTGGATTCCTGCAAGGAATAGGGCCTGAAGAAACCCGGAATCGCAGATCCGAAGGCGGCCACAGTGATCACCAGGGCAATGAAGGGAATGGCGTTATCCGTCCAACGCTTGGTCAGGATCTCCCCGATGAGATGATCGGGAATGGTATTGTAGCGCCAGGCTTGCAGTCTTTCACGAAAGGCCATCTATCAATTTTCCGACGACTTGAGCCATCCGTCACATAAGGGAGGATTCCAGAAAGAGACGGAGTGGGAATAGAAAAAACAAAGATTCCACCTGCTTGACTGCCGATCAGCACCGGCAAGGAGGCGGAGTGGAACGGGCAGCCTGCCCGTGCCTGATTAAGGCTGGCAGCGCCCCTAAAGCGCTGCCAGACCAGATCGTGACTTTTATTCGCCAGCAGCTTCTGCCTGAAGTGCAGCAAGATCCCAGCAGCTGTCAGCCTTGAGGTTGTCTTTGGTGGTTGCCTTCAGCAGCGTGTAGATATACGGCGCTGAAGTGCCTGCAGGCTGACCGCTCTGGAGCAGATATTTGATGATCGCCACCATATTGTGGGTTTCCTGAGCCAGGTCCGTCATGACCACGGCGCCGTAGGTGCCATCTTCAATGAGATCACAGTCCGCGGTTTTCTCACCACCGCCCGTGGTGACAAGGAAAACATCGTCCTGCTTGCCAGCATCGCGAATTGCCGCAGCTGCACCAGAGGCATCCCCATCCCAGAAGTCGATGATGCCGCAGATATCAGGATTCTGCTGCAACATGGTGGTGGTCACGTTACGCGAGGTGGTGGCATCCCAGTTGGAATCAGGCTTGGCGACCACTTCAAATTCAGGATATTTGGCGAGCACTTCCATGATGCCTGCATATTGGAACAGGCTGGTTGCGTTGACCTGATCGCCCTGAACCAGACCAATCTTCTTGGAAGAATCCGGGCCACAGCCTTTGACAACGGCTTCCGCTTCCAGACGGCCAAGCTGTGTCCAATCACTACCAACATAGGCATCAGCCTTGAAGTTGGCCGGGTTGTCCACGAGGATGACATAGATGCCAGCCTTCTGGGCGCGCTTCATCAGCTTGGAATAGGAGTTCATGTCCGGTGACATGACAATCAGAACGTCAGGCTTGTTTTCTGAGGCAATGGCTTCGGTGATGGCCTGTGCGCCAGCTTCCACGCTCCAGTTGGGATCGCGGGTTTCGAAGATGCCGCCAAAGGCGTCCACTTCACGCTTCAGGATAGCGGCCCAGCCCTGAGCCAGGTCGAAGCCCATGGCCATCGGCACGAGCATGATACGCTTGCCTTCCATGGCCTTTGCATAGATCTGTGGTGCAGGGTCGCCGGCGGCAGCGGCCTGCGTAACAAGGGCGGCTGAGCTGATGGTAAGCGCCGCAGTCGCGGCCATAAGGGTCTTGATGATGTTCATGTCTGTCCCTCTGTTGGAAAGGATTGTGATTGCTCGGATTTTTGGTTTTTATTGGTATAGATACTGTTGGTTCTGGACTTTGTGGGTGTAGTGGGATCTTGCGGGATCTTTACGGGGCTTGCTTTAAATGTCTCCCTGCTGCGCCGTCTGTTCATCGCGCGGATTGAGAATACCGTCGACGATGATGGCGCCCAGCAGGATGCCGGCCTTGATGAGATTCTGGTAGAGCAGAGGAATATCGATGATCGTCATGGCGTTGAGCATGATGCCGATCAGGGCCGCGCCGAACAAAACGTTGCGCACGCCCCCTTTGCCGCCAGAAAGACCAATACCGCCAATGACCGTGATCAGCACAATGTCATAGAGCAGGTTGGAGTTAACGATACGGGTGTTGATGGAATGCAGGCTGGCGGCCGTCAGAATACCGGCGATGAAGGCAATGAGCGCGGAAATCACATAACGCAGCACCATCATAGGACGGACCGGCATGCCAGAGTTGCGCGCAGCTTCCGGGTTGTCGCCTGCATAATAGACATAGCGTCCCCACTTGCTGTAACGCAGGAACAAAAAGGTGGCAAAGGCCAGACCGGCAAAGAGGAAGACCTCAACCGGAATACTCATAAAGCGCATACCGCCGAGGATCTCGACCCAGTGCCCGGATGGCACAGGGACAGCATCGGTATTGATCAGCTGGGACCGCACAAAACCGAAAACGAAAGATGAGCTGGCCAGCGTTACGAAAATAGCAGGTACATCGGCATAGGCCACCAAAACGCCATTGATCAGCCCGATGGCCAACACGCCAGCCAAAGCCAGAACAAGCGCACTGCCCTCGCCCATGCCCGAATTGAGCATTTGCAGATAGCAGGCAACGGACATGGCCATGATGGCCACCATGGAAAGGTCAATGCCACGACCGATAATGATCATGGCCATGCCAAGGGCAAGGATCCCCAATACGGAAACAGAGCGCACAATGGCAACCAGATTGTTTGCCGTGAAGAAACCCGGCAGAAGCAACGACGCCAGCGCAAACATAATCACCGTAATCGCCAGCACGATGCTTTCCTGATTGAGATTTTTTATGAAGCTCATTGTGCGCTACCCTACTCCGTGCTTAGCACTGCATAATAATGATGCAGCAAGCCTTCTTGCCTAAACAATGAGCAGCGTAGCGTCAGTTGGACCAGCACGTCCAATGAATATTTTTACGTATAAACCATGCGCATTCTGCATGGATTGCAGTTTTACGCAAAAATCAAACGATTATATGACCTGCAGATGCCCATATTGTACGGATTGAAGTGAAAATTCTTCCTGATATTGCTCGTTGCAAATATGGTCCCCAAGGGAATCAATAAAGCGCTGACCATAGGCAGGCAGCGGTTGGCGCACATTCCACATGGCGCAAATGCCGAAAGTAATCGGTTCGCCCTTGAGCGCTATGGGGCGGCTGCGCAGCTTCGGCCCCTGCGGCTGGGTAGATGATGGCACAACGGCAACGCCATTGCCGCCAATAGACATGGCCAGCAGCGTGTGGGGCGAATTGCTCTCCAAAACCACACGCGGCACAGTTCCGCTCACCCGACAGGCTGCGTCAAACACCTCACGGGAGACATGCTTCTTGTTGAGCGTGAGAATGGGCAGGCTGAGCAGCTCTTCAATTTCGATCAGATCGGCTTCATTGCCCAGAAACTCCGCGCCACCAACCGCCAGAAAACCGAGCTGCCCCAGAGGACGGCTTTCCAAAACCTCGATCGGAGCGGACGGTTCGGCGCTGATGGTCAGGTGGAAGACACCATCCACCAGCTTGCTCGCCAGCTCCGGTCCACCGCCATCTTCAAGGCGTATCTCGATGTCGGGATTGTCTTCGGTCCATTTCTTCAGAAAGCTCGGCATATAGCGTTCGATCAGTTGCGAGCATGCGCCAATTTTGAGAAGGCCGGATTCCCCCTCGGTGAGATCGTCAGCAAAGGTTCGAAGCTCCCTGTCGGCCACCAGAACATTGTTGATCTTGGCCAGCAGTGCCTCGCCCTGCGGCGTGAAGCGTATATTACGGCCAGACTTCTCGAAAAGTTTTACACCCAGATAATCTTCAAGCGCCTTGACCTGTCGGGAAAGGGCAGACTGGGTGATATTCAACCGTTCCGCGGCCTTTGTGAAATTCATCAATTCGGCCACGGCAACAAAGCTGGTGTAATTGCGAATATCCATCAAAAATACCTTGTCTGAAGAAGAGCAATCTGGAAATGAATATCAAAAGCTAAAGCCAAATTTGAAATTTTGTCAAATCTGAACATATCAAACACTCAGAATATGTCGCAATAGAGTGCTCCATGGACTTTTATTTCCCTTTTCGGGCCACCAGCGTCAAGCTGCGCGGTGTCTATTTTTCGGACGAGACTTTCTGAATTATTTTCAATGTGCTATTGAATCTGAACTAGATGAGAACAATTTGCGTATCAGGGTAAATAATTACAATTTATTTGGAAAATTTGGTTAAGCTAGTATTAGCTGACCGAGGCTGATCAGGTCTCATCGCCTCAAAATGCCATTGAGTTCGGAGTATGTAATTTTGCTGTCTCGGCTGACACATAATGCAGAGCGACAATCCAGCGCTCAAACAAGGCTAGCCCGCAAAGGAGGTTCTCCTCTTGTTGCGCTCTGCCTTGCGAGCGCGCTTCTGTCTGTGGGCTGGACCAGTCCGGCCGCTGCATTCGAGTTGTTTGGTTATGAGTTCAGCACCAGTGGCATCAAAGCCGTCTCCGACGCAGAACCGACAGCCGATATTCCAGACCCTGTCAACT
This sequence comes from uncultured Cohaesibacter sp., assembly GCF_963678225.1. Lineage (NCBI taxonomy): Bacteria > Pseudomonadati > Pseudomonadota > Alphaproteobacteria > Hyphomicrobiales > Cohaesibacteraceae > Cohaesibacter > uncultured Cohaesibacter sp. The sequence continues at coordinate 2,993,146 of NZ_OY782764.1, read as the reverse complement.
ACACCGTCACGCTGACGAGTGATGACGAAGAACTGACCGATGAGCTGAAAGATGCATCTCTTCTGATCGAGAAAGAGGAAGAGCCAGCTTCCGGCACCACAGGCCTGCTGATGCGCGCACGAAGCGACCAGAAACGCCTCATTGCCGCGCTCTACCAAAAAGGCCTTTATGGCGGCACGGTGGATATAACCGTCAATGGCGAACGCTATGATCGCGTGCCGCTGGATGAGGAATTGTCTTCAGCTGGCCCGGCGAAGGTCGCCGTGTCTGTATCGAGCGGACGCGTATTCACCTTCTCCAAACCGGATGCCCAGTTGAGCAACGGGGAAGCGATCGATCTTGGTGAATATGGTGTCATCGCGGGGTCTCCTGCCTATTCCCAGCTGGTTCTGGATGCAGAAAGCGCCATTGTCGCCGATTACAAGAAGCGCGGCTTTGCTCTTGCAAAGATCGAAGAGCGCTCCCTTGCTGCCGACCACAAGACCGGCAAGCTGGATGTCACACTGCGCGTTGACCATGGCCCGCGTGCCCGTCTCGGGCAGGTGACTGTGACCGGCAACAAAGATGTCAAAAGCGACCTGATCATCCAGCAGGCCAACATTCCCGTCGGCGAGACCTACAGTCCCGAAGCCATTACCAAGGCCAGCCGAAATCTGCGTGCGCTTGGGGTGTTTGACAGCGTTATCGTCAAACCGGCCGATGCGGTGCTGGATGACGGGAGCCTGCCGGTTGAGATTTCCGTCAAGGAGCGCAAGTTCCGCACCATCGGCGCCGGTGTCACCATCGGCAATCTGGATGGCGTCGGATTGGAAGGCTATTGGGTGCATCGCAACCTGTTTGGCGGAGCTGAAAGCCTGCGCGTTCAGGGCTCGATCGCCAATATAGGCCAGGATGACGTCAAGGATCTGGATTATAACGCCGACATCATATTCAAGAAGCCCGGTGTCATTGGTCCTGCCAGCACGTTCGATGCCAAGCTTTCGATGGATTTCAGCAATCCCGAAGCCTATCAGAAGCGCGCTGTCAGTGGCGAAGTGGGGCTCAGCTATCAGTGGACCGACGCGCTCTCGACCCGCGCGGCCTTCAAGACTGAATATGCGCGCATTACGGACAGCTCGGGCACAGACACCAATCTGCTTTTCTCCACGCCGCTGGAACTGGCCTATGACAAGCGCGACAGCAAGCTGGACCCGACCGAGGGGTTCTATGCGCTGATTGATGCGGAACCAACCATCAGCAGCGATGGCTCTATCGGCTTCCTCAAAACGAGCGCAACCCTTTCTGCCTATCAGTCTCTGGACAGGGCCAAACGCTTTGTCTTGGCTGGCAAAATCTCTGCTGGCACCATCGTGGGCGCATCCAAGAGCGATGTGCCAACCGACCGACGCTTCTTTACCGGTGGTGGCGGCTCCATTCGCGGCTATTCCTACCAGATGGCGGGACCACGCGATTCCAGCAACGACCCGACCGGCGGACGCTCCTATATTGCGGGGTCACTTGAAGCTCGCATGAAGGTAACCGATAGCATCGGCCTTGCCGCCTTTGTTGATGTCGGCAACACGTTCAACAGCTCCATGCCCAAGTTTGAAAACGAATGGTACACCGGCGTCGGTGCAGGTGTGCGCTATCTCACGCCCATCGGTCCATTACGCCTTGATGTGGCCGTTCCTCTCAAGAAAATACAGGATGAGCCCAAATTTGGTGTTTATCTGGGCCTAGGACAGGCATTCTAGTTGTAATCATCTGTTGAACTGATTCTCCAGACTCTCCAGACATGAGGCCACTATGACGTCTGCTCGCACCCTGGTATTCCGGGGTTTCTATAGTCTACTCTTTTTGATCCTTGCGCTGCTGCTGGTCGGCTATCTCCTGCTTGCCACCAGCTTCGGGCTATCGATGACAACGTCTTTGGTCAATTCCATCGCCAGCAGCGAAGAGCAAAAGGTCGAGATTTCAGGGGTCGACAGTCTTCTGGGCGACATAGAGATCGGCCAAATTGCCTTGTCCGACAAAGATGGAACATGGCTCACCGCCAAGGGGCTGTCTGGCCGCTATTCTCTTGCGGATCTGTTTGGCCTCACCCTGTCGGTGGATACGCTCTCGCTGGATGAACTATCGGTTGAGCGTCCGCCGCTGGCGAGCAGCCAACCGACGCAGGAAATCAGCAGCGATGGCTCCCTTATCCCTACCCTGCCAGCCGTTGAAGCGCGGATCGACAGCTTGTCCATCGGGAAAATCTTTCTTGGTGACCCCCTCTTGGGCAAAGAGGCAAAACTCACTCTGGCTGGTAACATGGCGCTTGTTGGCGCTCCCTTCCAGACAAACGGGGTGCTCGATCTTCATTATCTGGACGCCCTCGAGGATGGGCTTAGCGCGCGCTGGACGCTCAAACCTGCTGCAAATCAGCGGCTGTTGGACCTGACATTCACTGAGCCGCGTGGAGGCCTCGCTGCGCGTCTGATGGATATTGCCAATCTGCCCGCCGTTGATGTGACCCTTAAAGGAGACGGACCGGCGGATGACTGGCGCTCGGACCTTGCCGTCAAGCTTGATGGAAAAACCACTGTCAGCGGGCAAGTGGTCGTCGGCTTTGATGAAAGCGGATCGCGTGTCAATGCGAAGCTGCTGGGCAAGCTCTCGCCCTTCCTGCCCCAGTCTGTTCTCCCCCTCGTTGCCGGCACCAGCAACATCGACCTTTCGCTTGAGCAGTCGCAAGAGGATGTGATCGAGCTGAAGCAATTCTCCTTTGCCTCAGGATTGGCGCGTCTTGAAGCCAATGGCTTTCTGGACAATCGGGATAGCAGTCTGGACATGAAAATGGCCTTTGATCTGGGCTCTGAGGGTACACAGATTGAATTACAGCAACAAGATGCGCCATCGCTGATGATCGGGCATGTGGGCCTCAAGGGACGCATGAGCGGCACCTTGCAGAAAGCAGCCCTCACGCTTGATGGCTCCGTTGCCAGCCTGTCGCAGGATGCCATTACACTTGAGAACGCATCCCTGTCAGTCACCGCGCCGGAGCTTGATATTGAAAATCGCGAAGGAGTGATCAATGCCACCATGGCGCTCGATCAACTGGCCACAGGCTCAGCCCCACTCGACGCGATCCTCTCTGGCGATAAGACCCTGCTGGTAGAAAGCGCGCTCGACGGAGAGACCATACGTCTCAACAAGGCCGAGCTGGTTGCAGGCCTTGCGTCCCTTACGGCAGAAGGGAGCTACGCGCCCGATACGTTGGCGCTTGATGGCACCCTTGCCCTATCAGATATCAAACCGCTCAATGAGGGACTTTCCGGCGCTCTGGGAGGAGATTTCTCGGTTGAAGGAACGACCAGTAACCCACGGCTGACCCTCGCCCTGCGCGGTCAATCTCTTTCGGTTTATGACAAGTCTATCGAAAATCTCAAGCTGGATCTTGCCTCCAATGCGGCACCGGACGCCACATTGACGCTTTCAGCGCAGTATGATGGATCGCCCATAGAGAGCACCCTCGAGCTTGTCACCAATGAAGATGGCAGCCGTTCCATCAACCAGCTCTCGGTCACGGCACCGGGCGCTGAAGTCACCGGAACTCTTACCCTGTCGCCCGCCGGGCTGGCCACGGGCGATCTGAATGCAGCCATCAAGGATTTTGCCGCGTTGGGGCCACTGTTGCTTCAGCCGGATCTGAAAGGCTCACTTAAGGCTGACATAGCCCTGTCGGCCAGCGATGGTAAGCAGTCGGTCAGCGTTGATGCCTCCGCGCCTGATTTGGCGATGAAGGATATTGCTCTTTCCGACCTGTCTCTCAAGTCCCAGATCAATGATGCAACTGGCGTCATGAGCATGAATTCCTCTCTATCCGTTGAACGCATCTCTGCCTCTGGCGAAACCATCCGCTCGCTCAAGGCCAATATGAAAGGTGGCAACGGCACCCTGCCTTTCTCCATGACGGCACAAGTCTCTCAGGCACCTTTGGCGCTGGAAGGCAAGCTGTTGCAGCAGGAAGGGCAAACAACCCTCGCGCTTGATCGCTTTACAGGCAGTTGGAAAGGCATCGATCTTGGGTTGGTCGAACCGGTTCGTGTCGATTTGACCAATGGCGCCTCGCTTACCAATGCCCTCAAGCTCTCTGTCGATAGCGGCCTTGTAACGGTTTCCGGCTCGGCAGGTGATCAGCTTGCCCTTGATGTCGCACTCGACGCACTGCCGCTGGCCATTGCCGAGAAGGTTGCTCCAACGGGAGAAACCCCTACGGGTCAGCTGGATCTGACGGCCAAAATTTCAGGCTCATCAGCAGCCCCTGAAGCAAGTTGGCAAGGCACGGTTAGTGGCCTCTCTGTTCGCTCGACCCGTCAGGCTGGAGTTCCGCAATTGGAGATCAGCAGCTCAGGCCGCTTTGCCAACAATTCTGTTTCCTTACAAAACCACCTTACGGGAGGCGGCGCAGACCTCAATGTCAATGGCAGCCTTGCGCTTTCGCGTCAGAGCATGGACATAGCTGCAGAAGGCTCGGTTCCTTTCTCCCTTGCCGCGCGCAGCCTTGCCGATGCGGGTTTGCAGCTGGAAGGGGGGGCTTCGGTCTCAGCCAAGGTGACAGGCACTTTCAGCGCGCCAAATATCAATGGCACCATCACGACAAAAGGCGCGCGTTTCTCTGAATTTTCGTCGGGCATCGTTCTGCGCGATCTGGGCGGCACGGTTCGTCTTGCCGGTCAGCAGGCGTCTATTGAGTCTGTTACCGGACGGCTCGGCCAGAAAGGCACGCTGACGGTGAATGGCACAATCGGGTTGGACGCCAACGCCGGTCTGCCTGCCGATATCACCGTCACCATTCGAGACGGCAACTATAAATATGAAGAGATCCTGACGAGCCTGTTTAACGCCAACATGAACTTGAAGGGTGAGCTGACTGGGGCGTCGGTCATCTCCGGTCAGGTCGACCTCAAGACAACCGAGATCCTCATTCCTGAGTCCCTGCCCTCTTCCGTCTCTCCGGTGGATGTATCGCACAAGAATGCGCAAGGACGGGTCGCCGAACAGGCTGAGAAATTTGCCCCCAAAGCCCAAAGCGACAGCAATGCGAATGCCGGTCCGGCCATGCGACTTGATCTGGACATTCAGGCACCGCGCAGCATCTACATACGCGGTCGCGGCATGGATGCAGAACTGGGTGGCTCCATCCGGATTACCGGCACTACAGCTGACCCGCGCCCGTTGGGCACCATTGCCATGCAGCGCGGACGGCTTGAAATTCTGACCAAACGGCTGGATTTTGACAGCGGAACGGTCACCTTTGCGGGGACGCTGGACCCGGCTCTGGATTTCTCGGCCACGTCAACCAACAGCGGCACCACCTATACCGTATCCGTGGAGGGCTACGCCTCCGCCCCAGAGATCAGCCTTTCCTCGTCTCCGACCCTGCCAGAAGACGAAATTCTGGCGCATCTGTTCTTCGACAAGGAGCTTTCCGAACTCTCTGCTATCCAGCTCGCGCAGCTGGCCAATGCTGTGGCGACCCTTAGCGGGGTTAATTCCGGCCCCGGCGTTCTGGACCGCCTGCGCAACATGGCGGGCATCGACAATATCGACATCAAGTCTGATGCGGAAACCAATGAAACAACTGTCGGAGTCGGGCGCTATATCAATGATCGAACCTATATCAATGTCGAAAAGAGCACGGCCAGTGACGCTGGCAAAGTGAGCATCGACCTTGATATTACCGATCAGATCAAAGCCCATGGCGAAGCCAGTTCAGATGGAGAAACCAAAGCCGGAATCTTCTTCGAGAGGGACTATTAAGCGTAAAGCGCTGCTTGAGAGCATATCCGCAAGCCCAAATTCGTTTCTAGGCACGTTTGGGGGAGATGTCCGGCTCACTTGCGGGCTCGACGCTTTCGCTTGAGCCGTCTTTCACTGCACGCAGGCTGGAGACCTGCATATCCGTCTTGTCATCAGGCTCTGCACTCAGAATTGAACATCGGATATCAAGTGGCACTTCATGCATGATCTCTTCGACCGTCATGGGGCGACTGATCAGATAGCCCTGAAGCTGATCGCATTCATTCTCACGCAGGAAGGCGGCTTCCTCGACCGTTTCCACGCCCTCGGCCACGATATCCATGCCCAGCCCTTTGCCCAACCCGATGATCACCTTCATGATGGCAACAGCGCTTTTCTCCTGCCCGAGGGCAACAACGAAGTTACGGTCAATCTTGATGGTGTCAAACGGATATTTGGACAGGTAGGAAAGCGATGAGTAGCCAGTGCCAAAATCATCCAGAGCCAGTGACAGCCCCAACCGCTTGAGCTGTTTCATCACAGACAAGCCGCGTTCATCATCTTCGATCAACATGCCCTCTGTCAGCTCAAGCTCGATCTGCGATGGGTCGGTTCCCGTCTCTTCCAGTGTCTCTTCAATCGTCTTGACAAAGTCGCGCTGCTGGAACCCCAGCGGGCTTACATTGATGCTGAGATGTTTGCCCTTCAACCCCTTTGCGGCATCCCGACAGGCACGCTTGAAGACCCAGTTGTCGATATCCACGATCAAGCCACTGGCTTCGGCCACGGGAATGAATTCCGCCGGACTTACCAGCCCTTTCTGCGGATGGTTCCAGCGCAGGAGAGCCTCATAAGCGTCAATCTCCAACGATTTGGCGTTGATGCGGGGCTGATAGTAAAGCTCGAATTCGTCCTCTTCGAGAGCTTTTTCAAGACTTGACTGCAACGCTCTGCGTTTTTCCATCAACTGGTTGAGGCCGGTTCGATAGATGTTTGAAATATTCCGCCCTGTCTTCTTTGAATGATAGAGAGCAATATCCGCACGCGAGAATATGGTCTCTGCATCCTTGGCATGTTCCGGGCTCAGCGCAATGCCCACGCTAGCGCCCACCATCACAGATTTCTTGTCATCAATCTTGATGGGGCGGGACAGCTCGTTGACAATCCGGTGGCCGGTATCAGCAGCCTGATTGGTGAAAAGAATATTGCGTTGAATGATCGCAAATTCATCGCCTCCCAATCGTGCAACACTGTCATTGACCCCGGCAAGCGCCTTCAGGCGTGCAGCAGTTTCCTTGATGACAATGTCACCGGCGGGATGACCATACACATCATTGACATTCTTGAAACGATCCAGATCGATAAGAATAAGAGCGATTGCCCGTTGCGGGGTTGCCGTCTTGACGGCATTCTCAAGCTGCGAGTTAAAGAGTGAACGGTTGGCCACACCTGTCAGGGCATCATGCTGGGCCATGATACGGATATGCTCCTCGGCCGCCTTGCGTTCTCTGAGATCGACAAAGCAGGAAATACGCACCTCCCGTCCCTTGTAGTTGATCATACGCCCACGAATGGCCACAGGTATCCGCTCGCCTGATTTAGACACGAGCACGGCTTCATATGGCTCGCTGCAATTCTCCGCAATAGAGCGTTCGATCCGGCCGCGATGACGTTCATCAGCGAAATGCATGATCGATTTGCCGATCACTTCCTCAAGGCTGTAATCCAGCAGCTCGGCAATTTGAGGATTTCCATCAATTACCATGCCATTCTGATGGATGGCGATCCCTTCAAAGGTGGCGTTGGAAAGTGCCGATATGCGCTCGGCTTCTTCAGACTGGGTCTTGAGGATTTCCAATTCGCTCAGCTTTTTATGCTCGGCTTCAAGATTACTCATGAGTTTGTTAAACAAGCCGGTCAGATTTTCCGCTTCATCACCAGCAACTGCAGGCAATCTCTGTGAAAAGCTTCGTTGGCCGGAGAGCAGCTTCTCCATGGCCTCTTCGACATGTCCCACACCAATGCGGGTGGCATGTTCGGCAATATTAAGGCCGATCAACTCTTCCTCGCGGCTTGCCCGCAGACGCAGGAAGCGCTTCAGGAACCAGAAGCAGATAAAGCCGAGGCCGAAACTGACAAGAAAATTGAGCCCTGCGCCGAGCGACTGGATCATGATCTGATATTGGCGGCCATTTTCGAAATGCTCCGCTGGCGCCAACAGAGCCAACCCGATGGTTCCCACAACACCCGCAAAGCCATGAGCACCGATAGCTCCTACGGCGTCGTCGATTTTCCATTTATGTTCAAGAACGCTGTTTGCAATGACAGCCACGAGACCGCCAACGGCTCCAATGACAATCGCACCCAACGGCGTTAAGACAGCGCAGCCGGCAGTAACCGCAACCAAGCCACCGATAAGCCCGGCAAGAGACTTCTCCGGCAGATAGTGGCCATCCTGATGATAGCCGTAAATGAACCCGGTAACCGTACCAAAGCCACCGGCCAACACCGTATTCAGAATAATGAAAGCGACACTCTCTTCAGCCTTGAGCGTAGATCCGCCATTGAATCCCAACCAACCGATGAAAAGCAAAAGCCCGCCGGTGGTCGCAAGAACTGGACTGTGCCCGGCCAGCCGGATCGGCTTGCCTTCACGATCAAAACGCCCCTCTCGCGCCCCAAGCAGAATGCAGCCTGCCAGAGCCACCCAGCCGCCAGTGCCATGCACCACCGACGATCCGGCGAAATCGATAAAGCCCATGTTAGCAAGGAATGCCCCCTCATTGGGCATCAGGGCATTGCCCCAGGCCCAATGGGCGAAAACAGGAAAGATGATGGCCGAGAGAAAGACAGAGGCGACCACGTAGGACGACAAGCGGATGCGCTCGGCGATGGCTCCGGACACAATCGTCGCCGCCGTTCCGCAGAACATCACCTGAAAAACAAAGAAGCCCGCCTCCTGAGAGGTCAGATCCTGAAGCCCAAGATAGCGCCAATCCAGCCCAAAGATGCCATAGGATTTTCCAAAGGCCAGCATAAAGCCCAGAATAGTGAAGGCAGCCACAGAGAAGACGAAATCAAGCAAATTCTTCTGGGCGACATTGATGGAGTTTTTCGAGCGCACCATCCCCGCTTCCAGCATAAGAAAGCCAGCTTGCATGAACATGACAAGCGCTGAAGCTGCCATAACCCATGTAAGGTCAATATTTGCCTTCAGGCTGGATAACTCCGATGCATGAGCGTCACCGGTCAAACAGACTGTAAAAAACAACAAGAGATAGAACACGGATGATGTACGCATACTGGCAAAACATATCTGAAACAAAGAAAAACCAGGTCTAAGCCTATGCGCTCTGCGTTAAATTTCGCTTTATTTTGCAAGCTTTGGTTTTACTAACGGCATAAAACACGATACTCACCAAAATCCATTGTAATAAATACCCATGTTTTCCATTTAAGATTTAACTGCTTTCAAATGCTTAGCTTGCCTGTCGCCTTCTATTGCTCTCTCTTGAGATACTGTCTTTAAGACTAGCCATATTGACCCTGACCAACGAGGAACCTAATCTCGAGCTATTCTGGGCAGACACGAGGGGATTCACACTGTCCGGATCGGGAGGGGTTTGAACTAGCTGATTTCATGCGCGTTTTATTTGTTGAAGATAACATGGCGTTAGCCGAAACCGTCGTTGAACGCTTCCGCAAGGAAGGGCATGTCATTGATCATGAAAGTGACGGGGACGAAGCGGACTATATTTTACGTCAGAAGCAGTTTGATCTCATTCTGCTGGATATCAACCTGCCTGGGCGGAACGGGTTCGAGTTACTAAGAGCCATTCGGGCACGCAATCTCGATACGCCGGTGCTGGTGCTCTCCGCCCGTTCGGAGATTGATGACCGGGTCGTGGGGCTGGATGCTGGCGCAGACGACTATATGACCAAGCCGTTTGATTTTCGCGAGTTGATTGCCCGCTGCCGGGCGTTGGCGCGGCGCAAATCCGGTCTCGCGCGCAACCTGTTCACCGCTGGCAATTTCACCTTCGACTGGGGCACAAAGCTTGCCAATGTAGCGGGCAAGGATATCGAGCTTCGTAACAAGGAAGTGCAATTGCTTGAGCTGTTTCTCACCAGCCTTGATCGGGTTTTGACCAAGGAAGAGATCGCTGACAAGATCTACAATTTTGATGAAACCCCCAGCTTCAACGCGATTGAACAGACCATCACGCGCCTGCGCAAGAAGCTGGATGGCTCCCCTTTCCTCATCAAGACTATTCGAGGGCTTGGCTATATCGGGCATATGGATGAGACTTGAGCCACCCTTCGCGCGAGACCATGGGCACCGATGAAACACGCTTCCAAACGCCTCACACAGAAATCCATGCGTCACCGGCTCATTCTGAGCATGGGGGCTGGCTTTCTGGCCATTCTGACGGTGATCTGCATCGGCTTGTGGGGCTATGCGCAACAGGCTGCCAATGAATCCTATGACCGGCTGTTGCATGGGGCGGCCCTTGCCATTCTGGAAAGAGCCAACCTGGCTTCGGGTGAGGTGCGGGTCGACATCCCCTATTCCGCCTTTGAGATTCTGGGACTGGCAAAAGAAGACCGCGTTTTCTATCGCATTTTCACGCAAGATGACGAGACCATTACGGCCTCTCACAATCTGCGCCCCAAGGCCAATTACAAGCCAAGCGAAAGCCCTGTTTATTGGGATGACGCTTTCAGTGGCGAGTCCGTCCGTTTCATGCAGCAGGCGCGCTTTCTCACCGGAGAAGCTCGCTCGCTTTGGGTCATCGTGCAGTTCGGCCAAACCTGCATAGCGCGTCATGACATGATCGCAGAGCTGTTCTGGCGCGGGTTTGCAGTGGCTCTTTTCATCACCGTGGTGGGGTTGCTGTTTGTCTGGATCGCGATTAATCGCGCCCTTCATCCACTGATCGACGTAGAGCAGAATTTGCGACAGCGTGACATTTCCGACTTCACGCCCCTACCCGTCACGCCACCGCGCGAAGTGGCTAGTCTTGTGCTCTCGATCAACGGCTTCATCTCGCGGCTGAAGAACAATCTCGATCACTCGCAAATCTTTATAGCCGATGTCACGCATCAGATCAGGACGGCCCTTTCAGCGCTTCAGGGGCAATTGGAGCTGGCCAGCAAGGAGCTGTCCCCCGAGCTTTTGAAAGGCCGTATCGAAAAGGCCGAGCGGCAGAACCGGCAGACCATTCACCTGACCAACCAGCTGTTGGCCCACGCCATGGTCATTCACCGGGCCGACCAGAAGATTGTCTCGGATATTCATCTGGCAGATTTGCTCAAAACCGTTTTGCAGACGCTGCTGCGTGAACATGTGAAGTCCGATATCGATTTTTCGGTTAATATTGCGCCCGAGATCGAGAATGGCGGCAAGAATGCCGATCTGATTGCAGGCGACAGCATCTCCATCCGCGAGGCCATCAGCAATGTCATAGACAATGCCATCAAACATGGCCCAGCCAACAACCGCATCGATATCTCTCTTTTTGAAAATACCCTGAAACTTCGCGGCAGAGAGCGAAAGCAGCTTATCCTGCAAGTGGATGACGCCGGTCCGGGCATTCCGGAAGAACGGCGTGCAAAGGTGCTGGAACGCTTCTATACGACGGGAACCGGCAACGACGGGTCTGGTTTGGGCCTCAGCATCGTTGACGAGGTCATGCGCAGCCACAAGGCACAGCTCAGGCTCGGCCAATCGGCTTTGGGAGGTTTAAGCGTGAGAATGATATTCACCCGTAAAACAGTGGGGATCCCCACATGAGCGCACGGAGCCTCTTCCCCCTTATTTCGCCTCTTTCAGTCTGTTCGGCTCGCTCAGCCAAATACATGCTTTTCGCGATCACTGCGTTGTTAGTAATGCTGGCAGCCATACCAGCCGCCTTCTCGCAAGAAAAGACCGAGATCGATATCTGGAGCACCACGGACACCGCCGCCTTTGAAAGCGTCATCAGGGCTTTTGAAACGGCCAATCCGGATATCGAGATTGCCTATCACGAAATCACCACCAACGCCCTGTTCGAGCATGTGCTCTATGCAAGGGACCGCAAGGACAACGCCATTGATCTGGTCATTAGCTCGGCCATGGACTTGCAGGTCAAGCTGGTCAATGAGGGGCTCGCCTCTCCCTTCAGCGCCGATCGTGCAGGCGCAACACCAAGCTGGGCGGAGTGGCGTAATGAGCTTTACGGCTTCACCTATGAGCCGATTGTGCTGGTTTATAACAAGGAAGCCTTCCGGGGCTATCCGCTGCCCAAAACCCATTCCGATCTGGCGGATCTATTGATCAATAATCTGCCCACCTTCGAAGGGAAAGTGGGCACCTATGATGCGGCCTCGTCGGGAGCGGGCTACTTGTTTTTTACGCAAGATGCCATTCAAAGCGACAAGATTTTCCGTGTGATCGAAGCGCTCAGCCGCGCAAAGATGCGCACCTATGACTATACGTCTGCCATTCTGGATGCAGTCGCCTCGGGCGATCTGATCCTTGGCTATAACGTCATCGGCACCTACGCGCTGGAACGCGCCTCCAAGGATCCGAATGTCGGTATTTTCCAATTCAAGGATTACACCATTGTCATGTCGCGCACGGCCTTCATCTACAAACATTCGAGGAAGAAGAGAGAAGCAGAGCGCTTTCTGGAGTTTCTGCTATCTGAAACCGGGCAAGAGAAAATGGCTCGGGACTCGGCCTTGATCCCCATTTCGCCAGACATGCGGCGGTCGAAATTGCCAGCTGATTCCACCAACGCCTATTTGCCAATCAAGATGGGCATCGGCTTACTGACCTATCAAGACCCGCTAAAACGCAGGTATTTTCTGGATGTCTGGAACAGTATTTTCAAAAAGCCGGAAGAGCAGTGATCGGGCGTGATCACCCCTTACTCTTATCGGCGACAATGCGGTCAGCGAGATCGCGAAGAATGGTCAAGCCATAAGGCCAGCGACCAAAGCCAGCCTCGGAATTGATATGTCCGGCTTCCCCGACATCGATAAAGTCGGATGCCCAACCATCAGCCAGTCCCTTGGCGCGCGCAAAGGAGATGAGCTTGTCGTTATGGCTGGCGACTACCACCGTTGGAATACCCAAATTCTCGTGCGGAATGCGTTCTTCCACAGCAAAGCGCATGGGCTCGGCTGGGGCGACAAACATGCCGCCAACCACATTCAGCTCCCCTCGGGCTATGACGCAGGCAGAAGCAAGCGCCCCCAGCGAATGGCCGATGAGAATGGCGGGACGATTGCGCTTGGTCAGGAGCCTTCCCACGGCATCAATCCATAGCACAATATCGCGCTGATCCCAGCGGCTCTGTTCGATGCGGCAAAAGAGATTGATCTCCCGTTCCCAATAGGTCTGCCAATGCTCCGGCCCACTATTTTTAAAGCCGGGCACGAGAACAAAATCAAACTGTTCTGCATGTGTTGCGAGCGCCTCCAGAACCTCAGGATCTGTCAATTTTCTAATCAAAAGGCGACTCCATGAAATAATGTTTGAAAGTATGCATCGATAATCTAGTACCAACGCGCCTAATCTTCAACTCCCGCTTGAGGGATGGGCATTCTCTTTGTCTGGCAAGCGCAACGCACCTCTCAGGCGGGACGAATCTCCATGCTAAGAGTTTGTTTCTTTTGATCTTCTTTTAAGAGTTCGCGTTGCTACAGAAAAATGCTTCCCATCTATCGCATGCTCTTGTCCAAAATGCATGACAACTTTTGGCAAAGACTTATTTATTTTTCCAAATAGCTTCGAATTCTTTCTTCCATGGCCCTTATAATGTCACCCATTTCATGCGCGCGAGAGCGTGCACAGGCATGGGCTGGCTGATCACACAAGAGGCACTGTCGCGGCGCCATGCCGATATCCCGACGGGAAACCGCTCGCCCGTCTGCGCCATGGACATCAAGATCCCATAGTCGCCCCAGCGGGTGACTTTCTTCCAGCTCGACCATCGCCATTTTGAGCTTTTCAGCCTCACAGCCGACAGCGAACAAAGCCTCCGGGCCTGTGTCCGCGTTCTGGGACCAGAGCATGTAGCTTTCCCAGCCCTTTGCCGAGAGCTGTTCGCGCATTGCGCACTCTGCCTTCTTGGCGAGTAATTCGCTCATGGGGCACAATTTTACCGGCCCGGGCATGACGACGGAAAAGGTGATTGTCGGCATGCGATAGTGAGCGAGGCCATCTTCGCGCCGACGCACCCGCCGTTCGCGGGCTTGCAGCATATCCTTGAGGGCGACCTCCGCGCCATCGGTCCAACAGGATTCTTTCATGGGGCCTCCGTGCTTGCCGACAACCCCATCGCATCGATACGCGCGAGAAACAAGGTAACACCTAGCAGGTCAGCGCTCCCTCCGGGACTTAGATTCCGGTGGATCAGCGCTTCATCCATGGCCATCAGCCTTGCTTGGAAATCCGGGGCAAAAACACCGCCCTGCCCCTTGAGCCGTTGCGCTTCACGGCGCACGAAAAACAGTCCTTCCATGCCGCCACGGGCAACCAGATTGGTATCCCTGTTGCGGATGAGCAATTCGAGCAGAGCGGCAAGCAACGCGGTTTCCTCGTCCTGCCCAGCCTCTCTTGAGCAAAGAAAGGCTGGAAGAGCATAGAGCCGCACCAATTCAAAGCCGCTTTCCGCTTCGCCCCGAGCGCCAGTGAGGCCATAGCGACGATAGATATATTCCCCAGCAGTATTGGCAGTCTTTACGCGGTTGGCGAGCTCACGCTTCACCAGCCCCTTGACCATTTGCGCGGCTTCGCCGCAAAGCGCCGCGACCGAGAGCCCTTCCCCGCGTCCGATGCAACGTCCCGCTGCGCCGAGCAACAGGCCAAAAGCGAAGATGCCGCCCTTATGTGTGTTGATGCCGCCGGTGGCCTCATTCATTGCCTCTTCGCAGATAAGACCGTGTCCACGCAGAGCCTGCAGCGCAACAGAAGCAGGATCACCCGCTGTTTCCATGCCCGCCTTGACGAATGACGCCATCAGAGGGCGCAACGCGTCGGCACTGGCAAGAAAGGTCGCCAGCGTCATATCCTTGTGCGAGCCGTTGTTGCGGGCATCCACAAGCCCCGGCTTTGGCGTGAGGGTTGCTTCGGCAACGAGGGCTTCATGGACAAGGTCGGCAAGGCGCTCCGGCAGGGACGACCACACAGGGGCAACAGGAGAAATTGATATCCCCAATTGTTCCTGTTTCAATAGTCCATAGGTTGGCGCAGTGACGATCTCCAAAGAAGGATCACTAATCACTTCCTTAAGATCGCCCTCGCCTATCTCCTCATCCATGAAGGACCCACTTGTCATTTGGCAACCTGACGCACGGTGTCGATCACAGTGCCATCACGATAGCGGACAACGCCGACCACCTTGTCGAGGAACTCGATCGGCTTGGGTTCACCCGTAATGGAGATCGCCCGCTGATAGAGTTCTTCCATGGTGCGAACCGGCAGATTGGCAGCGCGCAGCCGCTCTTCCACGTCTGGTCGGTTCGGGTTGACGGCTATGCCGTGGTCTGTGACCAGCACACCGACCGTCTCGCCCGGCGTAACCCGCGTGGTGACATTCTTGACCACGGTCGGGATGCGCGAGCGGATAAGCGGCGCGGCCACGATGGACAATTTGGCCCCAGCTGCGGTATCGCAATGGCCGCCAGAGGCGCCTCGCATGACACCATCAGAACCGGTCAACACATTGACGTTGAAATCAAGATCGATTTCCAGTGCCGACAGGATCACCATATCCAGCCGATCCACCACAGCCCCTTTCGACATGGGACTTGCGTAATAATGAGCCGAGATTTCAACATGGTTGGGCGAGGATTCCAGCGAACGGGCAGCCACCGCATCAAAGCTCTGGGTGTCGAGCAATGTGCCGATCAGGCCCTTATTGTGCAAATCGACCATCCCACCGGTCTGTCCGCCAAGCGCCCATTGAGCCTTGATGTCCAGATGCCGCATGCGATCTTCCAGGAAGCGGACCGTTGCCGTGGACGAGCCGCCGGTGCCGGTCTGCATGGAAAAGCCATCCTTGAAATAGCCGCCATGCTCCATTACTTCCGCCGACAGGCGCGCAATCAGCAACTCACGCGGATTGGTCGTGGCACGGGCTGCCCCAACGGAGATCTTGGCCGGATCACCGACCTCATCCACCTGCACGATCCAGTCCACCTGATCCTGACGAATGCTGGCCGGTGCATTCGGATAGGCGACGATTTCCTCGGTCAGCATGATGACATTCTTGGCGAAATAGGCATCGACCATGGCATAGCCCAGCGACCCACAGCGTGAGCGCCCTGAAAAGCCGTTGGCGTTGCCATAGGCATCGCATGCCGAAACGCCGATAAAGGCGACATCGATGTTGATTTCACCGGTTTCGATGAGAGCGCAGCGCCCCCCGTGAGAATGCACGGTAATCGGTTCGTCCATCAGCCCGTGGGAGATGGCATCAGCCAGCTTGCCTCGCATGCCGGAGGTGTAGATCTTCCGGATCACACCATTCTTGATATGCTCAATGAGCGGCGCGTTGGCAGAGACCAGCGAGGAAGAAGCCAGCGTCAGATCCTTGAAGCCCATATCGGCAAGGATCTGCACAACCATATTGATGACCTTGTCGCCCTCGCGATAGGCATGGTGGAAGGAAATGGTCATTCCGTCCTTGAGGCCCACACGACGCACAGCCTCCTGCACCGTATCGACCAGCTTGCGATCAAGCTTGGCGACTGGATCGGCCAGATAAGGAATTTTTGCTGCAAAGCCCTGAAACAGTTCTGGTTCTGCCACCGTCTCGCTCCTCCCCGGAGCCGAATGATTGTTCTTGTCCATTGTCAGCCCTCCCTATCGTCTCACGCCGGAAGCCTGAGCGCGGCTCAGAACCCGTTTGGCGCTATCCACGATGGGCGCATCAATCATCTTGCCATTGAGCGCGATGACCCCCAGCCCTTCGGTCTCTGCCTTTTCAGCCGCGGCAACGACACGGTTGGCATAATCGACATCTTCCTGTGTTGGGGCGTAGGCATTGTGCAAGAGTTCGATCTGACGCGGATTGATCAGCGATTTGCCGTTGAAGCCAAGCCGTTTGATGACGTCGACTTCCTTGAGGAAGCCTTCCTCATTGTTGATGTCGGAATAGACCACATCGAAGGCATCGATCTTGGCGGCACGGGCTGCGTGCAACACGGCGCAGCGGGCATAGAACAGCTCAGAGCCATCGCCGCGTTCGGTCTGCATGTCAACCACATAGTCAAAGCCAGCCACAGCAATGCCCATCAGGCGTTTTGAAGCGGTGGCAATGGCGACTGAGTTGATCACACCGGACGCCGATTCAATGGCAGCCATGAGCAATGTCGAGCCAACTTCTCGGCCGCATTTGCGCTCGAGCTCCTCAACGCAGGTTTCCAGCTCCTTCACATCATCGGCCGTTTCGGTCTTGGGCAGGCGGATGACGTCGGCGCCGCCGCGCACGGCGGCCTCGAGATCATCCTTGCCATATGGCGTCGACAATGGGTTGATACGGACAACACGCTCAATTCCATCATAAAGCGATGATTTGAGGGTGTGATAGACCAGCAGACGGGCAGCATCCTTTTCGCGCAGGGATACAGCATCCTCAAGGTCGAACATCACCGAGTCCGGCTTGAAGACGAAGGCGGTCGAGATCATCGCGGCGTTGGAACCGGGGATAAACAACATGGAACGACGCAAAGTCATGACAGGGCCTCCCACTCTACCGATTTATCACCTGCGGCGCGCAGAAGAGCGGCTTCCAGGCGGGCTTCGATCACGCAATCAAGCGCGCCCTTGTCTTCAATGATTACGGTGGCCCCTTCGGACACGCCAAGCTTTGCAAAGGTCTCTTGCGCGACCTTTCGGATCTGGTCGCCGAACTGGTGCTGAACTTCGCTGTTCAGGATCAACTCAAGCGGTCCTTCTGACGGTGAGACCCTGACAAAGAGATCGCTCGATTCGAGTGTCCCCGCCAACGCCTCCTGTATGATCTGCATGTTTCGCTCCTTTAGAATTTTAAAATCGATGGCACGCATGGCGGCGACAGGCCGTCAGCTGTCAAACTGATGTGGCATATTTATTCATGATCAGATCAAAGGTCGGTTTGGGTACGAACTCCTTGATCTTTTCAAAGTTTCCTCCCGCCAACAGGCGGCGCACTTCTGAAGCGGAAACGGCGATGCCGCTGCGCTTGGTGCGCTCCAGCTCAACCACCTCGATGGAATGGGCTATGGAGCTCGGCTCTTGGAGCCAGAATTTCATGTCATTGTTGTATTTGCGCGTGGTATCGCAGAATGGCTCTGTGCCGACAAAGCGGTGGGTCACACCAAGGGCCGGGGCAATATATTTGCGGAAGAGCAACAGATCGACCGCGGTGCGGCATTGACCGACCATGCCTTTGTCCTTGAAAAAATAGGCCGGAAACGTGGCCCGCGAGACCATATATTTCGAGCCACCATGCAAGGTGAGATTGGGAATGTCCTTGGTCATCTCCTTGGCCAGCATGAAGCGATCATGATAGGAGAAGAGCGAGGCATCTTCCTTGACGATGAACAGGTGGAGCCAATCACAGGATTTCGCTGCTTCGGTGATCAGATAGAGGTGACCGAGCGTAAAGGGATTGGCGTTGGCTACCACGCAGCCAATCTTGTCCCCCTCAACCTTGTAGCGGGCCAGAGAGGCACAATAATTCTTGATACCGACCGGCGTATTCTCTAGCAGGGCCGTCTGTCCGGGCACTTCGACCAGCGGATAGAAGCCGCAGCCCAAAAAGAAATCCGCATTATGCGGCTCGGTATAGACGAAAAGAATTTGATATCCCTGACTATGGGCGAGATAGGTTACCTCGCTGACGAGCCGCAGGCTGATCGCGCTGCCTCGCAGCGTCTGGCAAATGGCAACATCCTTGATGATGCCTTTTTCGAAGCCTGCACAGGCTACGAGCCGCCCTTCCTGCCGCGCTGTTACGAAAAACTCGATTTGCTTCTCGTAATCAAGGCCGCAACTGGCCAGCAGGTCGACGATTTCCCTTCGGGCCACAGGGTCAGAGGCCGGTTCAACCGTCAAGAATTCCAATCCGTCGCTCACTAGCACATTCCTTTAGCCGTTTGAGCAATCAGAATTTACATTGTCACACCGTCTAAAAGCCTCTCAGTGGCACCATGGCACCCTGACATTAATCGGCTAGGAGAGAGATCGTCGCAGGATTGCGGACAGTGACAATGGATATTCTCATTCCTTGTTGATTGCGGTTTCATCCACCCTCATTGATTGCCGGTTTTTCACTTATGGCCGCTTTCGCAGTCACAGTCGCAATCATATTAATCGCCCTTTTTATCCGATATTTCCGTCAAGTCTCTGACCGAGGTCATAATCGCAGCAATTTAGCCAAAAAAACTGTGATTTTGTCGAAGAAATCGGATTGCTTTCCTTTGAGGGCTTTTAAGAGAGTGCCAACCCAAGGCCGGCACTCCCCTTGTTTCTGATGCAAATCCCGATCCGTTATCGTTGGGGGACTGGTTTATTATGTCGGACCGGGAGATGCGTCTTAATTAGATACTTCCTCTTCAGCTTCAGCAGAAACCGGTTTTGGTTTCTTGGGCATGAAGCGGCTGACGAAGATAGGGAGCACAAAGCCGATGATCGAGATCGACCACAGGGTGATCGCGAGCGGGCTTGCGAACAGAACCGTCCAGTCACCATCAGAAATGGTAATGGCGCGGCGCAGGTTGCTTTCCATATTGTTGCCCAACAGCACCCCGAGAATGACCGGCACCAGCGGCACATCAAGCTTGCGGAACAGCCAACCGACGACACCGAAGGCCACCATGATCAGAAGATCGAAGCTAGACCCGGCAATGCCGTAGATCCCGACAAAGCTGACCATTGCGACGATCGGCATCAGGATGCGCGGCGGCACCAACAGCACGCGGATGAAGATCCCCACGAACGGAATGTTGAGCAGCAGCAGGATGAAGTTGCCGATGAAGAGCGCAGCAATCAGGCCCCAGACCACATCAGGGTTGTTGGCAAAGAGCAACGGACCGGGCGTGATGTTAAGCGCCAACAGAACAGCCAGAAGAACGGCGGTCGTACCAGAGCCGGGAACACCGAGCGCCAGCATTGGCACCAGAGCACCACCGGCAGCCGCATTGTTGCCCGCTTCAGGCGCAGCCACACCGCGAGGATCCCCCTTGCCGAAAGTGCCATTCTTATCGAGCAGACGCTTTTCCATGGAATAGGAAATGAAGGACCCCAAGGAGGCTCCGGCACCGGGCAGAACACCGGCAATGAAGCCGACGATACTGGTGCGGATAATCGAAGGGAAACTGCCCCAGAAGGTCTTCATGGTTGGCGTCAGACGACCGAGCTCGACCTTTTTGCCTTCTGCATCCGCATCGCCGTGGCGATTTTCGATGAAGATGAAGACTTCCGAGATCGCAAACAGGCCGACGATGGCAACGAGGAAGTCAATGCCATCATAGAAATGCACGAGACCAAAGGTAAAGCGTGGCACACCGGTCTGGGTATCTACCCCGACCATGGCAAGACCAAGACCGACCATCGCTGCAAAAGCCGATTTCGCCTGATTGGTGGAAGAAACACCGCCCAGCGTGGCGAAGGCCAACGCGAACAGAGCGAAATATTCAGCAGGTCCGAAGGCGAGCGCAATCTTGACCAACTGCGGCGCCAGCAGAACCAGCCCCCATGTTGCCAGAAACGAACCGATAAAAGACGCAAAACCGGAAAGCGCGAGCGCCTCCCCGCCACGACCATTGCGCGCCATGGGATAGCCATCAAGGCAAGTCATCAAGGCAGGCGCATCACCGGGGATGTTGAGCAGGATGGATGAAATACGACCGCCATACATGGCGCCGTAATAAACGGACGTCAGCAGAATGAGAGACGGCGTAGCGCCAAGGCCCAGCGAGAAGGCCAGAGGAATGAGGATCGCGACCCCGTTTGACGGGCCAAGACCGGGCAGCGCGCCCATGATGGTTCCCAGAAAACACCCCAGCAGCGCCAGAATGAGGTTCTGAAAGGTCATCGCAATCACAAAACCGTCTGCAAGAGACGAAAAAGTTTCCATAATCCGATCTCCTTAGAAACCAAGCGGGCCCTTGGCCAACGACAGGCCAAAGAGAAGGTGAAAAATGACATAGATGCCGACGGAGATGGATATACCAACCACCACAGACTGGATGGCGGATGTCCCCAAACGCCAGGTGAGATAGGTGGACGCGACAGCCGTTGCGATCACAAAACCAACAATTGGCAGAAACTCGGCATACAGCACCATCACGACGATGGAGGCGACAAGCTCAACGAACCGCGGAAGCGTCGGCCATTTGGGCGCGGCGTCCGGTTTCAGAATGATTGTCAAGGACGAGATAGCCAGAATGGCGGCGATAATCAGCGGGAAGGCCTTGGGGCCGACAGCATCGGAGAGAAAACTCTCCTCGATTATCATGGATGAATAGGCAAAGAGCGCGGCCAGCAGGAGCCCAACAGCTCCGAAGATACGATCACTCATGATCATTCCCTCGTTAGACGGAAATTGCGGCGGCCGGTCTCAGCCGCCGCAACCGGGATAGCTTATTGTTATTTGATGATGCCGATATCGCGAGAGATCTGCTGGATTTTGGCAACAGATTCACCAACAAACTGCTCGAATTCTGCGCCCTGCAGATCAAGCGGAGCCAGACCGTTATTCTTCATGACAGTCTTCCACTGCGGGGTATCATAAAGTTCGTCGATCTTGGAAACCCAGAAGTCATAAGCTTCGTCGCTCATGCCCTTTGGTGCATAGAAGCCGCGCCAGTTGGCACCAATGGCGTCGATGCCCTGCTCTTTCGCGGTTGGGAATGCGGCATAGTCGCCATCAAGGCGTTCCGGAGACAGAACGGCAATCACGCGAATATCACCTGAATCCACGAAGCCTTTTGCTTCGGAAATATCGCCGGAGAATGCCTGAACAGAACCAGCCAGCAGCTGGGTTACCGCTTCACCACCACCATTGAAGGCAATATATTTGACTTTGCGCACATCGCTGATACCTGCGGCGTTGGCTGCGATCAGAACCTTGAGATGGTCCCAGCCACCAACAGCGGACCCACCAGCAACTGCAATAGAGCTTGGTTTGTCTTTAAGCTGAGTCATCAGTTCAGTGAGGTCTTTGATCGGGCTATCGGCAGCCACTGCAATTACGCCATAGTCTGCACCGATGGCACCAACCCAACGGACCTGATCCATGGTGTTGCCCGGATAGGCACCCTGTGCCAGACGGGTTGCAGTTGCCGAAGAGGCAGCCACGATGAGGTTGCTATCGTCACCACGCTTGTTGACCACAGCTGCATACGCGACACCGCCGCCGCCACCAGCAAGGTTTACCACCTGCATGGTGGAATCGATCAGGCCAAGATCCTGCAAGGATTTGCCGACCTGACGGCAGGTGAAGTCCCAGCCACCACCAGGGTTGGCAGGAGCGATACATTCCGGATTTTCAGGTTCGAACGCTTGCGCTGCGGCAGGTACGAGAGACATTGCTGCGACAGCGAGTGCTGCGCGGACCACTTTGGAAATCATGATTTCTCCTCCACAATTAAGCCAGCCTTATTTTATTTGGCGGGCCATCGCGGGGATAGTAGTCTGCTTGTCTGACAGGAAGCTGTCACAGTGGAATGAATATTGTAGTTTCAGCATTATCCTAATTGATAATATAAAAATCCCGAGGAGATAGCCTCACACGTCATGAGATCTTGGCTTCACCTTTCCTTTTTCTTCGATTTTAAAAAGGTTTAAGCCGTCTATCAAGAATAGGTCGACAAATTCTGACCTAGGTAAGCAATGGTTAAATATTTTACCTAACAAGACAGAATCGCTTCTTCTGTCAGGAATAAAAAACTGAAAATTCTTGCCTGTTCCTATTTTTTACTGATCCGACCAACCTGCGAATCGTGCGTCGCCAAAAGCACAGGCAAGAGTCAAAAAGAGCGGCATTCACTGCCGCTCCCCTATTCTTCGCACTATAATTACACTTGGCCTGCGCTCTTATGCAATTGCTAGAGGTTGCCAAGCAGATCGTTGACGCGTTCTTCTATACGAGCCAGCGCATCATCAACGGACTTGTTGCCATTGATGGCGGCTGCCAGTTCTTCACCGACAATATCCTGAAGCGCAAACTGGCGCATCACGCCTTCCGGCAGGGTCTGCCCGATCTTGGCGATCTCGACGATCTTGTCGCGGTGCGGCAGAGCCTTGAATTCAGGCATGTCGAACACGGCTTTCACAGCTGGCAGATGGCCAGTGCGAGCCCATTCATAGTCATTGTCTTCGAGGAATTTGAAGAGCTTACCGATGGCCGCCATCTTGTCTTCATCGCGATCACCACGCGGAACTGCCCAGCCATGCCCATCCACATAGGTGGCGTTCTTGGCCGGATAGAATTGCGGCACCGGATAAACGGTGTAGCCACCGGAGAGTGCATTACCCTCTTCCTTGGACTGGGCATCCAGATCGCCGATCAACCAAGTACCGTTGACCTCAATTCCACCTTCACCAGAGGAGAAGCCGGAGACTGCTGCCGAATAGTCCATATCGAGCGTGGAAAGGCCTTCGTCGTGGATCTTCTTCATGAATTCCAGCGCCTTCTTGGCTTCAGGGCCAGAAAGATCGATTTTGGACGGATCTTTAAAGAAGTCATAATCCTGCTGCATCATCAACGTGTAGAAAATGCGCATATAGGCAGCGGTTTCGTTGGCATAGATCTGTACCAGATATGGCTTGCCGGTTTTTTCCTTGAACTGTTTGCCCTGTTCGAAGAATTCATCAACCGAGGTCGGCAGGATCGGTGTGCCATCAGCATTAACGAGACCAGCTTCCTTCATCAGGTTGAGGTTGACATGGAACAGCATGGTCCAGTTGTCAAACGGCAGGGCATACATCTTGCCGTCCTTGGTGGCGCCGCCACGAGCAGCATCGGAGAAATCGGCAGGATCAATGCCAGCCGATGCAAACAGATCATCAAGCGGCATGAAGAGGCCACGGGTGGAGTAATCAGAAATCGCTGAATAGTGAACCGAGACCACATCGGGCGCCGCGTTGGAAGCGAGCTGGGCGTTGAGCTGATTATAGCCGGGCCATTCTACGGTGGTCACGTTGACCTTGATGTCCGGATTTTCCGCTTCGAACTTGTTGACCAGAGACGTGATAATGCCGCATTCGCCAACTGCCTTGGAGACGTCGGTAACAGTGCCATAGTCCGCTTCGCATGCACCGAAGAAGCGTTGCAGTTCAATCGTCGTGTCGGCCTGTGCCATAGTGGCCATGCCGAGCAAGGCGGCAGAGGCCGTTGCCAATAGAATGGATTTCATTTTTCTCTCCCTATGTTGGGGCCTTCGCCCCTAAAATGACCGGCCTGCCCTCCTATTTCTTCCCTCTTCCAGAAGGCTGCCGATAATGTTAGCCGCCCATAGCTATTTGACGGCTCCTCCCGAAACAGCGGTCACGATATTCCGCTGGAAAAAGATATAGACAATGATGACCGGCAATGAGGCGAACACCGCCTGTGCGGCCAGAAAGCCAAGCCCCTCGGTCTGAGCGAAATTGCGCTGTGAGGATGCGATGCCGATGGTCAGCGTATACATGTCCTTTTTGGTGGCTGAAATCAGCGGCCACCAATAATCGTTCCACGCCAGCAGGAAGGTGAAAATACCAAGCGTTGCCTGCGCTGGCATGGTCAGCGGTAGCAGCACCTTCCAGAAAATGCGGAAGCGCGGCGTGTTGTCGAGCAGGGCAGCTTCGTCGATCTCCTTGGGGATGGCGCGGAAAAACTGCGTCATCAGGAACACACCGAAGGCCGAAGACATGCCCGGCAGCATCAGGCCGAGATAGCTATTATGCATGTTGAGCCAGCTGAACATCTGGTGACGCGCGATGATGACCGCCTGCTCCGGCACAGCAAGACCAAACAGCACGATGACAAAGATCGTCTTGCGGAATGGGAATTCCAGCCGCGCGAAAGCATAACCTGCCAGCGACGACAGGGTGAGCACGCCCACAGTCTGCCCTACAGCAACCACCATGGAATTGAGAAACCAGCGAAAGACCAGACTGGAATGGAACAGATCGGTATAGTTCTTCAAGGTATATGGCGCCGAGAACACAGCCTCGGACCCACGCATCAAAAGCGTGTTGTCCTTGAAAGACAGCCCCAGCACCCAAAGCGCTGGTGCGATCATGACAATTGCGAAGACGGCAGCGATCCAGAACAGGGCGCGGTTGGATGTCAGTTTGTCAGGCGAAAAGCTTTTGTTTTTCTTGCTCAGAACAGCCATGGCTCAAGCCTCCCCTTTTCGCGATGTCACCCAATATTGCACCATTGCCGCCAGCAGAATGATGAGGAACAGCACTTCGGAAGCCGCCGTACCCATGCCGACATCCCAGCGGATGAAGCTGGTATCGAAGATATAGAGAACGATCGGACGCGAGGAGCCTGCCGGTCCGCCGTTGGTCATCAACTGGGCCTGCCCGAACAGCTGGAACTGCATGACGATCTGAACGATGGCCACAAGCACGATGGTGGATTTGATTGAAGGCAGCGTAATACGCGTCAACACCCGCCAGCGGCTGGCATTATCGAGCGCTGCGGCTTCATAAAGATCAGCGGGTATCTGCTGAAGCGCAGCAAGAAACAGCATCATAGGCAAGCCCAGACACCACCAGACGGTTGCCACGCCAACCGAAAAGAGCGACCAGCCCTCGGTGGAAAGAAACCCGATCTGCTCCCAGCCCATTTTGTCAAACAGCAAGGCCAGCAGGCCATCGCCGGGAATGAAGACAAAGCGCCAGATCAGCGTGACGATGGTGACCGACAGGACAGTGGAAGAAAAGAACAGCCCGCGCAGCAGCGACGAGGCGCGCGTGGTCTTGTTGAGTGCCAAAGACAGGAACAACCCCAGCGCCACAAGGGTGGGCACAGAGACAAGAACGAAAATGACCGTATTCCAGACAGCCTGTCCAAAAACAGGGTCACTGAAGACGCGATAATAGTTTTTGAGGCCAATAAAGCGGGCGCCGCCGAAAAGGTCGCTCTTGTTGAGCGAAAGCCACATGCCCCAGAAGAGAGGGAAAACAAGCAGACTAAGAAAGACCGTCATATAGGGCAAAATGAACAGGGCATTTGACCAGCGGGAACGACGATAGGACTCAGCCATCTTACGCCTCCTCTGCCATATGGTAGGCGCGCCCAGAGCCATCGAAGACATGCAGGGCGGAACGATCAAAGTCGAATTTTACCGTTTCCCCTGCCCTGACCGTCGATCGGCCGCTATCCTCGACAATCATTTCCAGACCGGTGTCCAGCTTGCCATAGAGCAGTGTGCGTTCTCCAAGCCGCTCGACAACGGTGACCGTCAGGTTCAGCCCATCCGCACCGGGTTGGACAACATGGGTATCTTCAGACCGAACGCCCATGGTTGCGCCATCCAGAGCAAAGCTTGCGGGCAGCGGCACTTGGGTTGCGACCATGCCAGCCCCTTCCACCTCCAGCGTAGCACCCTTTTGATCAGGGCTTTGCGCGCTGACAATGCCTGTGATCGGCATCATCGACATGGCGGGCGAGCCGACAAATTCAGCAACAAAACGGGTGGCGGGGCGCTGATAGATTTCCATCGGCGTGCCGATCTGCTCGATCTTCTTGTCATGCATGACAACGATCCGGTGAGCCAGCGTCATGGCTTCCACCTGATCGTGGGTCACGAAGATCATGGTCGAGCCGAGCCGCTGGTGCAGCTGGGCCAATTCGAGACGGGTACGGCTTCTCAACGCCGCATCGAGGTTGGATAGTGGCTCATCAAACAGGAACGCCTTGGGCTCCTTGACGATAGCCCGCCCGATAGCCACGCGCTGGCGTTGACCGCCGGAGAGTTTGGCTGGCCTGCGATCAAGCAGATGGGCCATCTCCAGCGTTTCGGCGGCCGATTGGACGCGTCTGTCTATCTCAGCCTTGTCGACCTTGAGATTTTCCAGACCAAAGGCCATATTCTGCGCCACGGTCATATGCGGATAGAGGGCATAGGTCTGAAACACCATGGCCACGCCGCGCTTGCCCGGAGGCAATGTATCGATCCGCTCGCCTCCGATATGAATCGTACCCTTGTCGACTGATTCCAGCCCCGCAATCATCCGCAGCAACGTTGACTTGCCACAGCCCGAAGGGCCGAGGAAAACAACAAACTCACCAGCCTCTATGCTCAGGGAAATATCATCGAGCACTGTCAGGGCTCCGTAAGCCTTGGTTACGCTATTGATGTCGATGGTGGCAGACATGGGTCTCTCTTTTCTCGAAACGCTTCGATGGATCATAGGGTGGCTTGCAGGCAGCCGGAGCCAAACGCCTCCTCTATTTCAACCGGATCATGCGATAGCTGAGCGGGGCCAGCTTCACCGACAGCTTGCCATCAGCAATGCTGGTTCCTTCGCCATCGACAGGGGCGACCGGCTCTTCATCCGGTCCGTTGGTCTTGTCGAGCGCATACCCCCCAATCACCTTATCCATGGTCACGGACGAATGGACGAAGCCTTCAAGAGATAGTTCCACATCGAGTGCTTCGCTTTCATGACGGTTGACAAGGAAGAAGCTGAGGCCGCCATCGGCCTCTGTCAGAACGCCAGCCACATCCAGATATGGCACATTCTTGGCAAAGTCCGTTTCATACGCTTCCACGTCGACCGCTAGATCCAGCGCAGTGCCGCGACCATATTTGGAGGCATAGAGATACGGATAGAAGGTGGTTTGGCGCCATGCCGGGCCATCTTCCACGGTCATGATCGGGGCGATCACATTGACCAACTGGGCAAGGCACCCGACCTTGACCACATCAGAGCGGCGAATGAAGGTGTTGAGAATGCAGCCGACGACGAGAACGTCGGCAAAGTCATAGATGTCTTCCAACAGCGCCGGGGCATGCGGCCAGCCATGCTTGCCTTCAAGAACCGGCTTGTCCTGCTCTGCGGAATGATACCAGACATTCCACTCATCAAAGGAGATATAGACGTCCTTCTTGGAGCGTTTCTTTGCCTTGATGGTTTTGATAACGCTCGAAATCGTCTCGATATAGGTTTCCAGCTCCATGGAGCGGGCGAGGAAATTCTTGGTATTCTGCTCGTGATTTTCGAAATACATATGCAGCGAAATATAGTCGACGCTGTCATAGGTGTAATCGAGCACGGTATATTCCCATTCGGGATAGGTAGGCATGTTGGGCGTGGAAGAGCCGCAAACGACCAGCTCGATATCCTTGTCGAATGCGCGCATGGCCTTGGCGGTTTCAAACGCGGTGCGGCCATATTCGGCGGCGGTTTTCTGACCGATCTGCCATGGGCCATCCATTTCGTTGCCAAGGCACCAGAGCTTGACGCCCCAAGGCTCTTCGCGGCCATTCTGGCGCCGCAGGTCTGACCAGTAAGACCCGCCCGGATGGTTCACATATTCAAGGAAGGCGCGGGCTTCATCCAGGCCACGTGAACCCAGATTGACCGCCAGCATCATCTCGGTTTCAGCCTTGGCAGCCCAATCGGCGAATTCATGAATGCCGACCTGATTGCTCTCGGCGGTGTGCCAGGCCAGATCGAGTCTTACGGGGCGCTCCTCCTTGGGGCCGATGCCATCTTCCCAGTTATAGGCTGAAACGAAATTGCCACCGGGATAGCGTACAACGGGCACATCCAGTTCTTTCACCAGATCCAGCACATCCCGCCGGAAGCCCTGTTCATCAGCACTGGCGTGGCCGGGCTCATAAATGCCGCTGTAAACAGCACGGCCCAGATGCTCGACAAACGAGCCATACAAGCGAGGATCAATTTTGGCGACGGTAAACTCTTTGTGCGCAGTGACTGATGCACGCATGCTGGCTCCTCCTAATTATATCATAATTCATGATATTGTTCAGCAATTATGATACTAACAGAGGGGGCAACATACCGTCAACAGGTTGTTGGAAAGAGAATTAAAACCCGATTTTCTGATATATTCTGCAATTTCAGGATTTCAAAAACCACTTAAAGGCTTATCACGTTGATCTTGCGCCATATTTATCTAAATTCCTGATTAACTTCTCATTCACAAATAGCCGCTACGTCCTTAGTCTAAGCACAATATCCTGATCATAATTGCCAAAACCGCGGCCAAAAATATTGAGCCCTCCAGGGTTTTTAGCCTCGTCCGGCACAGCAATCCGCACCCGGATCGACCGATGATCATCAAGCTCCAGATCAGCCAACGTAATGTCGGAAACGCGTATGCCATCGACATAGGTGCCGTCAGCCGTGACGCGGAAACTCTTCAAATGACCATATTGAGAACCCGCCAGTTTCCACCAGTCGGGCGTATATTTGCCGCGCTGGTCTCCATAGTCTCCCGGCGCGGTCCAAACAGCTATCAGCTTGTCATTGATGGATATATTGATATCCGACGGCCAGTCATCCGATGTCCCCGGAACTTCAGAGGAGAGCTCAAGAACCAGTTCCAGCTCCTTGATCTCCTTGCCGGCAATGCGAGCATTGTTGGGGAACTGATATCGGACATATCCCTTTGTAAACCATAGCAAACCAGCTTTCATACGCTCTGGCGAATGAAAGGTATCAGGACTATCGAGGAAGCCAATGATGCCCTCGCTGGAGCAAAGACCACAGGGAGCCGTCGTGTTGCAGCCGGAATAGAGCCCGACCGGCATAGCCACCTCGATCAGATCCTGATCGGTCTGTTTGGGCTCCTTGAAGGAGAGCACCACCTCATCATAGGCGGTGCGACAGATTTTCTGGCTCCCCTTTTTGGCCTTCTGGCTCTCGGTCTCGATGAGGCCTGCTTTTTCAAGGGAATTCACGTGAGTAGAAGTGGACGATTGGGGCAGCCCAAGCACATCGGCTATGTCATTAACATTCATCGGCCCCTGCTTGTTGAGCAGAGTAAGAATGGACAGTCGCGCAGGAGCGGCCAGACTTTTGAGAATGTCTATTCCGTTTTCCGGCGTAATCAGCATATATCGTTTACTCATCCCACTTACCTCACTTTTTCGATATATATCTGATTTCTTGATTTTTTCCAAGCAATAAAGAGCAAACTCCCCCTATTTGCCGTCCGCCCCACGGCTAACCGATGCCATTTCAATGGGTAAAATGGCCTCCCATCGGACTCGATAGAGGTAATTCACATCGATTTATTGAAAACTGTTGCCGAGATCGGACCGCAGACTCTTGAAGTCTTCCAGAGAGCGCATGGTCTTGTCTTCATCAATCGCAGCCAAATCCAGAATGACGGCATTGGCTATGGTCATCGGCACGACGAGGGATTGCGGCTGGCCGGCCTCGCCGCGTGAGGCGGCTATATGCACATGGGGAGCGGGATCAATCCGTGCGCCCGAAAGATCGGTCAAAGCCAGAACCCGAGCGCCGCAGCTCTCCGCGATCCGCCGGACATCCAGCAGCACGCTGGAGGGTTTGCGGAAGCAATTGAGCCAGACCACGTCCCTCTCCGTCAGAGCTGCCAGTTTTTCCGGTAGCAAATGCAACTGGCTGGAAAGGTCCTCGGCGGCATAGCCTGAGCGCATCAGGCGCCGAGCGATAAGGTGTGACAGGGCTTCGGCGTGACCCGTACCGAAAATATAGATGCGTCTTGCTTTACTCAAACTCAGCGAAAAGGCACGGATTTCCGCATCAGTCACACTGTTCCGAACCTGCTCCAGCGCGGCAATTTCTCCATCCAGCATGGACGCCAGCAGGCCCGTTTCTTCGGCCTTGACCAGACGAGCCGCCATACGCGCTGAAGCATGCTGGAAATCATCGCCCCGCTCGATCAGATTTGTTTGCAAAAAGGCGCGGAACTCAGGATAGCCCTTGAAGCCCAACCGGCGTGCAAGACGCACTGCCGAGGTTGGATGGACGCCCGCCCGCGAGGAAACTTCCTTGCCATTTTCCATAGCGGCGCGAACTGGATCACCCATCAGCACGTCTAGAATACGTGTATCAGCTTCAGTCAGCTTGGCTGAATTCTGCTTTATGAGATCGCCCAGAAAGATTGGCATTGCCGTGTTATTGCTCATTGAAAATCCAAACCATCTCAGTCCGTATTATCGCGCCCTTGCCACCGCCCCATGTCGCTGGCGCGATAACGCCTTCTTTCTTCATGCCCCATCGCCAGTGGTAAGCGCAAGCCCGTTAAGCGGGATTGATCCGCCCTCCGTCAGCCTTGGAGAAATAATGGGCACGATCAAGATCCACATTGATCAGCACATCGCCGCCGCCCTTGATCAGGCTCGTGCGTTCTTCAATCAAGGTCAGACGCCCGGCATCGGTATCGCAATGAAGGATTACATCCGAGCCTGTCATTTCAGAAAGCGCTATCCTGCCTGGCAGACAACATCCCCCGGCCCCATCAGGGTTGATGGAAAGCGCCTCTGGGCGCAAACCGATCTCGATATCCGCGCTTCCTTTCCAGAAAGGCACCTTGTCAGCGGGTAGAAAATTCATGGGCGGCATCCCTAAAAAGCTCGCCACAAACTGGTTTGCAGGCTGGTCATAAATGGCCTCGGGGGTGTCGAACTGCTGCAAATAACCATCCTTCATCACAGCAATCCGGTCAGCTAGAGATAGCGCTTCGGTCTGGTCATGGGTCACATAGATGATCGTCGCACCGAGCTGGCGGTGTAGAGCCTTGATCTCGGTGCGCATCGCCACGCGCAGGGCGTTGTCCAGGTTGGAAAGCGGCTCGTCCATGAGGAAGGTGGAGGTATTGCGTGCAATGGCACGCCCCATGGCGACACGCTGGCGTTGACCGCCGGACAAGGCGCCCGGCTTACGATCCAGATAAGGCTCAAGCTGAAGGGTGCGAGCCACTTCAAGAGCGCGGGCGTTACGCTCCTTTTTGGGCACCTTGCGCAGCTCCAGCCCGAAGGCAATATTTTCGCGCACGGTCAGATGCGGATAGAGCGCGTAATTCTGGAAAATCATGGCGATATCGCGATGCTGGGGCAATTGCTCGTTGGCTCGCTCCCCCGCGATCAGGATTTCCCCGTCCTGACACTGTTCCAGCCCGGCGATCAGCCGCAGTAACGTGGACTTGCCACAGCCGGACGGACCAACGATGACGATGAACTCGCCATCCTCGATATCCATGGACACGTCATGGAGAACAGGGGTGGCGCCATCATAAGACTTGTTTATGGCCCTTAGAGAAATCGAGCTCATTGGCCTGTTCCTTCCCGCATCTGGTTGCGAATGGCGACCGCAAGACTCGGCCGGTCCGTGGTGAAAATTTTTACCCCCATTGAAATCGCCTTGCTGATTTGTGGTGTCGTATGCGCAGCCCAGCAGCCAAAGGCCAGACCGGCATCCTGCGTGGCCGCCATCAATGTGGGGCTCGCCTTGTCGATATGCACTCCAATCTCGGAAATGTCCCGCGCGCGGGCCATATCCAGCACGCCTTTCTCTCCCAGTTGGGTCAAAACGGCCGGACTCACAAGCCAGAGACGAGGCCGGTCGGTATGCTCGGCGATCTCGTCCAGATAGTCCAGCAGAAAGGACGAGAAATTGGCCGTGCGCAGCATGTCTTCCCTAGCCAGCAACTCCATTACGCGGGGCACAAAGCCCTGATAAGGCTTCCCGTCAGCGCCGGGCTTGAATTCACAGCGGAAGACCACAGAACTGTCGTCGAAGATTTCACACAGCTCCTGCAGCAGGATCGGGCGACTGTTATGGCTGAAATTGATGACCGCCGAGAGAACCTCGCGCGTGGGCAAGTCGGCAATGG
The DNA here is from genome assembly GCF_963678225.1 of uncultured Cohaesibacter sp. Lineage (NCBI taxonomy): Bacteria > Pseudomonadati > Pseudomonadota > Alphaproteobacteria > Hyphomicrobiales > Cohaesibacteraceae > Cohaesibacter > uncultured Cohaesibacter sp. The sequence continues at coordinate 2,960,555 of NZ_OY782764.1, read as the reverse complement.
CCCCTGCCGTATCGGTTGTGCGGTCCAGCGTGGCATCATGATGCACGATGATGTCGCCATCCTTTGTGGGGTGGACGTCAAACTCTACCTCTTCCACGGCCATGGCCGCAGTGGCCGTGAAGCCCGCCAGAGTGCTGTCGCCATATTCAAGCGTGCCGCCACGATGGGATGCAATACGCGTCATGTCTTTCTTTCCTTCAACTATTATCTCATGAGCCCGGCTGATCGGGTTCGTCATTTTACGGCTCCCATCGTGATCCCGCGGACCAGATGGCGTTCGACAAGGGCAAAGCCGAGCAGAACTGGCAGAATGGAAATGGTGGAAGCGGCCATAACAAGGGGCCAGTCGATCACCCCTTCGCCGGGATTGATGCGATAGAGCCGAGCCAACCCCACCTGCAGCGTGTAGAGATCATCCTTGCCAATGGCGACAAGTGGCCAGATATAGCTGTTCCATTCGCCGATAAAGATATAGAGCGCCATGGACAGGATGGCTGGTCTGGACAAGGGAACAATCACACGCCAGAGCACCTGCAGGGATGTTGCGCCATCCATATAGGCAGCTTCATCGAGCGAACGGGGAATGCCGCGAATATATTGCCGCAGAAAGAAGGTCGCAAAGGCGCTCGCCATGGCTGGCAGAATAAGACCGGCATAGCTATCCAGCAGCCCCACCTTGGCCAATGTGAGGTAATTGGGGATGAGGCTGATATGACTGGGGATCATCAGGGTGGCCACCACAGCGCCGAACAGCAGATCGCCACCGCGAAACCGAAAGCGCGCAAAGGCATAGGCGGCCAGCGTGGCAATGGAAATACCACCCACAGTGACGATGCCCGACACGATGACGCTATTGAGCAGATAGCGAGCAAAATGATATTGCCCCACGGCGCGCCCATAGTTATCGACGGTGAATTCCAGCCCACCGGTATAGTAGGCATCGGCCGTCTGGAAAGACAGCCAGATGGAATAGAGCGCTGGCGAAAGAAACAGCAATCCGAAGAAAAGCGCAAATAGGGACTGAACGGGATTTTCAAGCTTCATAATGCACCTTCCGGCCAATCACGCGGGATTTGATGAGAGACAGAGCGATCAGCAGAATAAACAGCAACACGGCCAGTGCAGAGCCCGTCCCGATATCGAACAAGGTAAAGCCGACGCGATACAGCATATTGACCAGCATGTCCGTTGCGCTTGCAGGGCCGCCGTGGGTCATCACATTGACGATGGTAAAGACCTGAAACGCCTCGATAACGGAGATAACCAGCAGAAAGTAGGTGGTTGGCATCACCAGAGGCATGGTGACGCGGCGAAAGACATGAAAACGGCGCCCGCCATCCACGGCGGCGGCATCGTAAAGCTCCTGCGGGATCGCCTGTAGACCGGCAATATAGATGACGATGTCATAGCCGATCTGCTTCCAGGTGTTGACCAGGATTAGCACCAACAGCGCCAACTGCGGGTCTTGCATCCACGGGATCTTGCCCACGCCGATATGCTTGAGCAGCGCGTTGGCGACTCCATAGTCGGTGGAGAAAACCCACGAAAAGACGACGGCGATTGACACTGTGGACGTGACCGAAGGCAAAAAGAATGCGCCACGCAACATACGCGGAGCGAATTTCTCCGATGTCAGGAAACTGGCGGCCATCAATGCCAACGCCAGACGCAAAGGCACGGAGATGATGGCAAAAATCGCCGTTATCTTCACCGAGTTCCAGAACTCGGTTGAGGTCAGCAGCAGCTGATAATTCTCAAGCCCGACAAAGGGCTTGGTGGCAGACATGAAATCCCATTCACGAAAGCTGAGATTGATGCTCGTAGCAATCGGGATATAGGTGAAAACCGCAATGAAAGCCAAAAGCGGCAGAATGTAGAAATAGGGCAAGAACTTGCGGGCCATGGAGGCAACCTGTTGCAGATGGGTCTTGCGGCGGGGACTGCATGCAGCCCCCGCCCTGTAAGACACTCAGAGACTATGGAACCTTACTTGGCCAGACGGGCCGCTTCTTCGCGGGTCTTGGTCGCGAATTCAGAGAGGACGTCCTTGACGTCGCGCTGACCCAGAGCCATGGCTTCCCAGAGGCCATATTCGCTGGCACGCATCCAGGTAACCACCGGCGGACGCGGACGACCACGGGCAAAGTCGAGCTGGTTGATCGCAATATCGATACCGGGTTGCTTGTCCAGAGCTTCTTTGGCCAGATTCTGCTCTGCCGTGTGCTTGTTAATCGGCATATAGCCGGTACCGGAGAACCAGATGGCGTTGGATTCGGGAGACGCCGCAAAGCTGATGAATTTGTAAGCTGCGTCTTTCACATCCTGCTCGGCAGTAGAAAGAATGCCGATACCGGCACCGCCGATTGGTACAGAGCAGACCTTGTTGCATGGCATCGGGAGCACGCCCAGATCATCTCCAAGGGCCTTCTTAGACCGCACATAGTTGCCGGTGGAATTCATCATGATGCCGACCTTGCCGGACAGAAAAGCGTCGCGACCGCCTTTTTTCTCGTCGGTCACACCATCTGGCGAGGCGACATGATACTCATGTACCAGAGAGGCCATCCACTGATAGGCTTCGATGGTATTGGCAGAATCAAGCAGGATTTCGCCGGTTTTGGAATCGATGAGGTCGCTGTCATTGTCCATGACCAGCCCCCAGCGGGCAAACTGGCCCGGAGCAACAATGCCGGTGATGCCATCATCGCCGAGCTTGTCGGTGATCTGTTTGGAAACCTTGAGCAGATCATCATAGGTTTTCAGAGTAGGCTCTCCAGTGATGCCGGCGCGCTCGAAAATGCCTTTGTTGTAATAAAGCACGGGCGTGGAGGAGTTGAAGGGCACGATATAATTCTTGCCTTCAAAGACGCCAACCTCGCGGGCAAAGCCGAACAGATCCTCTTTGAGCGGATCATTATTCACATAGTCAGTAAGGTCCGTCAGCACACCACGGTCAGCGAAAAGACCATAGCGTGTCACTTCCATGATTACAGCATCAGGCTCGCGATGGGCTGGAATGGCAGCCTGCAGTTTGGCCACGATGTCGTTATAGTTGCCGATGAATTCGGGCTTGATTTCGACGCCGGGATTGGCGGCTTCGAAATTATCAATGATCTTTTCAAGGGCCTGGCCGTTTGGTTTTTCCGGATTGAAACTGTGCCAGAAAGTGACGGTGGTGGCGGCCATGGTAATATGGGCTGAACCGACGAGAACGATCAGGCTTGCTCCGGCCAGTTTAATGAAATTGCGGGTCAAAGGACTCTCCTTGCAACTAAAATTGCAGTAAATTACAAGGAGCAATTACAATAGCAATATAACAGCTTTTGTACGCCAGAATGAAAATTTGATGACAGGCAGCAATGCGCGAACCCGCAAATTTCTTCAATCTTCTCTATAATTCAATAGGTTGGAAGTCATACTGGACAACACTCCTCAGCCGGTAATTCTGCATAAGGAGCGGTGCAGACAGGTATAGCACGCTCGTCTGACACTTTTAGGACAAGGGCGAGCTTAGTCTTTATCGCCGATAAAGTCAGTGGAGACATGACAGCTGGTGCATCCCGCACCGCTGCTTGGGCAGGCATGGCAGCTCTTGCGCCCTTTCCAAAGCCGGATATAGAGATAGCCGATCGCTGCGGCGATCACGAGCCCGAGGCCCAGAGAATCCCACACACCTTGCAAGGCTGATGCAGCCTCAGTCGCCGATTGCATTGCTTGCGTTTCCATAGCGGTCTCCTTTCATCGTGAACCGCTCCAGGTCTGGCAACTCTCCTGTTCAACAACCATAGAGTCAGGACCAGCCTTCCGCTATTCGTCAGTTTACAACCGCAACGCCTCTCTGTCTGCCCGTAAAGAAACGGATGGTTTCATGTCTGATGCCGTTCCATAGCACTTCAAAACGCATCAATAGCGAAATCATCCATATTCGCGCAATTATCATCACTATTCTTTTGTCATAAAGAAAAACTGTTGAAAAACGCCTCTCACCGACCGGTGAAACAGTATTCACGCCGGTTCTTTAAAGAAAAACACACGCGCCTCATTCGGTGTAATGATAGATATCCCCGGTGGTGAGAAATTTGCGCCGATCTGCAGAAACGCGATAGTAGGACGGGCTCACGCCCATATATTGCTTGAACATGCGCGAGAAGAAATAAACGTCATTATAGCCCACGGCGAGCGCCGTTGCGTTGACGCTTTTACCGGTCAACAGGATGTTCATTGCCTTTTCCATCCTCTTGAATTCCATAAACTTTCTCGGCGTATAGCCAATCTTGGCCTTAAATGCCCGCCGGAAATAATCGTCGTTATAGGGCACTGAGGCAATCAGGCGTTCGGCTTCATCCTTATCCAGAGGATCGCGCGAGATCTGGGCGGCAATCAGCATGACATGCAGCGACAAGGCATCCTGCCCTCCCAGGTTCTGCAAAGAGTCCTCGCTCCAGCGCACAAAGGCACAATCGAGATAGGCCAGCAGGATCACCATGAAGAGATGCACTTGCTGTAGGGTTGTAGACGAAGATGGCGCGATAGAGCGGTAATAGCGCACCAGCGATTCCAGCTGTTCCCAGTTGGGCAACTGCACCACCGGCTTGAGCTCCATCTGCTGGATCAGGTCCACATTATCAAACAGTGTCAGCGTAAAATGTTGAGCAACTCCAGTATATTGGTCGCCATGATCAAGACGGCCTTCAAAATGCGATCCGGCAGGAATCAGCATCGCCTCGCCGCGCTGCTGACGCACTTCGACACCGTCGAGAAAATACTGTGCGCCCCCTGTCAGACAGACAACCAGGTCATGTACGTCGTTTGACTTATGCACACTCCAGGTTGAAGAATGGCGCATTTTGATCGTTGATCTTGAAAGATTCAGGTTCAACGAGGTGGCAGGAATTCCCTCCAAAATCGAATGTTCGGTTTTATCCATGATTTTGTTCATAATCCTTCATTCCATTCGCATCAGCACCGTGTTGATATGCGCGAAACAAGAATACTGGAGGAAATCAGAAGACGTCCCTTGCTTCTGTTGGTATTATCAAGAGGATGACCTCGGAAATTCACTCTCATGATGTGCACTAAAATGAACATCTCGCATATCCATGTCAATATGTAGACGTCGTTTCGTGCATCAACCTTTAGGAATGCAACTCGATTTCCCGCGGAGTCCTCGGCTGTTTGCCAAGGGTCCGGATTGTTTGACTGTCGGGTGGGGATTGGAGCCCTTGCCATAGGCAGCTCATTTCACGGTGATGAGCCGCGTTTGCAGCCATCATCCTTGTGTTAAACACCTAACGGGAGGATAGAGCCTTGGGCGGCGAAAATCGCTATCTCGGTCTTGCCTACCTGTCACCCTACATTGTGGGGTTGCTGGTCTTTACGGCTTTTCCCTTTGCTTACTCATTCTATCTGAGCTTCACGGATTATTCCCTGATGAGCTCGCCGGAATGGGTTGGCCTGGACAACTATACCAAGCTGTTCACCCGGGACCGCACCTTTGACAAGTCACTCAAAGTGACCTTGATCTATGTGTTCTCAACGGTTCCGCTCAAACTGGTCTTTGCACTGTTTATTGCAGTCATCCTGAACTACAAGCTGAAGGCCATCAACTTTTTCCGCACGGCCTATTATGTCCCTTCCATTCTTGGCGGATCGATCGCGATCGCCGTGCTGTGGCGCTATGTTTTTGCTGACACAGGTCTGGTCAACATGGTTCTGGGAGCCGTTGGTATTGAGGGTATCAACTGGTTTGGCGATCCGACCAACGCACTGTTCACCATCACGCTGTTGCGCTGCTGGCAGTTTGGTTCGGCCATGGTGATCTTCCTTGCGGCCCTGCAGGGTGTCGACAAGTCACTCTATGAGGCTGCTGCCGTGGATGACGCCAACCAATGGCAGGTCTTCCGCCATATCACGCTGCCGCTGATCACGCCGGTGATCTTCTTCAACCTGATCATGCAGAGCGTGCAGGCTTTCCAGGAATTCAACGGCCCTTACATCATCACCAATGGTGGCCCGCTGAAATCAACCTATCTGTTGCCGCTTTACATCTATGACAAGGCCTTCAGGAACTTCGAAATGGGCTACGCCTCGGCGATTGCCTGGATCCTGTTCACCATGATCATGGTTCTGACCGTTGTCGCTTTCTGGTCTTCCAAAAAGTGGGTCTATTACGCTGGCGACAAAAGGAGCTGATCCCATGACAGTAGAAGTAGCTAATTCCTCGGTTGCCGAGGATATGGAACGCGTCAATCGACAGATTGCCCGCCGCCAGAAGATCAACTCCATGGTTCGCTATGTCCTGCTGATCGTCGTTGGCTTTGTGATGCTCTATCCGCTGATCTGGCTGGTTGGCGCATCCTTCAAAACCAACTCGGAGATCTTCTCCAACCCAGGCTTCTGGCCCAAGGAACCGACCATCAGCGGCTATGTGAAAGGCTGGCAGACCTCCACGCCCTACACCTTCGGGCATTTCTTCTGGAACACCTTCCTGATCATTCTGCCCAAAACGATCGGAACATGCATCAGCGCGTCGCTGGTGGCCTATGGCTTTGCCCGCTTTGAGTTTCCTTTCAAGCGCTTGTTCTTCTCGCTGCTTATCGCAACGCTGCTGCTGCCAAATGTGGTGACCCGCATTCCGCAGTATCTCCTGTTCCGCGACATGGGCTGGCTTGATACCTTCCTGCCACTCTGGGTGCCTTCGGCGCTCGCAGGGGATGCGTTCTTCACCTTCATGCTGGTGCAGTTCCTGCGCGGTATCCCGCGCGATATGGAAGAAGCGGCTCGTGTGGACGGTGCGAACAGTCTGCAGACCCTTTGGTACATCGTAACGCCGCTACTGGCGCCTGCGCTGATCTCGGTCGCACTGTTCCAGTTCATGTGGACCATGAACGACTTCCTTGGTCCTCTCATCTATCTGTCCTCGGTAGACAAGTTCCCTGTCTCCCTGGCTCTCAAACTATCCATCGACACGACGGAAGCCTTCGACTGGAACCAGATCCTGGCAATGTCCGTGCTCGCAATCACGCCTGCGTTGATCGTCTTCTTCATGGCGCAGAAATACTTCATCGAAGGCATCTCAACAGGCGGAGTTAAAGGGTAAATCATGGCACACCTTCAACTTAAGAAACTCGTTAAACGCTATCCCAACGGCTTCGAGGCTGTCCACGGCATCGATCTGGATGTTCAGGATGGTGAGTTCATGGTGCTGGTCGGCCCGTCGGGCTGCGCAAAATCCACCACGCTGCGCATGGTTGCCGGTCTGGAAACCATCACCGGCGGAGAAGTCCGCATCGGAGAACGGGTGGTCAACACCCTCGCTCCGGGACGTCGCGGCATCGCCATGGTGTTCCAGAACTACGCGCTTTATCCGCATATGAAAGTGAAGAACAACCTTTCATTCGGCCTGCGTCTAGCTGGTCGCCCCAAGGATGAGATCACAGCGGCAACCGCCGAGGTTGCTGAAATTCTGGAGATTGAGTCCCTGCTTGAACGCTTGCCGAAAGAGCTTTCCGGCGGTCAGGCCCAGCGTGTAGCGCTTGGACGTGCCCTGATCAAGAAACCGGAAGTCTTCCTGTTTGACGAACCGCTTTCCAACCTCGATGCCAAGCTGCGCGCGTCCATGCGCGTCCGCATCACGGATCTGCATCGTCGTCTCAAGGAAGAAGGGCGTCCGGCCACAGTCATTTACGTGACCCATGACCAGACGGAAGCCATGACCATGGGTGATCGCATCTGTGTCATGAAGGACGGCCATATCATGCAGGTTGCCGATCCGGTGACGCTCTATGACAAGCCGGACAATGCCTTCGTGGCGGGCTTCATCGGCACACCGGAAATGAACCTTATCCCGGCAGACCTGTCGATTGCAGGGTCTCACAGCCTCAAGATCGGCACCCAGACCATTGGCTTGCAGGACACCCTCGCCTCTCGCATTCAGGCATCTGCCGACAATAGCGAAGTGACGCTGGGCATTCGTCCGCAGCATTTCCATCTGGTTGACGACGGCACGCCGGATTCACTGACGGGCGAAGTTTCCGCGCTCGAATTCATGGGCCATGAAGTCTATCTGCATGTGAATGTAGAAGGCCATTCGCTCATCGTGGTTGTTCCGGGTGAAGAATATGACCCCTCCAAGGTGCGCGGTTCCAAGGTGACTCTCAAGGTCAATGAGGCCCGCGCCCATATCTTCGATCAGGCAAGCGGCAAGAATATTTCGCTTACCTAAGTCCTCCAGCACCTGTTGGCGGTGGCTCGACCGCCAGCAGTTGTCACCTGTCTGCGCTCAGTTCCTCCTCCTTCTCTTCTGCTGAGCGCAGACGCCCCATCGAGCCACATTCACTGACAGGAGTGAAACTCTTGAAATCTACTGCAACTTTCCTGACGATTCTGGCTGCCGCGACGGCTCTTAGCGCATCAGTCAACGCCGCCGAGCTGCGCATGTCCTGGTGGGGTGGCGGAAGCCGCCATGAAGCAACCCAGGCCGCGCTGAAAATCTGTGGCGAGAAATATGGCCACACGATCAATCCGGAATTCACCGGTTGGAAAGGGTACCTGGAAAAACTGACCACACAGCTGGCTGGTGGCACAGAAGCCGATATCATGCAGGTCAACTGGCCATGGCTGCCGCTCTTCTCCTTCAAGGGTGATGGCTTTGCAGATCTCAATAGCTTCAAGGACACCATCGACCTCAGCCAATGGACAGATGCCCAGCTTGATGCCGCCACCATGAACGGCAAGCTCAACGGCCTGCCGTTGGCGACCACCGGGCGGGTGTTCATGTTCAACAAGACCGTGTTTGACAAAGCAGGCCTTGATCTGCCCAAGGACTGGAATGAGCTGATCGCTGATGCTGCTGTCATTCAGGAAAAGCTGGGTGAGGATTCCTACCCGCTGGAAGTGACCGAAGACAATCCGGTACTTATCATCATGCTGATTGCCACCCAGAAGACCGGCAAGGACATGATCGATCCGGCGACCAACCGCATGGCATGGTCACTGGAAGAGCTGACCGACGCGGTCAAATTCTACGGCAATCTGGTTGACAAGCACGTCACCCGCAGCTGGAAGTCCTGGGCCTCGGAAGGCAATATCAAGCTTTATGAAAGCCCGAAATGGTCCGATGGCAAGATCGCTGGCTCTTATGAATGGGATTCCACCTATTTCAAATATGCCGATCCTCTTGAAGGCAAAGGTGAGCTGGTTCCCGTTTCCATGCTGAAGGTGGATGGCGCTGTTACCGAAGGTGTCTATCGCAAGCCATCGATGGTCTTTTCCATCTCCAAACGCAGCGAAAACCAGAAAGCCGCAGCGGAAATTCTCAACTGTCTGCTGACCGAGAAGGAAGGCATCGAGGCACTGGGCGCAACCCGTGGCCTTCCCGCTTCCAAGATCGCAGCCCAGACGCTGATGGATGCAGGCGTTGTGCGCCCCGAGCTGGTTTCCGCCAACGAGATCGTCATGGCAGGCACAGGACCAACCGTTTCGCCATTCAACGAGCATCCGCGCATTCGTGAGAGCTTCAAGGATGCCATCGAGATGTATGCCTATGGCGAGTTCAGCGCGGAAGAAGCCGCTGACGAGATCATCTACAACGTCAATGACATTCTGGAAAAATACGACCAGTAAAGCAAGCAAGTTAGCGCCGGGCGGGCCACACCCTGCCCGGCGTCCCGACCCAAGATGAGCGAGAAACCATGATGACTATCACCGCGTCGGCAATCACCGCGCGAACAGTTGCCCTTTGTCTGAACCCGGATGGAAAAGCACGCTTTTTCCTGCCGCAAAAGAGCCACTGGACGCTTTACAAGACTGGAGAAATCGTGCGGTCGGGTGAAACGGATCGCGTGATCACCTTCATCGATTGCCTCGACCCTGCAACGCAGTATGTCTTCGAAGTGGACACTGGTGAGAGCTTCACCTTCACCACGGCAGAATGCGCTGGCCGGGTTGATATCAGGGATTTCGGTGCCCGCACGGAAGCGGCCAATAACGGCGCTGCGATTGCGGCTGCCCTCGCTTCGGTTCCCGTGGGCGGAACGCTCGCCATCCCGGAAGGGCTCTGGCACACGGGGCCCCTGTTTCTTAAAAGCGACATGACGCTGCATCTGGAGCCGGGAGCAACACTCACTTTCATCACCGACCGTGATCAGATCCCCATTTTGCCCGCCCACACGGCTCAGGGCGACATGCTCGGCTCGTGGGAAGGGCTGCCCGATGCCTGTTATGCCTCCATCGTCACGGCCATCGGCTGCACCAATCTGGAAATCACCGGCTCGGGCACGCTGGATGGCGCCGGCGCCGAAGGCGACTGGTGGAGCTGGCCCAAAGAACGCCGCAATGGCGCGCGCCGCGCCCGCACCCTGTTCCTCAACAATTGCGAGGCGGTGACCGTTTCGGGCATCACCGTGCAGAATTCTCCTTCATGGACTGTGCACCCGCTCTATTGCCACGACATCGAATTTGTTGCTCTAGCCATTAAAAACCCGGCCGACTCTCCCAATACGGACGGGCTCGACCCGGAATGCTGCAGCGATGTATTGCTTGAAGGCATTCATTTCACCGTGGGTGACGATTGCATTGCCATCAAGGCTTGCAAGCGCGGCGACGATGGCTCGGACGATCACATCCGCCCGTGCGAACATATCACCGTGCGCCACTGCTACATGGAGCGCGGCCATGGCGCGGTGGTCATTGGCTCGGAGATGAGCGGCTCTGTGCGCCATGTGACGGTTGAGAATTGCGAATTTCTGGGTACGGATCGTGGCTTGCGTCTCAAGACGCGACGCGGCCGTGGCGGTGAAATCGCCCATGTCCGCTGCCGCAACATCACCATGCAGGAAGTCCACTCGGCCATCGTGGCCAACTGCTTCTATTTCTGCGACCATGATGGCCGCTCTGAATGGGTTCAATCCCGTGCGCCCTACCCGGTCGACGCCTCGACCCCTTCCATCCACGACATAGAGATCAGCGATCTTGAAATCCGTGACGTCCGCGTTGCGATTGGCGCCTTTTATGGCCTACCGGAAATGCCGATTCGCTCCGTCTCAATCAACAATATCCATGCAAGCTTCGATAACAGCACCGAGGGGGATGTGCCCGTGATGGCTCTCCATGTCCCGACCTGTCATCATGTTGGTTTCTCAACGGAATTTGCCGAATTGAATTTCCAGAACGAGCATGAGTATTTCCCTCTTTCCATTGAAAAAGAATAGGCAGACATATGTTGACTTCTTATTTCCGCCATTACGCAGAGACCTACAGCGCCTACAAAAGCGGTCCGATATGTTATGAAGATGGCTGCCTATATCGCGGGCTGATCACCCTTTATGAAGCGACAGGCGAGCAAAACTGGCTCGATACCCTCATTGCCTTTGCCCAGAAGCAGGTCGCCCCTGACGGAAGCATGACGGGCTATGAGCTGGAAGAGTATAATATCGACAATATTCTTTCAGGCCGCGCCTTTCTCTATCTCTACAAGAAGACAAAAGACGAGCGTTATCTGAAGGCTTGCCAGACTCTGGCCAAGCAGTTGGAAACCCACCCCAAAACGGACGGTGGCAACTATTGGCACAAGAAGCGCTATCCCTATCAGGTGTGGCTTGATGGCCTCTATATGGGCCTTCCGTTCCAGATCGAATATGGCCAGATGACTGGCGATGAAGCGCTGATCGACAACGCCATAAGCCAGCTCTCCCATGCACTTGAGATCATGGGTGTGGGGCAGAATGGTCTTTATGCCCATGGCTATGATGAATCCCGCGCGCAATCTTGGGCAGACAAGGAAACGGGTCTTTCTCCCGCTCATTGGAGCCGAGCCATTGGTTGGCTGACCGTTGCGCTCGTCGATATCTGCGAACTTGTCGGCAAAGAGAAAATGGGGCCGGTCTTTGCACGTTCCGTTGATCTGCTTGGCGAGATCGTCAAGCTGCAAAGAGAACAAGGAGCCTGGCTTCAGGTGATCGATCAGCCAGACCTTGAAGGCAACTATCTGGAGAGTTCCGCAACGGCCATGTTCAGCTACGCGCTTTTGAAAGGCGCTCGCCTCGGACTTGGTTCGGAGCTTGTTGCGCCGGGCCTCAAAGGGCACGCCTATCTGGAGCAGTTGGTTGCCGATAGTGATCCGCAGCTATTGCCAAACATTGTCTGTGTTGCCGGTCTTGGCGGCTTCGATGGCAACTATCGCGATGGGACGGCCGAATATTATGTGACTGAAATGATCCGGGCAGATGACGTCAAGGGCGTTGGGCCTTTCATGATGGCCTCTGCTGAAAAGCTGTTGCTTGAGAAATGACAAAATGGCTGCGCATTTGCCTTCGCAGCCACTTACGCTGACTTTGATGTCAGTCACCTTGCAAACCCGGACAGACGCCCGGGTTTCTTTTTTGCGTCTTGCCAAAGGGGCAAAAAAAAGCCCCGTCATGACCTACGGGGCTTTTAGTTTGCTTACAGTTTTTACTTGTGGCCCAACGCCTGCTCTTTTTGCTCTGACCATCTACCGACCATGACCTGTCGGTGAGCTACTTGGAGCAGGCTAATTGGAACCTGGCGGACCGGATGTCCCCCTCGCCCATGCGGGTGGAAGTGACAAGAAACGGGAGGGGCATACGGCCTACGCCTTTTTCTTATTCTTATTTCTATGCGGGCTTTTTCTTCTCCGTCTTGAGGGTTACAACGCTCGCACTTTTTTCTTTCGCGCTTTCTTGCAGCGCCTTGGCTTCCTGCCGTTTGGCTTCTTCGCGCTCGTAGGCTTCGATGAAGGGGCGACCGTAATAGCTGTCCATCATGATCTGCTTGAGCTCGGAGATGAGCGGGAAGCGCGGGTTGGCGCCGGTGCACTGGTCATCAAAAGCAGCCACGGCCACTTCATCAATCTTGGCAAGGAAGTCGGCTTCGGCAACCCCTGCATCCTTGATGGAAGCGGGGATTTCCAGATCTGATTTCAGCTCTTCAATCCAAGCGATCAGATTTTCAACCTTGTTCTGCGTACGCTCACCGCCCAGCCCCAGATGATGGGCAACCTCGGCATAGCGCGCCCGTGCCTTCGGCCGGTCATACTGCGAGAATGCCGTCTGCTTGGTTGGGTTGTTGGTGGCGTTGTAGCGGATGACGTTGGAAATCAGCAATGCGTTGGCCAGACCATGTGGCAGATGGAAGGCTGCCCCGAGCTTATGCGCCATGGAGTGACATACGCCAAGGAAGGCGTTGGCAAAGGCGATCCCGGCGATGGTAGCGCCGCTATGCACATGCTCGCGGGCAACCGGATCATTCGCCCCGTTCTGATAGGCTGACGGTAGATTTTCCTTGAGCAGTTTCAGCGCCATCAGCGCCTGTCCATCGGAGAATTCGTTGGCCATGACAGAAACATAGGCTTCCAGCGCATGGGTCACCGCATCGATGCCGCCAAAGGCCGTAAGGGACTTGGGCATATTCATGACGAGGTTGGCATCCACGATAGCCATATCCGGAGTCAGTTCATAATCGGCAAGAGGATATTTCTGGCCGCTGACATCATCCGTCACCACAGCAAATGGGGTGGCTTCCGAGCCGGTACCCGAGGTGGTCGGTATGGCAATCATCATCGCCTTCTCACCCATTTTCGGGAATTTGTAGATGCGCTTGCGGATATCCATGAAGCGCAAGGCCAGATCCTTGAAGCTTACATCTGGATGCTCATACATCACCCACATGATCTTGGCTGCGTCCATGGGCGAGCCACCACCGATGGCGATGATTAGATCAGGATTGAAGGCATGGCACTTCTCGGTGCCTTTGCGGACGATGGAAAGCGTCGGATCTGCTTCCACATCGGCAAAGATGTCGACATCAATGCCCTGCGCCTTGAGCAGGCGAACAGCCTCATCGACATAGCCATTGGCAAAGAGGAACCGGTCCGTCACGATCAGCGCGCGCTGTTTGCCCTTGAGATCCTTGAAGGCTTCAACCAGACAGCCGCGACGGAAATAAATGGATTTTGGAACCTTGTGCCAAAGCATGTTTTCCTCACGTTTTGCCACGATCTTCTTGTTGATCAGATGCTTCGGCCCGACATTTTCAGAGATCGAATTGCCCCCCCATGAGCCACATCCCAGCGTAAGAGATGGGGCCACATTGAAGTTATAAAGATCACCGATGCCGCCTTGCGAGGAAGGCATATTGACCAGAATACGGGCCGTTTTCATCTTCTTGCCAAAGTCCTCGACACGGTCGGAGCATCGGTCCTGATCGGTGTAGAGAACGGAGGTGTGCCCAATGCCACCAAGGGCGACCAGCCGGGCTGCAGTATCGGCGGCGTCCTTGTAATCCTTGCGGCGATAAAGGGCGATGGTTGGCGAAAGCTTCTCATGCGCGAAGGCTTCATCTTCCACGCCATCCACCTCGGCCATAAGCACCTTGGTTTCCTGCGGCACGCTAAAACCGGCGAGCTCGGCGATCTTGTAAGCGGACTGGCCCACGATTTCACTGTTGAGGCGACCGTCCGGGAACACAGTACGGCGCAGTGCATCGGTCTGTTTTGGTGAAAGGATACAACCACCATATTTCGCAAAGCGATCCAGCACGGCCTCATAAACTGCATCCACAATGACCACCGCCTGCTCGGAAGCACAAATCATGCCGTTATCGAAGGTCTTGGACATGAGGATTGAGGAGACTGCTCGCTTGATGTCGGCATGTTCGTCGATCACAACAGGGGCGTTCCCAGCGCCCACGCCAATGGCCGGTTTACCGGACGAATAGGCTGCTTTCACCATACCCGGGCCGCCGGTGGCCAGAATGAGATTGATATCAGGGTGGCGCATCAGGGCGTTGGAGAGATCCAGTGTCGGTTCGTCAATCCAGCCGATAATATCCTTTGGAGCACCAGCTGCAACGGCTGCTTCAAGCACCAGTCGCGCCGCTTCGCAGGTCGCCTTTTTGGCGCGCGGATGCGGACTGAAAATGATGCCATTGCGGGTTTTAAGGGAAATCAGCGCCTTGAAAATAGCGGTAGAGGTCGGGTTGGTCGTCGGGACGATGCCACAGATGACGCCAACAGGCTCGGCGATGGTCATCGTACCACCAGCCTCATCCTCTTCAAGGATGCCGCAGGTGGGGGTATCCTTGTATTTGTTGTAGATATATTCGGAGGCAAAGTGGTTCTTGATCACCTTGTCTTCAACAACGCCCATGCCGGTTTCTTCTGCAGCCATCATCGCAAGCGGAATGCGTGCGTTGGCAGCAGCAAAAGCGGCCTGACGGAAAATGCGGTCAACTTGTTCTTGGGAGAAGCTTGCGAATTTTGCCTGCGCATCTTTCACACGGGCAATCTGACGATCAAGCTCGGCGGCATTGGTAACAGACATTTGTTACTCCGTATTTCAAACGCACCCACCCGTTCCGAGGCTTTCCGCACCCGGTTGGACCTGCGTCACTTGTTGATTATCGCGTGCCCTGACGGGTGCCACGCGCCCCGCTCCAGCGAAAAAGCATCCTGCATGCCATACAGGCGAGCCCTCCTCTGCCAGTTTCTCTTCATTACCCTTTGCGTGTAACGATACTGGCCGCCTTAGCGATAAACACAGTTTATAGTATTGAGGACAAAGACGAATTACGGAGCTTTACGTAACCTGTCTTTTTGCGCAGAAATCGGCGCTTCCCGCACCTTACCGGTCCGCTGCAACCGGCAGCATTCCTAGAGAAAAACAAATTTTTCCTAATTCAAAAATTCTGTGACTAATTTTACCATTCGGTGAATTGCCTGAATTTTCCTTCTTTTCCCTACCCTAAACTTATTTATATGCATGCCTAATATGTTAAAAACACATATCTAATGGACGATTTGGGTACAGTACAGCCTATAATCCTTCCAAAAAATCTACCTCCGCTTCAATCGGCGGCAAATCGGACCGACGTTGGCGCAAAATGGTCAGGCGCTTGGGCCGACCGGGCAGCAGAGTGAAACAATTGTCCGAATAAAGGCGGTCCCCGCCATGATGGTAGGAGACGAAGAAAGCGGGCTTGTCCGTTTGCAACTCGACCACGCTATCACCGGTCGGCGTTGTCAGCTCTTTGGCGGTAATAGTTGGTTGTTCGATATGATAGTCTTTGGGACGCTTGGGCCAATAGTCATTCTCGCCCTTAATGGCCCCGTCTTCACTGCTCCAGACGATGTGCAGGATGGCATCCTCACCGATCTCCTCATGCGACAAGGCCACAGCCTCAATGCTGCGATCAGTTGGCACCTCAAGAGTGCAGTTTCCCAAGGCCCGCACGGCACCCGTCATGGACACAGCTTCCAAGCGAATGGAAATCGTAACGGGCAGCGGCATGTCATTCACCGCCCACAGTGTCACTTGTCCGCTCTTTATATCCGGCTGGGCAGAGACAAGCACCGGCGCATAAAAGCGCCTTGCCATATAGTGCAGCAGCTTCCAGCCGCCTCCATATTCAAGGCTTGACCAGCTGGCCACCGGCCATGTGTCGTTCAGCTGCCAATAGAGCGTCCCCATGGAGCGTGGTTTGTTGCTGCGCCAGAATTCAATCGCCGTCTTCATGGCCAGACCCTGCCCGATCTGACTGAGATAGGTCATATCCCGGAAGCCATCGGGGAAACGAAAATAGCGAGCGATCGTCTCAACGATGCGACTGTTCCCACCCTCATTGCGTTGATGCACGTCCATGATCGGAGATGAAACATTGCGATCCTGCGGCTCGGTAAAGCTCTCGATCACGCGCATGGAGGGGAAAGACTGGAAACCGAATTCGGAGCAGAATCTCGGGCGCACCGAGCGATAATGCTCGAAATCCTTGGCCGAGTGCCATACATCCCAGAAATGCATATCGCCAGCAGTGTCATCATGCCAGCTATCACCGAAATTGAGCGGCCCGATAGAGGGCGAAGAGGGCCAGAAGGGAATTCCCGGATCTTCCTGAGTGAGGCATTCTTCAAGGGCAAAGTTCAGCCGCTCATACATGGCCAGATAGCGGTCACGATCCTTCTTGCTCTCCTCAAACCAGTTGATCGCGCCAACCAGCTCATTGTCGCCACACCAAAGGGTCATACACGGATGGCCGGAAAGCCGCCGCACCTGCTGTCGCGCCTCTTCGCGCACCAGACCGAGCCAATGATGATCGGCAGCTGGGTAGAGATTGCAGGCGAACATGAAGTCATGCCAAACCATGATGCCCAGTTCCGAGCAGAGTTCATAGAACCAGTCCTGCTCATATTGCCCCCCGCCCCAGACGCGGATCATGTTCATGTTGGCTTCAACAGCCGAGGTCAGCAGATCACGGACCTTCTCGGGCGTTGCGCGCGCTGGCAATGCGTCACCAGGTATCCAGTTTGCACCACGAGCAAAGATCTCTCTACCATTAATGCGGAAGGCAAAGCGTGATCCGATATCGTCCTTGTCTGTCACCAACTCCACAGTGCGCAGGCCGACCCGGCGGTTTATGCTCTGACCGTCCAGCATGACGGTTAGGTCATATAAGGGCTGGCTTCCCTGCCCGACGGGCCACCAGAGCTGCGGCTCTTTGACCTCTATCTCTAGGGTTGCCTTGCCCTCGCCGGGCCAAATGGTGACAAGGTCACTGATGACGCGCCCGTCGAAATTGGCAGCGAGCGTCAACTCTGCAGGTTCGAATGCCTCGTAAAAGGCGGTTAGTTCCAAGCGCACCTTCCCTTGCTCATGGTGCTGGCGCACCAGCACATCATCAAGGCGCAACTTGTCAATACGCTTGAGGGTCACGCCACCATAAATGCCAAGCGGCGACAGGGCGATGTTCCAGTCCCAGCCAGCATGACATTGCGTCTTGCGCAGGAAATTGTAATGCGGCAGGCGACAGTTCCAGAAGATGTAGGGTACGGGGAAAGGAAAGGCATCCTTGGAAGCCTGCGCCACTTTGCTGTTAGAGAGGAACCGTATGGATAGCAGATTTTCACCCTTTTTGAGCGCCGCCCCGAGCGTGAAATCATAGCGTAGGAACTGGCTTTCGCAGCGCCCGATTTCGACATGATTGAGCGTGACGATCGCATGGCAATCCACATTGAAAAAGCTTAATGCATAGCGACCTGCCGGATCTCCCTCAAACAGGAAAGACGTTTCGGCCAGCCACTCGCTTTCGTGAATCCAGTCAAGGCTCTGTTCGGTATCGCGCCAGTAGGGATCGGGTATCAGCTCTTCGGCCAAAAGAGCCGAATGCAGATCACCGGGCACGGCAAAAGGCACAGAAGCTCCATCCGCGATGCCCTTGCTCAGGCATCGGATGCTCCATCCGTCATGAAGGGGCTGCTCGGTGGTAAGCGAAGAAAAATGCTGTGGCATCGGGGGCTGTCCTTCCGGCTCTGATTTTCACCATACGCTAGGCTTGATATCAGAATAGGACGGAACGCCACGCTTGACCACAATGCTTGATGTATCAGCGACGAAAATTGAATGGAAACAATGGGCTTCTAACGGCATCTTCGCCGGACTGGAAAGCTTCTGCATGCAAAGACAGACCGGAAAAGCAGCCTTTTGCGCCTCATAAGAGAGGCAGGTTTGTTTTTTCATGAAGGGCTTGGGTATGACCGAACTGAGCCATATTGGGCGCAATTTCAGCACTGACTTTGTGTCAGGCTTTGCCCTGAACGGGCGTTGTGTTTGGTCATCCGGGTTAGAGAGGCTATCGAGCCAGCCAAGAGGCTGGAGAGTGCGTCTCTGTATCGACTGTCCGATCCATATAACCGGGCAGGAAAAATTGGTATGCCTGTTTGCAGGCTGACAACTTAGTGGTCGAAATTGTCTCTAATGCCGAGAATGAACAGGTCCTGTTCGTTTGGCTGACGGCCACTCTGAATGTCGCTGGAAATACGGGATGCAGCGGGAACTGCCATCAATACGCTACCAACTGCTCCTGCAACACCTTTGATGCTATCAAACATTTTGTAATCCTCTTTCGTGTTTTTCTAAGCATTTCAACTGAGGACACAATAGCGCCAAATCCGATAAGCAAAAAGTGCTTATCTGCAAATTCTGCTTTGCATCAAACGCATAGCAAGCGTTTTTTCATTGTTTTTCCTGCATTTACGCGATCATTCACACCAGCCAAGCAGTGCATTACACCGCTATTCTGACTGAAATCCGGGCTGTCTGGACACAGACAAAGGCGGCAAAGGCTTCTCCCATGATTCAACGAAGACAATGGCAGTATGCCCGATATTGCCCTGCGCCAATCGGGATGTTCCCTTATCGATCGTGAGGGCATTGGGGTTGCCATGGATATCCATACGCGCCCCTTCCACCTCTGCCGCATCAAACCAGGCGCCCGTCTGCAAGGCGATGCAATCGTGCCGCAGATCCGGATCAAAATGAACGCCAGCAAAGGTTGCCCCGCGTGCATTATAAAGCCTGACGATGGAACCTTCGCTGATGTCCCGCTCTGCGGCGGTGTCCGGATGCAAGCGGCAGACCTCCCGCCCCTCTATCTTGCTTTGCAGAGATTCAGAGCCCTGATCATTCTGGCTGTGCAGGCGCGTGTCTGACTGGGCTGAAATCATATGCAACCCACCTTGCGGCGCGTTTAGGGTGCTTTCTACCGGCATCAGCCAAGCAGGGTGACCGGGACAATCATCCAGCCCGAATGAGGCAATGGCCTCGTTGAACAGAGTGATCTTGCCACTTTCCGATCCGAGCGGATGTGCCTCCGGATCGGAGATATAGTCGGCAAGCGCAATACGAGTCTCTTCATCGCCTTCCAGTCGGACAAGACCTTGCTGTTTGAACTGGTCAAACTCGGGTAGCTCCATGCCCTGCTCCTGTGCGAGCGTGCGGGAGCCATCCCAAAGCCAGCGCAGCCACTCTTCCTGCGAACGCCCTTGAGTGAAAGCCTCTTCCAGTCCCATTTTTGCCGCGATGAGACGCAGGATTTCATGGTCATCTGTGGCCTCGCCAACCGGCTCATGCACCGGCGACATGTAGATAAGAGATGGTTCGGTCTTGCTGAGCATGATGTCCGTGCGTTCCAGCGGCGTGGTGGCGGGAAGCACGATATCAGCGCGGCGAGCGGTGGCTGTCCAGCCCTGTTCGAAGACGACGACGGTCTCGGGCTTCTGCCAGCCCTTCTCGAGACGCAGCAAATCCTGATGATGGTGATAGGGGTTACCGCCAGACCAGAGCACCATATGGATATCGGGATAGGTGCGCACCGTGCCATTATACTGATAGCTTTCGCCCGGATGCAGCAACATGTCGGTGACGCGGGCAACGGGAATGAATTCATCAATCGGGTTTTTGCCCTGCGGAATGGAAGGCCATGCCATATTCTTGGTGGAGCGCCCGATGGAGGCTACGCAGCCATAGCCGAAACCATAACCGGTGCCCTTCTGTCCGATTTGTCCCAACATGCAAGCGAGCGCCAGACCGGCCCAGATCGGCTGTTCGCCATGATCCGTGCGCTGAACGCCCCACGCCACATTGATCATGGTGCGACTAGCGGCCATATCGCGGGCCAATTGGCGGATCGCTTCAGGCGCCACATCACAGATGGGGGCGGCCCAGTCGGCGCTTCTGGC
The DNA here is from genome assembly GCF_963678225.1 of uncultured Cohaesibacter sp. Taxonomy (NCBI): domain Bacteria; kingdom Pseudomonadati; phylum Pseudomonadota; class Alphaproteobacteria; order Hyphomicrobiales; family Cohaesibacteraceae; genus Cohaesibacter; species uncultured Cohaesibacter sp. The sequence goes on along the minus strand of NZ_OY782764.1, from coordinate 2,940,028 downwards.
TTCCTCGCCCATCTCCCCGAGCAGATAGGCACGCAACTTTGGCCAGCCGGAAGTATATTTTTGCAGGAAGGCTTCATCATGCAGGCCTTCCACCAGCAGAGTATGACAAAGCGCCAGCATGAGCGCAGCGTCCGTGCCTGGGCGGATGGAGAACCACTCCGCATTGGGCATGTCGCTCTTTTGCGGCGAGACATTAACCATGCGGCCTTTCATCTGGCTGAGCCACTGCTCAGTCTGGTGCTTTGCGGTGCCGGAGGATGCCACCTGCGCTGGACGTCCGGAAATCCCCCCAAAAGCAACAAGCATGGTGCAATGCTCATTGATATGGGCCCAACTGGTCATCTGGTCCTGAAACTGTCCTTGAGACATGCCCAGAATGTGAGGAATGAGCACCTCGCCTGCCGCATGAGAATAGGTTTCCCGCGCCCGAACGAAACCGCCCGCCAGATTGAGAAAGCGCTTTAACTGGCTTTGCGCATGATGGAAGCGCCCGGCGCTCGCCCAACCATAAGACCCGCCATAGATTGCGCTGTTGCCATAGGTCTTGCTGATGCGGGTCAGTTCTTCGGCCACGCGGGCGGCGGCCTCGTCCCAACTGACTTCAACAAAGACATCATCATCGCAACGCTTGGCCCCGCCATCGCCTTCCAGCCAGCCCTTGCGGATCGCAGGCTTTAGAATGCGGCTATCAAGATTGCGCGAAGCACTGAGCCAGCCTTTGCCGATGCGCGAGGGGGCGGGATCATCCGCGACAGGTTTGAGTGCGTTGTCGTGGACTTCATAGGCACCCCAGTGCGCAGCGGTGTATTTCATGGTGATCATCTCTTGCGGCAGGATTGGTTTATACAGCGAAAGTATGTTGCTTTCATCGCTAGCATTTTGCGGGCCTGCTAGGCAAGCGATTGTAAAAGCCGGCCCGAACACCTTATATAAGAAAGATAACGGAAAACCCTTAGCCAACGCCACAGGAAGAGACCGGATAGTTTTATGGCCCAGCCAAACACACGCCCAGCCCCAACATTTGCCTTTGACAACAGCTTTGCACGTTCGCTCGAAGGGTTCTATGTGCCATGGCAGGGCGAACAGGCACCAAAGCCCCGGATTGCCCTACTCAACGACGCCCTTGCAGAACAGCTTGGCTTGTCACTGGATGCTAAGGACGAGACATTGGCCGCAATCCTTGCTGGCAGTGAGACAGCCGAAGGCTCTGAACCGATCGCACAGGCCTATGCTGGGCACCAATTTGGCGGTTTCTCACCCCAGTTGGGAGATGGCCGTGCGCTGTTGCTTGGCGAATTGCTCGATACTGAAGGACAGCGTTTTGATCTTCAGCTAAAGGGCTCGGGCCGCACGCCCTTTTCCCGTGGCGGCGATGGCAAGGCGGTGCTCGGGCCGGTTTTGCGGGAATATATCATGGGGGAAGCCATGCATGCGCTCGGCATCCCGACCACGCGCGCTCTTGCAGCAGTAACAACGGGAGAACAGATCCGCCGGCAGGGCCTTAAGCCCGGAGCCGTTCTGGCGCGCGTGGCATCGAGCCATATTCGCGTCGGGACGTTCCAGTTTTTCGCAGCGCGAGGGGCATGGGACGGCGTGAGCAAACTGGCCGATTACACCATCATGCGCCATTATCCAGAGCTGATGGACAAGGAGAACCGCTATCTGGCTCTGTTTTCAGCAGTGGCCCGTAAACAGGCCGAGCTGATTGCGCAATGGATGCAGGTCGGTTTCATTCACGGGGTGATGAATACCGACAATATTGCCCTTTCCGGCGAAACCATCGACTACGGCCCCTGCGCCTTCATGGATCAGTATGATTCCGCCACGGTCTTCAGCTCGATTGACCGCAACGGGCGCTATGCCTATGGCAGTCAGCCCCAGATCGGGCAGTGGAATCTGGCCCGCTTTGCAGAAACGCTGGTGCCTCTGCTCGCGCCAGATGACGAGAATCGCGCCGCCGAACTGCTCACTGATGCGCTCACGGAGTATATGGCCAGCTACAAACAGGCGTGGCTTACAGGCATGGGCCGCAAAATCGGCCTTGCGTCAGCAGAAGGCAAGGACACGGCCCTTATCCAGATTCTTATGGGCACCCTGCAAGGTGAGCATGTTGACTTCACGCTCTTTTTCCGCCGCCTTGGCGACAGCCTTGTGAGCACCGAAGGCAAAGTGGCTCTTCTGGCATTGTTTGATGACCCGGAAGCCATCGCCGGATGGCTGAAGGACTGGCAGGCAAGGCTGGAAGAAGAAGGTCGCCAGGCAGACGCGATTGCCGAAGCGATGTCCAAGGTGAACCCGATCTATATTCCGCGCAACCATCTGGTCGAGGCGGCCTTGCAAAAGGCGGAGGACTTCGCCGACCTCAGCGAAGTGCGACAATTGCTTGATGTGCTCACCAATCCCTATGAAGAGCGCAAGGGGCTGGAAGACTATGCCCGCCCTGCCCCGAGCGATTTCGGCCCCTTTGTCAGCTATTGCGGAACCTGACCGGCTAATGCCATCAGGAAAGCGGCCCTTCGAAGATACGGCGACGGGCGTTGCGGATATGCTCTTGCATCCGCATGCGGGCGGCATCCATGTCGCGTGCGCGAATGGCATTGAAGATGCGGTGATGCTCTTCCTGCACGATGACGCGACGAGCCTGCTTGCTGCGGGATGAGAGATTGCGCGAAATATCCATCGCTTGCAGGGATACCTCGGTCAGCGCCTGAAAGGAACTGACGAAGAAGTGGTTGTCCGCCGCCTCGCAGATTGCCAGATGAAAGCGGTAGTCTTCCCCGGTTCCCATGTCGCCGGTTTCAATGGCATCATCCATGCGCTTCAGCTCGATGGACATCTTGTCCAGATGCTCGACACCGGCCCGCTCGGCTGCAAAATAGGCCGCCTCCCCTTCCAGCATGATACGATATTCATAAGAGCGCTGAATGTCGGCAATCGATTCAATGGGCGCAAATTGCAAAAAGCTGTCGTCTGGCCGCTTGAGCACGAAGCTGCCCGAGCCGCGGCGAGAAGCCACAAGCCCGCTTTCACGCAAGCGCGCAATGGCCGCCCGTACCGTAGGGCGGGACGCTCCGAGGTCTTCGGCCAACTCGGCCTCGGTCGGCAATTTGCTATTTTCGGGATACACGCCGGTCACAATGCGGCTCAGAAGCGCCTCATAAACGGCGTCGGCTAGGCTGGGGGCTTTCTGATTGGTCGGGCTAGATTGCGTCACGGGTCTTTTTACCAATTGAGCAGGCGTGCGGGCTGTCCAGCGACGCCGCTTGACTTGAATTACGGTCTTTTTGAATCGGATGATACTTCGATTTGCGGCAGACGGTATCACCGATTGCCAAGGCGATCAATCTTGGCGGTTTATGCTTAAGTATGCCTAAATTGCATACAAAAGACTTAATCAATGTTTTAACACTCATGGGTTATATGAATTCTTTGCGCTTCTCAAAAGGCCTATGGACTATTACCTAATAAGTCAAGCAAGGCACCCCAACGAGACGAAGCGCATAGGCTTCCGTCGGGTGTCGAAACAGTCAACAGATTTCCGGGAGCGCTTTGCTGCCCGTGATGGAGAAAAGAAATGTCGATCAGACCAATTCTTTCCACCACCCAAGCTCAGGAAACCATGGAAGGGGCTGGCGTGCGCCTGCACCGTGCCTTCGGCTTTCATGATCCCAAGCAGTGCGACCCGTTCCTGCTGTTTGATGATTTCCGCGGCGACGACCCGGAAGATTTCATTCGTGGCTTCCCCTGGCATCCGCATCGCGGCATCGAAACCATCACCTATGTGCTCAATGGCACAGTGGAGCATGGCGATAGCCTTGGTAACCATGGCAGCCTAGGCGCTGGCGACATCCAGTGGATGACGGCCGGCTCTGGTATCATGCATCAGGAAATGCCCAAGGGAAATGAGAAGGGCCAGATGCATGGCTTCCAGCTCTGGGCCAACCTGCCAGCAAGCCTAAAAATGACAGCGCCGCGCTATCAGGATGTTGAAGCCAAGGAAATTCCGCAGATCATTGATGACGACGGCACCAGCGTCAAGGTTGTTGTAGGTGAGTTCTGGGGCAAACGTGGCCCTGTCGACGGCATTGCTGCCGATCCGCTTTATCTGGACATTTTCGTTCCGGCTGGCGTGCGCAAGCGCTTCAAGATCGACACCTATCGCAACGCCTTTGCCTATGTCTTCGAAGGCGCGGGCAAATTTGACAATTCCTCAAAGCCACGCGGCATCCTGCTCGAAAAGGAAGTCATGGGCGAGGAAGTGAATATTCGTGACATGTCCGGCAACCGCACGCTGATCAATTTCGGCACCGGGGACGAAGTGGAAGTTCTGGCCGGTCCGCAAGGGGTCCGCTTCCTGCTGGTCTCGGGCGCTCCTCTTCAGGAGCCCGTCGCCTGGCATGGTCCGATCGTGATGAACACCAAGCAGGAAATCCATCAGGCCATTCACGAATTGCGCAATGGAACCTTTATCAAGCCGGCTCATTAAGTCAGTAGGCCGGGCAAATCTTTAAATACCAAAACAGGCAGAGACAAAACCAATGGCAAAAGTACTCGTTCTTTATTATTCCGCATATGGCCACATCGAAACCATGGCCAACGCTGTTGCTGAAGGCGCAAAAGCCGAAGGCGCTGACGTCACCATCAAACGGGTTCCGGAACTTGTTCCCGAAGACGTGGCAAAAGCCTCTTACTACAAGATGGATCAGGAAGCCCCGATCGCAGATCCTAGCGAGCTTGACCAGTATGATGCCATCATCGTTGGCGCTGGCACCCGCTTTGGCACTGTCGCCTCCCAGATGCGCAATTTCTGGGATCAGACCGGTGGCCTCTGGGCTGCTGGCAAGCTGACCGGCAAGGTCGGCTCGGTCTTCACCTCCTCCGCGACCCAGCATGGTGGTCAGGAAACCACCATCATGGGCTTCATTCCGACCCTGCTGCATCATGGCATGGTGGTCGCAGGTCTGCCTTATGCATTCCAGGGCCAGATGGGTATCGAGGAAATGAAGGGTGGCTCCCCTTATGGTGCAACCACCATCACCGATGGTGACGGCTCCCGTCAGCCTTCCGAAATCGAACTGGAAGGCGCCCGTTACCAAGGCTCTTACGTCGCCAAGCTTGCTTCCAAGCTTGCTGACTAACCCCTGCTTGTTGCGAGAAGAACGCGCATAAGCCGTCAAAACCGCAACCAAGGCCAACAAGAACAACAAGAACAATATCTCTGGTCTGGAGAACAAACCAGCCTCCAGACCGGACAAGACTTAAAACAAAAGCACCGACAAGAAGGAAGGAAACATTATGGGACTGCTCGTTGATGGCAAATGGCATGATCAGTGGTATGACACCAAATCCACCGGCGGGCGCTTCGTGCGCAAGGATTCCGCTTTTCGCAACTGGGTGACGGCCGATGGCTCCGCAGGCCCCACAGGTGAAGCCGGATTCAAGGCAGAAGCCGGGCGCTATCATCTCTATGTTTCCTACGCATGCCCCTGGGCACACCGCACCCTGATTTTCCGCGCCCTCAAAGGGCTTGAAGACATGATCTCGGTTTCCGTGGTCAACAGCTTCATGGGCGAAAATGGCTGGACTTTCGAGGACGCCGATGGCGTTATTCCCGATCCTCTCTTCGGCGCCCGCTATTTGCATGAAATCTACACCAAGGCCGATGCGACCTATAGTGGTCGCGTGACGGTGCCTGTGTTGTGGGACAAGAAAACCGGCACAATTGTTTCCAACGAGTCGTCCGAAATCATCCGCATGCTGAATTCCGCTTTTGACGGCATCGGCGCAAAAGTGGGGGACTACTGGCCGGAAGCTCATCGCGCAGAAATCGAAGAGCTGAATGAACGGATTTACAACACCGTCAACAATGGCGTCTACAAGGCTGGCTTTGCAACAACCCAAGCGGCCTATGAGGAAGCGCTTGTTCCGCTGTTCGAGACGCTGGATTGGCTGGAAGAGCGGCTTTCGAAATCACGCTTTCTGCTGAACTATGGCCAGACGGAAGCTGATTGGCGCCTATTCACGACCCTTATTCGCTTTGACTCGGTCTATTACGGCCATTTCAAATGCAATCTACGCTCGATTGAATCCTATCCGAACCTGTCCAACTATGTTCGCGACCTTTATCAGCAGTCAGGCGTGGCCAAGACGGTGCGGATGGATCACATCAAGAATCATTATTACGCCAGCCATGACATGATCAACCCGACACGGATCGTGCCCATGGGTCCTGAAATCGACTATAATCGACCACATGACAGGGTACAGCTAAAGGCCGCCTGAATGCAAAAACTGCAATAAAAAGTCAGCAACGCATAGATGAGAAGCAAGGGTGATATCATCACTCTCGCTTCTTTTTTGTGTTGTTACTGCGCTCATTCAGAGCGGTGCGCAGGATTGTCTTTTAATGAGCTCACAAGAGATCAGATTGACAAAGTTCGACTGCGCGCTGCCCTTTATTATTTCAGATACTGCGCGTTGCCCCATTTCAAAATGAGGCAAGCTCACTGTCGTCAGTTGAGGTCGCACATGTTCCGATATGGTTTTGAAATCATCAAAGCCAATAACAGACAGCTCAGAGGGCACTTTGATCCCCAGATCTCCGGCAGCATTCATCACCATGAGCGCAATGCGATCATTGCCGCAGATGATAGCTGAAGGACGATTGGCTGCAGTCAGCACTTCCCGAGCCTTCTCATAGGCGATGTAAGTTTCACCAACATCGAAATAGCCCGAAACGCCCAGATGACACATGTCCGCATTGAGCGAGAGCCCCTGCTTTGCCATCGCCTTGGAGATCCCTTTCAGGCGCAACGAGGTGGCCGGATCTTCATGGGGCAGCGAAATGATCGCGATATTTCTATGCCCCAATTCCAATAGATGCGATGCCTGCAGATATCCGCCCTTTTCGTCATCTGGCAATATGATCTTGCCGTTGCTATTGACGGGCGTGCAGTTCATATAAACCACACTCTCGTCACCAAAGCAGTCGGCGTGATTGACATATTGCCGATGCTGGGACGCATAAATAAAGCCGGCCGCCTTGTATGTGCGAAACATACGGCATATTCCTGCGAGATTCTGCATTTCGCTTTCAAGCGAACCCACAAGCAAAATCCGGCCATGAGAGAGCGCTTCGGCTTGCGCCCCACGCAACAACTCGACCGAATAAGGCGAAGTGGCAACATTGTCTGCTATAAAACCAATAAAGGAGAACTGCTCCAGATTGTTGGTTCTTGTTGTGTATTTTTCAAGGTAGCCGGTTCGTTCCGCTACCTCGTAAATGCGCTTGGCTGTCTCTTCACTTGAGCATCTCTTACCGCGCAACGTAAGAGAAACAGTCTTATTAGAGACGCCAACTTCTCTAGCAATATCTGCTAAAGTTGCCATTGCCCACCCCACGGAAATAATAAAACGCTCTCATGTACAGACCCCAAATACAGACAAGAGAGCGCGGTCGTAATTCCAGCATATCTGTTAAATCACACGCGCATTTTAAAGCAAAAGACAAGAGGATATAAGCAGATACGCTGACCCCAGAAAAGAATCAACGCGCAATGGTTGAACCTATCTTTTATTGTCAAAATTGCTCTTTGTTTGCAAATAGAAATTTCCATTAGCCCTTGTTTTAAATCGGATATATTGTCACGGACACAGTTGTACAAAATCTATTTTTTCAATCTATTGGTTAGATTTCTCCAATTTGTCACAATAACCAATTCGTCTATTTGAATATTTCATGAAAGATAAAATTTTCATAAAGTTTGAAATTTACAGATTTTACAAATTTCAGCGTCCGGCCTGCAACGCGGGAAAACAAGCTTGTTATGGTTAGATCAGTCGTCTATGCATGGTAAGACAACGAAGATCTGTTTCGGATCTTCGAGCACTTCGAGACTTCAATTTGTTTGATCAATTTTCTTGCCTGAAAAGTCCCCTGCTCAAGTAAAGGCTCCCTTTCATGTCGGCGATCAGTTCTCCAAGAAATCTGGGCATTTTCTTTGCCATTCTAGCCACGATCATTTTCTCGATGCATGATGCAATTTCCAAATTGCTCGTGATGGATCATTCCGTCTGGTTCATCATGATGGTGCGCTACTGGTTTCATCTGATTGTCGCCATCATCTGGGCATTGATGAGCAAAGAGGGCCTCGCGGGAGCAGTGAGAACTCCGCGCCCGTTTTTGCAGATCTTGCGCGGTGTTTTGCTGGTCACAGAGATTGCTCTCATTATCTATTCCTACAGCATGCTCGGCCTTGCGGAGGTAACCACCATCATCATGGTGCATCCGCTTATCGTAACCGGTCTTGCCGCGGTCTTTCTGGGGGAAGTGGTTGGATGGCATCGCATCGGGGCTTTGGTCGTGGGACTGCTGGGTCTGGCGATCGCCATGCAGCCAAGCGGCAATATCTGGGGCTATGGCGGGTTCGTAGCTTTGGCGGCAACCTCTTCCTTTGCGCTTTACCAACTGTTCACGCGCCTGGCGAGCCGCCGAGACACCACTCTGACCTCTTTTTTCTATGCCGGTCTCATTGGTGTTATCGCAACCACATGGCCGGGTCTGCAAATGGCTCCAGCCCTGTCCGAGATGAACTTTCCCTTGCTGGCCGGGGCCTGCATCTTCAGCACGGCGGCCCATTTCAGCGTCATGAAAGCCCTTTCTCTCACAGAGGCGAGTGCCATTCAGCCCTTTACCTATATGCAGATTGTGTGGTCCATCCCCATTGGCTTTCTGGTGTTTGGCGATCTACCGATCTGGTCCACCATTCTGGGAGCCATCATGATTGTTGGTGCCGGGCTCTATGCCATTCACCGCAGCAATCGCTAATGATGTATGCGTGGGCCAGTTGTGCTAGAACCGCTCCAAACGCCAACGCATTCCTAGATCTAAGGTCTATAGGCTTCTGCATAAGATGAGCCTAGTAAGCGGCAGAGACCCCTTGCTTCCGAATTATGACTATATTCCATATTGTTAGATATCCCTCCCTTTTCTAGAATGAAGAGAAGGGTTCAATGGTGGATTGGCATTGCATGATGGTCATACCGTCGCGTTATTTCGAGTGAGATATCGCATACGACCCGTTCGCATCGGCGAAAAGGCCCGATATAGAAAAATTGGCCGCGCAGAAGCGCTGAAGGGGCCTAGACGTCGAAACGGACGCTTCTTGCAGTGTTCCGGCAAAATGTGCGCGTCCCCCGCATGTTCCCTTTCTAGATTGCCATGTTCGGCAGATTTTTGCCGTCGACCAGAATGTGTCACAGGCTTTTATCTCTTCGAACGCGGCAGAGCGAGAAGGAGGAAGCATCATGACCATCAAGAGCATTCTCTATGCCTATAGTGGAGAACAGGATGAAGGGAGCGGTCTCGACTTCGCGATCAAGCTCGCTCATCATTATGACGCATGGCTCACCGGCGTCGTGAGGCATGGCTATTCCAAGATGGAGCGGCGCATCGCCACGATTGTGTCTGACGAGGTACATCTGGCCGTGCAGAATGCCGAGAAAAAGCGGATTTCCGAGATCACGCAGAGGTTCCAGAACACGGTCAAGGCAGCCAGCCTTGAAGGCCGCACCAGCTTCATTGATGTCGAACCACATATGATGACATCCATCTCCGAGATCGCCCGTTGCTATGACATGGTGATCACTGGCAACCACCCTGAAGACGAGCAATATGAGTTTCTCGCCGCCTATCCCGACAGGATAGCCCTGCAAAGCGGTCGGCCGGTTGTCGTCGTTCCGGATGGTTTCAAAGCCAAAGGGCCAGCACGCAAGGTACTTATTGCCTGGGATGGCAAACGCACCATCGCCCGCGCGGTTGGCGACGCCATGCCCATGCTGGAACAGGGCACTCAGGTCACTTTGTTGACTGTGGGCGCATCCCACACGGTGGATCAACATCCTGACCATGGCATCATGGGCCTGTTGGAGCGCCATAATGTGGAAGCATCCCACATCCATGATCGCGGCACGGGGCGTTCGGTCGCCGAAACCATTGTTCAAACGGCAGACGAGATGGGCTCCGACCTTATTATCATGGGGGCCTATGAACACTCGAAATTCTCGCAGGACATTTTCGGCGGCGTGACCACCGAAATGCTGCAGAGTGTGAAAGTGCCGGTCTTTATGGCCCACTGATGGTCAGAGACGGGACGTTTGATAATGGTAAGTGCGTCAGTCGGGATCAATATGAAACTTGCACCTATTGACCCACGAAACGTTCAGCTGGCGGCCTGAAGGATGGTTTCCAACGTTTCCCTGGGCAGGGGAAGCGGATTGCCCTTCATGGATGAAGACACAGCGGACGCTTCGGCGACAGAAGGGGTCTGGGCCGCCTCCAGCCCCAGATCTCCCAGACCGGGCAAAGCGTTGGCGCGAGACCAGCTTGCCAATTGATCAAACGCCTGATCGGCGGAGCATCCCAAGGCTCCGCCGATACAGTTTTTGACAAAGGCAAAACGCTCGTTCAAATCGGAACGCACTGTCTCGCTCAGATCTTCGCTTGTCTGCACAGCTTCTTCATTCGCACTTAATACATATGGCAACAGAGCACCGCACAGTGCGCCATGTGCCCCGCCTGTAACGCCTCCCAGCACACCAGCCAGACCATGCACGGCTCCGAGCCCGGCATTGGCCAACGCAAGGCCGCCACACAGGCTGGTCCAAGCCAGGGCATCCCTGGCTGCTTTGTCTTCCGCTTCCATCAGCCTGGCCAGCGCTTTCACCCCCTTGGGGATAGCGTCGCGAGAGATAAGGTCCGTCAGCATATTGGCTTTACAGGAAAGATAGGGCTCGATGACCTGAGTCACAGCATCCAGCCCGCTGGCCAGCGTTATGGCGCGCGGTAGATTGTCCGTCAGCGCCGGATCAACAATGGCCATGTTCGGCAGCATGCGCGGATCTCTAAGGGAAACCTTGCGCGCAGCCTCTGGCACTGTGAGTACGGCATTCTTCGTCACCTCGGCGCCGGTGCCTGCCGTCGTTGGCAGAGCTGCAAACGGCAGAGGCTCTTTTTCCAGAGGCAATCCCTTGCCAACCACTTCGAGATGATCCATCACCGGCCGCAATGCAGGTACCAATGCAGCCAGCGCCTTGCCCGCATCGATCACCGCGCCCCCTCCGATCGCAACGACAGCACGCACCCGCGTTGCGCGCGCATGGGCGATGCCTTCTTCTATAAGAGTAATGTCTGGCTCTTTTGGAACGGAGAAACCAATCACCTCCACTCCCTGCTCTACCAGAGCATCGGATAGCCATTGTACGCGCCTGCCGTCGCGCCCATGTATCAGAAGCAAGGGCGACCCCAACTTTCCGATCTCTGGTATGGCCTGTTCAGCTTTGCCACGCCCGAAGTGAATGGCCGAGGCCGTCATAAACTGAAAGGAGGAAGAAGAGAGTGGCATGGAATGCTCCGAGAAATAAAAATGGTCGCGCTATGAAAGAATGCATTTAACATCAAAAGCCCCATAGCCCTGCACGTCAAGACAAGACCTGCGCGCGCCGCGTATCGGAACACATTGCAGCGCACCATAAAACATACGTATAAATATCTAATTTCTTTAGATTTTCAGTCCAGTCGCCGCCCAATTGGCTCCATCGACTCTCACCAGACCCATGTGCTGAATGCATAGCAGAACCGCCCTTTTGAAAAAATGCCTAAAACCAAAGGATTAGTTCTAAATATTAAACAGCACCCCCTTAACAACATTTGCGTTGCAGTGCAAAAACCTCACTAATATAAGTGTTTATACGGAATTATTTCCCCTGAATCGATGATTTTTGGGTACATCTTTTTTCGCCGACTGTACCGCTCGAGCTATGCATTTACTGCAAATCGCTCATTACAGCTATTATCACATTGATTTTAAACGTTTTTTTATCACGAATTTGAAACCATTCAGTTTGCGTCCCCCTAGGGCTTTGATATATACTGTGCTCGAAAGTCAAGGAGGGAGTTCTTACTAGAACAAGGCTGCAAATCTCAAAATACTTCTTTCTTGCTAAAAACCCAAGCTACTTCCCCGATTTAGGCGAGCGGCACGTTCTGCTTGCAACGGGTGAGCTATGCCCAAATGATGGTTGTTGAGCCATCACACGAGACCGAAACGAATTTACTCGTTTAACAGTGAGGATACCAACTATGAATTATATGAGTGATAAACCCGTTGTCGCCGATCCTTGGCAGGGTTTCTCGGATGGTGAATGGCGCAACAAGATTGATACGCGCGGCTTCATCCAGGAGAACTACACTCCATATGATGGTGACGACAGCTTCCTCGCAGACGCTACCGACCGCACGAAACAGCTCTGGGAAGAACTGGGCGTGCTGCTGAAGAAAGAACGCGAAGCTGGTGTCCTCGACGTTTCAACGATCCCGACATCCATCGCAGCTCATGATGCTGGTTACATCAACAAGGACCTGGAAGTCATTGTTGGTCTGCAGACCGATGCGCCTCTCAAACGCGCCATCATGCCAAACGGTGGCCTGCGTATGGTTGAAGGCGGCATGGAAGCATTCGGCTTCAAGCCTGACGAAACCGTTCATGAAATCTGGACCAAATACCGCAAAGACCACAACCAGGGCGTTTTCGACGTATACAGCCCTGACATTCTGGCTTGCCGTAAATCCGGCGTCATCACTGGTCTGCCTGATGCTTATGGCCGTGGCCGCATCATCGGCGACTATCGCCGTATTGCACTTTATGGCATCGACTTCCTGAAGACCCAGAAAAAAGCTGAATTCGACGAACTGAACGATGCTGTGTTCGACATGGACACCATCCGTCTTCGTGAAGAGCTTTCCGAACAGTTCCGTGCTCTTGAAGAACTGCGTGAAATGGGCCTGAAATACGGCGTGGACATGTCCAAGCCTGCGACCAACGCTCGCGAAGCCATCCAGTTCACCTATATGGGCTACCTCGCTGCTGTTAAAGAACAGAACGGCGCAGCAATGTCCTTCGGTCGTACCTCTACCTTCCTTGACATCTATATCAAACGCGATATGGAAGCTGGCCTGCTGACTGAAGAACAGGCACAGGAAATGATCGACGACATGGTCATCAAACTCCGCATCGTTCGCTTCCTGCGTACACCGGAATATGATGAACTGTTCTCTGGCGATCCGACCTGGGTTACCGAATCCATCGGCGGTGTTGGCCTTGACGGTCGTTCCCTGGTTACCAAGAACTCCTTCCGCGTTCTGAACACCCTGTTCAACCTGGGCCCTGCTCCAGAACCGAACCTTACTGTTCTGTGGTCTTCCAAACTGCCGCGCGGCTTCAAAGACTTCTGCGCAAAAGTTTCCAAGGAAACCTCTGCCATCCAGTATGAAAACGATGACCTGATGCGTCCGAAATGGGGCGACGACTATGGCATCGCATGCTGCGTGTCCGCTATGGCCATCGGCAAACAGATGCAGTTCTTCGGTGCTCGCGCCAACCTCGCAAAATGCATGCTCTATGCAATCAACGGCGGCGTTGACGAAAAATCCGGCAAGAAAGTTGCTGAAGGTCTGGAACCGATCAAGGGCGACATTCTTGACTATGATGAAGTCATGGCAAAATACGATATCGCCATGGAATGGCTGGCCAAGACCTACGTCAAGGCTCTGAACGCTATCCATTATATGCACGATAAATATGCTTACGAACGCATCGAAATGGCTCTGCATGACCGTGACATCCTGCGCACCATGGCTTGCGGCATCGCTGGCCTGTCCATCGCAGCTGACTCCCTGTCTGCAATGAAATATGCCAAAGTTCATGTGATCCGTAACGACGATGGCCTGGCTGTCGACTACAAGATCGAAGGCGACTATCCTGCATTCGGTAACAACGACGACCGTGTTGACGAAATCGCATGCTACCTGACCGAAACCTTCATGAAGAAAGTCGCTGGTCAGCCTTACTTCTACCGCGATGCAATGCCAACCCAGTCCATTCTGACCATCACCTCCAACGTGGTCTATGGTAAGAAGACCGGCAATACCCCTGATGGACGTCGCTCTGGCGAACCATTCGCTCCGGGTGCCAACCCAATGAACGGCCGCGACAAAAAAGGCTTTGTTGCTGCTGGCGCATCGGTTGCCAAACTGCCATATGACTTCGCACAGGACGGCATCAGCTGGACCGCTTCGGCAACCCCAAGCTCCATGGGCCACAACGACAACGAACAGATCCGCAACTTGGCAAACTGCCTTGACGGCTTCTGCGATGCAGGTGGCTTCCATGTGAACGTCAACATGCTTCGCCGTGAAACTCTGGAAGACGCAATGGAACATCCTGAGAATTATCCTCAGCTGACCGTCCGTGTTTCCGGTTACGCTGTGAACTTCATCAAGCTGACCCGCGAACAGCAGCTTGACGTTCTGAGCCGCACCTTCCATGACCACATGTAAGGTTGAGCTCAAAGCTCATCTGACCTGAAATGAGACGAGCCGGAAAGCACCGCTTTTCGGCTCTCTTTTTGCCGCCAATCTGTTCGTGGTCCCTCTGTGCATCTGTGTTCCAATCACCATATATCTGGTATGGTTCTGGCAATGATGCTAATAAGAAGCGACAGCATCGACCGCAGACCCGCAGGCCAAACATCCTGCTAAGCGCCCAACCGCCCTTCCGCACGAGCTGGAAAGCAAGCGACAGGCACTGATACCAGACCAAACGTTCCCCAAAGGAGAGCCGGCCTTGAGCACAGCCGAAAACCAATCCCACGCACATGAACGCAAAGACCCGTCCGAATATGGCTTCCTGCATTCCATGGAATCCGGCGCAGCTGTTGATGGCCCGGGCATGCGCTTTGTCTTCTTCATGTCCGGGTGTCAGTTTAAATGCCTTTATTGCCATAATCCGGATACCTGGAAGCTTCACAATGGCACCTATCTCGACATTGACAGCGTGCTCAAGGAAATCAAGGGCTATGCCCGCTTTCTCAAATTTGCCGGTGGGGTAACCTTCTCAGGTGGCGAACCGATGATGCAAGCACCTTTCGTGGGCGCTGCGGCACGCGCCATCAAGGAGAAATATGATCTTCATATTGCGCTCGATACGCAGGGCTTTCTGCATGGCAATGTGGAAGACGACTGGTTTGATGCCTTCGATCTGATCATGCTCGACATCAAGCATATCAATCCAGACACCTATCTGGAGCTGACGTCTCAGCCGCTGCAGCCAACACTTGATTTTGCCCAGCGCATGGTGCGCCTGAAGAAGGAAATGCGCATTCGCTATGTTCTGGTTCCCGATTGGACGGACGCCAAGGAAGACGTTGAAAAGATGGCCGACTATGTCGCCAGCCTTGGTGATCTGGTTGAGCTGGTCGAGGTTCTGCCCTTCCACCAGTTGGGGACATCCAAATGGGAAAAACTGGGGCTGGAATATAAGCTCAAGGATCTTCGGACCCCGACACCGGAAGAAGCAGAAGCGGCTCGCGATATCTTCCGTGCACGCGGGTTGACCGCGACCTGATCAGCGCTCTCGACACGAGAAATAAAAAGGCCCCTTTCCATGGCTCACATGGAAAGGGGCCTTTATTTTCTGTGTGGCTAATTTTTTTGGGGCAAACCTGTCAGTCACCCCACTGGACGCGAAGGTTAAAAGGCGTCGAGTTCAATGCTCAGGCCAGCTTCCGCGCTTGAGCGTTCCATGGCCTCAATCAACCGCTGAACTGCTAGCGCATCGCGCCCCGGCGCGACCAAACTGTCCGCATTGCCTTCTACGACGTCGGCAAAGTTCTCGATGATCTTCATATGCCAGTCAGAGGGGAAGGCCATTGGATCGGCTCCGGCTCCGGAATTACCCTTCTCTGCGAAATTCTCTTCGGTTCCGTCGCGCCAAATAAGCCGCAGACTTCCCCCTTCGAGAATGGCTGACCCCTTGGTGCCATCAATGCGGATGGATTCTGATGAACCGGGGAAGCTCGCGGTTGTCGCGCAAATATTACCCACGGCTCCGGAGTCAAACAACACGGCGGCGCTGGCAAAATCTTCCGCTTCCATTTCATGCAACTGAGTGGTGGCCAACATGGCCTGCACAGATTTGACCGGTCCGAGCAGGTGCAACATCAAATCCAAGACGTGAATGGCCTGTGTGATCAGCACGCCCCCACCATCCTGATCGTAGGTTCCTCTGCCAGGCTGGTCGTAATAGTCTTGGGAACGCCACCAGGGCACATCCACGCGCACCATGGCGATCTCACCAAGCTGCTTTTCATCCAACAGTTTTTTCAGGCGAAGAGCCCCCGGACGAACACGATGCTGAAGCACGGTTCCCAAGTGCACCCCAGCCTTTTCACACAGTTCGACAATCTGGGTTGCTGCCGGAAGGGTGCGCTCAAGCGGCTTTTCCATCAGCACATGTTTGCCCGCCTTGGACAGAAGCGCCACGATATCCAGCCGGCTATCGGGCGGAGTGAGCAGCAATACTGCGTCTGTATCACTGTCCTCTGCAATGGCTTCCAAGGACGGGAACGCCTTGACCTGCATCGCCTCGGCTGCAGATGCCAACCGGTTCTTGTTTCGCATGTAAAGTCCGGTCAACTCAACACGCTCATGTAAGGATTCAAGCGCGGCGACATGGGCACGCGCGGCCATACCCAACCCAATTACTGCAAGCTTCATGGTCCCTCCATCACCCGGCTTATTCTTTGTCTGGTTGATCCAGACTTTGCTCTGCCGGGGCATTCTTCTTGCTTCTTGCTTCTTGCTTCTTGCTTCTTGCTTCTTGCTTCTTGCTTCTTGCTTCTTGCTTCTTGCTTCTTGTAACGATGATCGAAACAGTCCTGTTTGGCAAGTCATGTTCTGGCATGGCGGCTAGTGACCGGATGCAACAGCTGTTTTTATACAAGTGCCTCCATGGCCACCCCACTCGTTGCTCTGAGTGTTGTCGCAAAGGCCAATTTCAAGTATAGGAAATACTTCAATAGAATGCATGATCTGTTTTGTGAGCGGCAGCATATATCCATGCGGTCCCTCCCGTTTCTTCAGCCCTTGTAGGTACACCATGGCAAGCAGTTTTTTTCGTCCAACTTCCCTACCCACTCCCTTGGCTGGCCTGGCGCTTGGCATTGGCAGTCTGGGCTGGAGCCTAGAAAATACTGGCCTGTTTGCAGGCATGGCTGCGTCCACTGGCGCCATTCTGAGCAGCATCCTTCTTGCCCTGTTGTTGGTCAAGTTCCTCTGGGCTCCGAACCTTCTCAAAGACGAGCTCAAGCATCCCGTGATCGGTAGCATCCTGCCGACTTACAGCATGGCCCTGATGCTTGTGTCTGCCGCCATTGGAGGACGGATTGGCACCGGCCTGTGGCTTCTGGCTGTCGGTCTTCACATTATCCTGCTGCTGTTTTTCTTTTGGGAGCGAGGAAAGAGCTTCCGATTGCCACAACTGGTGCCCAGTTGGTATATTCCGCCTGTAGGCATTATCGTGGCTGATCTTACAAGTCCGGGAGGCAGTTGGGCAGGATTAGCCATGGGGCTTTTCTGGTTGGGGCTCATCAGCTATGCCATCATGCTACCTGTCATGCTTTATCGGCTCATTTTCGAGCCGGAAGTGCCGGATGCAGCCAAACCGACCATTGCCATTCTGGCGGCTCCTGCAAGCCTCTCGCTGGCGGGCTATCTGGCGGTTTCCCCAAGCCCGTCCGAGCTGCTGGTTATACTCTTGCTCGGCATCGCCATTCTGATGACGGCGATAACCTATCTGGGCTTTTTCAAACTGTTGCGCCTGCCCTTTTCTCCGGGCTATGCCTCTTTCACCTTCCCCATGGTGATCGGAGCCACAGCACTTTTCAAGTCAGTTCTCTTTCTGGCGCAGTGGGGCGCAAGCGATGGCACAGTGGCGACACTCCTCTGGCTGGCCAGATTGGAGTTGATCATGGCGACGCTTGTGGTGGGCTATGTTTGCTGGTGTTATGCGCGGTTCTTTCTGGCCAAACAGGCAAAGCCAGCAAACAATCACTGAGATTAGCATCATTCCGATCGAAAAGGCGGTATTGCGCGCTATTTGCAACCTTATTGTCTATAAGATGACATAATTCGAATATAGAGAATTATAACATGGGCAGTAATCCGTATATCCCTTTAAAAAGGCAGTACGCATGATGCTACAGAAGCGGACCAGGCTTTCACGCATCTTCGGCTCATGAGGACCTTTTCCGGCCCTGTTTATCAAGACTTACAGAGCACCGGCCGGCGACAATCAAGACGAGACTGTCTGGCTGGGCCTTTCTCGGAGATTGTTATGACCAGCAATGCACCTCAGAAATATTCTAGTGCTATTATCCTTCTACATTGGCTTGGCGCATTACTAATTATCGGCCTAATTATCGTTGGTTCTCTTATGGAGGACATGACGGGAGCCAGCAAAATGCAGCTTCTTTCTTTTCATTATTATGCAGGTCTGGCCACCGGCGCCCTGTTTCTAATACGTCTGGTGTTCTTTTTCATCAATGCACGCCCTGCTGCAGATCCTTCCTGGCCCCAATGGCAGGCAAAGGCCTCAAAGGCTGTTGAGGGTCTTCTTTATCTTCTGCCACTTATCATGGTTGCAACCGGCATGATCGCCATGTCGATCTACGGCCTGAGCAGCTTTGTCGAGAGTGGTGACTATGAAGGGTATCAGGCCGCTCACCGTATCTGGCCGATGCTTGTACATAGCCTCACGGCCAATCTGCTCATTGCAGCGCTGGTGTTGCATGTGCTCGCTGCGCTTTATCATCATTTCGTGCAGAAAGACCATGTGTTCGATCGCATCACTTTTCGCAAAGCAAGCTGAATGAAAGCCTTCCGAACTGCGAGCCCTTGCATAGGGGCAGGCATTGAAGCGTAAGCTTCGTGCCAAAGGGTAACAAAAAGGCCGCTGCAGGATTTCTCCCGCAGCGGCTTTTTCTTAGTGAAAGGATGCCTGTTTCTTATGCCTCAAATTCAATGAGCAGATCCTTGGCATCGATTTTACCGCCCGGCGACACATGCACTTCCTTGATCACCGCATCACGTTCGGCATGAATACCGGTTTCCATTTTCATCGCTTCGATGGTGAGCAGCAGATCGCCGGTGCGGACCTGCTGACCTGCCTTGACGCCGATGGTGGCGACAACGCCGGGCATCGGGGCACCGATATGGTTTGGATTGTTCGTCTCGGCCTTCGGACGCATGGCGGTGGTGGACTTGACCATACGGTTCGGTACGGTGACGGAGCGTGGCTGACCGTTCAATTCAAAATAGACCTTCACGTCGCCTTCATCATTGGTTTCCGAAATGGCCTGCATGCGAATTTCCAGCGTCTTGCCCGGAGAGATCTCGGCCGAGATCTCTTCGCCCTGCTCCATGCCATAGAAGAAGGTTTTGGTTGGCAGCGTGCGAACCGGACCATACAGGCGATGACGCCCCATATAGTCGAGGAACACCTTCGGGTACATCAGGTAGCCGTTGAGGTCCTCATCATCGATGGCAAAGCCTTCCAGCTCTTCGGACAGCTTGGCGCGGACGTCTTCCAGATCCACCGGAGGCAAGTGCTTGCCCGGACGCTCGGTGTTGGGTTTGTCCCCCTTGAGCACCTTCTCGATGATATTGGCCGGGAAGCCCCCTTTCGGCTGGCCCAGATTGCCGCGCATCATGTCGATGACAGAGTCCGGGAAGGACAGGTCAACCGTTGGATCTTCCACCTGTTTGCGTGTCAGCCCCTGAGACACCATCATAAGAGCCATATCGCCGACCACCTTGGATGACGGGGTCACCTTCGGGATATCGCCGAACATCAGGTTTACGTCAGCATAGGTCTGGGCGACTTCGTGCCAACGCTCTTCAAGCCCCATGCTGCGGGCCTGAGCCTTGAGATTGGTGAACTGGCCCCCGGGCATCTCATGCAGATAAACCTCGGAAGCTGGTGCGGCAGTGCCGCTTTCAAATGCAGCATACTGACCGCGAACCGCCTCCCAATAACGGGAAACATCTCGGATGGCTTCCACATCAAGGCCAGAATCCCGATCGGTATTGCGTAGAGCTTCGGCGATGGATCCAAGGCATGGCTGCGAAGTGGAACCGGAGAAGGCGTCCATGGCAGCGTCCACCGCATCCACGCCCGCTTCGCTTGCGGCCAGCACGGTGGCGGCAGAAATACCGGATGTGTCATGGGTGTGCAGATGGATCGGCAGGCCGACCTCTTCCTTCAGGGCCTTGACCAGAACACGAGCCTGAGCGGGCTTCAGAAGTCCGGCCATGTCCTTGAGGCCGAGGATATGCGCACCAGCGTCGCGTAGCTCCTTGCCCATCTTCACATAATAGTTGAGATCATATTTGGCCCGGTTCGGATCATAAATATCGCCGGTGTAACAGATGGTGCCTTCGCACAGCTTGTTATTTTCCAGCACAGCATCCATGGCAACGCGCATATTCTCAACCCAGTTGAGGGAATCGAATACGCGGAACAGGTCAACGCCCGAGATGGCGGCCTGTTTGACGAAGCTTTGGACCACATTGTCCGGATAATTGGTATAGCCAACACCGTTTGATCCGCGCAGCAACATCTGAATCATGATGTTGGGCATATAGCTGCGCAAATCGCGCAGACGTTGCCATGGGCATTCCTGCAGGAAGCGGTAGGCTACATCGAAGGTTGCCCCGCCCCACGCTTCAACGGAGAAGAGCTGCGGCAGGTTGACCGCGTAGCTTGGCGCCACCTTGATCATGTCTATGGAGCGCATGCGGGTTGCCAGAAGGGACTGATGCCCATCACGCATGGTGGTATCGGTCAAAAGCAGTTGCTTCTGCTCTTTCATC
This sequence comes from uncultured Cohaesibacter sp., assembly GCF_963678225.1. Classification (NCBI taxonomy): domain Bacteria; kingdom Pseudomonadati; phylum Pseudomonadota; class Alphaproteobacteria; order Hyphomicrobiales; family Cohaesibacteraceae; genus Cohaesibacter; species uncultured Cohaesibacter sp. The sequence goes on along the minus strand of NZ_OY782764.1, from coordinate 2,919,261 downwards.
CAGTCAGCAACGGCTTGCGGGCCTTTCTCATCAAGCAAATTGCGGGTGCCTGCCGCTGGCTTCTCTGCCCGAGGCGCCGGGATGACAGGGGCCCGTAACCCTTCGGCTGGACGTGGCCGGTCCTTGGCTTCAGGATGCCCGTTTACCGTGATGTCCGCAATATAGGTGAGCACCTTGGTGCCCCGGTCGCGCCGCTTCTTGAAGGCAAAAAGCTCAGGCGTGGTATCGATGAATTTGGTGGTGTAGCTATTGTCAAGGAAGGTCGGATGCTTGAGCAGATTCTCAACAAAGCGGATGTTGGTTGAAACACCGCGTACACGGAATTCACGCAAGGCGCGATCCATGCGGGCAATGGCCTGCTCTGGCGTCGGCGCCCATGCGGTGACCTTGGTCAGCAGACTATCATAATAACGGGTGATGACACCGCCGGTGTAGGCGGTGCCGCCATCAAGACGCACGCCCATGCCGGTGGCAGAGCGATAAGCATTGAGGCGCCCGTAATCGGGAATGAAGTTGTTTTGTGGGTCTTCGGTGGTCACACGGCACTGCAGGGCGTGGCCGTGCAGCTGCACCTCTTCCTGACTGGCAACGCCGGTGGCCTCCTCGATGGTCTTGCCTTCGGCGATCTTGATCTGCGATTGTACGATGTCGATGCCGGTCACTTCTTCCGTCACCGTATGCTCGACCTGCACGCGCGGGTTCACCTCGATGAAGTAGAAGTTACCGCTATCCATGTCCATCAGGAACTCGACGGTACCGGCGCATTCATAATTCACATGCTTGCAGATCTTGTAGCCTAGCTCGCAGATTTCCTTACGCTGTTCTTCGCTGAGATAAGGCGCAGGCGCACGCTCGACCACTTTCTGGTTCCGGCGCTGCACAGAGCAATCGCGCTCGAACAGGTGATACATGCCGCCGTGGCTGTCACCCAGAATCTGAACCTCGACATGGCGGGCCTTGATGATCATCTTTTCCAGATAACCTTCGCCGTTGCCGAAGGCGTTTTCAGCTTCGCGGCGTCCTTCGCGGATTTTATCTTCCAGTTCATTCGGGCCATTGATCGGGCGCATGCCGCGACCGCCGCCACCCCAGCTGGCTTTCAGCATGAGGGGATAGCCAATCTTTTCGGCTTCACGGGCGATCTCTTCCATGTCATCGCCCAACACTTCGGTTGCCGGAATGACCGGAACGCCCGCTTCGATTGCCACCTTACGCGCCGACGCCTTGTCGCCAAGCTTGCGCATGGTTTCCGCTTTCGGGCCAATGAAGGTGATTCCAGCCTCGGTGCAGGCATCCACGAATTCGGGATTCTCGGACAGCAGCCCGTAGCCGGGATGAATGGCATCGGCGCCAGATTCCTTGGCAACGCGGATGATCTCGGAAATGGAGAGATATGCAGCAACGGGGCCCATGCCAGCCCCGACACGATAAGCTTCGTCCGCCTTGAACCGGTGCAGGGAGAGTTTGTCTTCCTCTGCATAGATGGCAACTGTTCGCTTGCCCAGCTCATTTGCTGCGCGCATGACTCGGATGGCGATTTCGCCACGGTTAGCAATCAGAATTTTCTTGAAGTCAGCCATAACTATTCCCGGTTTCTGTCCCTTGAGCAAGCCCCTAGATGCCTCTCGCCGAAGGGTAAGGATGATCGAAAAGGATGGGTTCCTGTCCCGCCCCCTATCTCAAGCCCGTCCCCGACGGCCTTATTGGATAGGGCTCTGCATTATCACGTTATACGTGTAATTCTACCAAGCACTTTTGTGAGAAATATACCAATTGTCGCATCGTAATACAGGTTTTGTGGACATTGCCTCCCCCTTGATTTATATCAAATCGAAAGCGAAGAACAATAGCCCTTCAATGACTTGTGGACCATCGTCCCCTTTTGTCATCGTCAAAGCCGAAGTGGAGACAATCAGTCTGCGCTTTTCAAAATCGACGTGAAAAGCGCGCGCACGGCGTCGTTCATGGGTTCGGGCGTACGGCTTTTCTCATTGACATACACATGAACAAAGTGGCCGCGTGCTGCCGTTACCAGGTCATCATTGCGGAACAACCCGATTTCATAGCGCACCGAGCTGGTGCCGATGTGCGTGATCCTCAAGCCCACGGTAACCACATCGGGGAAAGAGATCTCCTCGAAATAGTTGCAGCCGTTTTCCACGACGACGCAGATCTGCTCATCATTGGCCACATCAAGCGATGTGTTTTCCATCAGCCAGCCAGCAATGGCACTGTCAAAAAGGGAATAATGAACAGCGTTGTTGAGGTGACCAAAGCTGTCATTGTCGTTCCAACGGGTCGGAACCACCTGAAACGTCTTATAGTCGGCTCGTGTGTCAGGTCCAATACGCATAGTCTCGCCCCACTGAACGAATCAAAATAGCAATTATCGCGCTCTTAGCGACGGGCATTCCGCTTATAAAGGATCAGGGCCCTGCGGGTGCCGGAACCAAAATCGGCGTCGATGGCGCTTTTGTAAAAGCCCTTGTCTTTGAGTGCGATCTGAACGGCTTTGCGCGTTTCTTCAGAGAGCACGCCGGGGGCCTCAAAGAATATTTGCTGGGTGTCTTTGTCATCTTGTACATAGGCTTTCAGCAACAGGGTTGCGGCCTGCTCGGCGTTGCGCTCAACGCCCTGCCCGCGATCATAGAAGATGCCCAAATCGGCTGACGCTTCGGCAATGTCCTTGTCGCTGGCCATTTGGTAGAGCTCGGCAGCCCGCTTGTAGTTGCGAGCCGTTCCCACACCATCGCGATACATGGAGGCAGCAAACACCATGCCACCGGGATTACCCGCCTCTGCGGCCTTTTCGAACCATTGAAGGGCCTGCGTCTGATCCTGGGCAACCTGTTCGCCATTCTTGTACATGACCCCCAGATAGGCCATGGATTGGCCGCTGCCCAGCTCCGCCCCTTTTTGGGTTGCAGCATGGGCGAGCGCAGGCTTACCTGCCTTATGCAGCCCGCGCGTCAACTGGGTGTAGAAACGTGCTTCCTGCGGATAGGCGGCAATGGCGTCCTGACAGGCGGCGATCACCTTGTCTGCATCAAGATCGGCATAGAATACCCCTTTGGCAACGGCATCCGGGTCGAAAGGATGGGCAGCCAAGCGGTCACACGCCATTTCTGGTGCGGGCCCGACAGGCGTTTGTTTCGCAACAGGGCCGGTCGCTTTTGGCTCAGCACTCTCGGCCTTGATGCTTGGAACTTCGGTCTTTTCTGCTAAAGGGGTGTCAGTTAAAGGGGTGTCAGTCTTTTTCTGTTCCTCGACGGATACCTTCTCTGGAGCATCCCCGGAGCCCTCCTGCTTGGCAGTTGGCTTTGACGCTTCTTCAGGTTGCGTCATTTGAGGGTCAGCAGGTGCCTCTGGTGCAGGCTCCTTGGCCATGGAAGGCTCTTCGGGCTCAACAGGCTCTTTTATATTATCTGTCTTGGGTTCAGAGATTTCTTCAACTGGCGTCTTTGCATCAGCGGTCTCTGCTTCCGAGGTTTTTTCCGCGCTAGTTGCCTCTTTGTCATCGCCCATCTGATCGGTTGTAGCAACGGCTGTATCAGAATCGGCCGAGTTGATTTCAGCGGCTTTGATTTTGGCTTCACTCGAAGAGAGGATCGTCGGCTGATTGGCCAAAGTCTTGATGGTGACGCGATAGCCCAGCTCGGGCATCTTTTCCGGCTTTGCGCTGGGTTCAGCGATAATCACCCCATCCTTGAGGCCCTGCACGCTCCATTCGATGGCTGGTTGATCATCAGAGCCATCTGCATTTTCCCTGGAAAGCGGCATGTCGAATTCAACCTTGTCACCAATGGCAACCATACGGTCTTTTGGCAAAACAAGCTCGATGGCTCCGGAGTCTTTGATAGACGACACAGTGGTTGTGACATCGACCGCCTGAGCATGGGACAGCACGGTAGAAAGCAGCAAAGACACGCCCCCAAGTCCTGCGCCTCTTAGTGCCATCCTGCCTGTTTCAATCCAACTGCCAGCCATTCTCACATCCCTCGTTTGAGCCAATTCGACGCGAATCTTTGCTTAACACAATATAAAAGCGTTACCATTTTATGAGCCTGTTTGCATGATTTTGGCACAGACAATCAAGCCCTTTCCATTTTAAACTATGAATGAAGGAGAGCCAGATAGGCCCGCAAGCGCAGAAGTGCGGACCGCAATTCGGGTCTTTGTCCGGGCATGATGACGTCCATACACAGGAGAGTGTACACGCATCAATCAAAAACAATTTATTTCTTTCAAGACATATTTGCTCTCAAAATCGTCGCAATAATGCTACATACTGTCAGAACTCGTTTGTTGCTTACATTTCATAAATGCCGCCAAGCTCTCGCTCATAGCCTATTATTATTGAGAAGAAAGAGACAGCGGACCGTTCATTGAAGACCGGAGGGGACCCATGGCCCGGATTCTATCTGCGATAGTCGCTCTAATTCTCATTTCATTTTCCGCATCGCAAAACGCATGGGCTCTTGATGGCACCTATCGGGATGAAGTGATCCTCTCGCGCGATACGGATTTTTATGGCTTCGACTTCAAGACGCTGAAAAAGGTGACGCTGGATCAATGCCAGTCGGCCTGTTTGAAGACGCGCGGATGCAAGGCCTTTACCTATAATGTCAAAGCCGAATTCTGCTTTTTAAAATCTGATTTTGCCAAGGCAACGCCGTTCAAGGGCGCGATTTCAGGCCGTATTGCGACTCGCTTTGAAGAAGAAGATATCGGCAAAGCCACTCCCCTTACCAATCTGCCTCAGAGCATCCATAACGCCGCCGCCAAGATGTATAAAGAGGTATCATCCTCTAGTCCCGACGTTGGAGCTGGCACCATCGGCTTTGATGAGCTGATCAAACGCGGCTATGGTGCAATGGACTTCAACGATCCGACGCGTGCCATGACCCTGTTCCGCAGTGCTTTGGCAATGGATCCGGAGGCCAGTGACATCTGGCATGCCTACTCACAGGCTGCGGCGCAAGCTGCCCGCACCACTCAAGACTTGAGAGAAGCTCGCACGGCGCGGGCCTCAGCCATCAATGCAGCTCTCAATGCCTATACGAGCTCTCGCACGCGCACCAATCGTGCGGCCGCTCTCTCCCAGCTTGCCCGCGCACTAGAAGCGACCGCGCGCTTCCGCGAAGCTATAGACAGTTTCAAACTGGCGCTTGAAATGCGCGAAAATCCGGCAGATCGGGCAGACTATCACCGCCTTCTGGAAAGCCATGGCTTCCGCATGATCAATCACAGCATTGATGCGGATTTGCAAAATCCGCGCATTTGCATTCAGTTTTCCGAAGAACTGAAAAAGGGCTTCGGCGATTATGCCTCCTATATCCGCATCAATCAGCAAGAACCCAAGGCGCTTGATGTGAGCAAGCGGCAGATCTGTGTAGAAGGGCTTGCCCACGGCAACAACTATCAGCTGGATGTGCGCGAAGGCCTGCCTGCGGACAATGGCGAGCAACTGCTTTCCAATCTGCAACTGGATCTATATGTGCGCGACCGCAAGCCGGGCATGCGCTTTAGCGGCAACAATTACGTATTGCCGGCCAGCAATCGCCGCGGTCTTCCTCTGGTGTCGGTCAATGCCGATGAAGCCAAGCTGGCACTCTATCGCATCAATGACCGCTCTCTGGCGCAACTGGTGCGGGGCTCCCGTTTTCTCAGCCAACTTGAAGAATGGCAACTTTCCGACCTGACAGAAAATATGGGCTCTCCGGTCTGGGAAGGCTCCATGGCAATCACACCGGAAAAGAACCGTGAAGTGGTAACAGCCATTCCGATCGACGAGGCCCTGCCCGAGCGTGAGCCGGGGGTCTATCTCATGACGGCAGCCGCCACGACCATTGATCTGAACGACTATCCCTCTGCCGCAAGCCAGTGGTTCGTGATTTCAGACATCGGACTGACGACCTTCTCGAGCACCAAATCTACACCCGCTGGCAGCAGCAGCGAGGCCAGTGATGATCTGGGCGGCCTTCAGGTCTTTGCCCGCTCGCTGGAAAGCGCTGCGCCGCTCTCCGGCATCAAGGTTCAACTTATCGCCCGCAACAACGAAATTCTGGGCAGCGGCACCAGCGATGCCACCGGCATGGTTACCTTCGATGCCGGGCTCATGCGCGGCTCAGACGGATTGTCTCCGGCGGTTCTGACAGCCAGCAATATAGACAAGAATGATTTCGTCTTTCTCGATCTGACCCGAGCCGGTTTTGACCTCTCTGATAGAGGTGTGACCGGTCGGCCGTCGCCGGAAGGGGTCGATGTCTATGCATGGACCGAGCGTGGGGTCTATCGCCCTGGCGAGGAGGTGCATGTCTCTGCTTTGGCGCGCGATGACACCGCCCGTGCTGTGAACGACTTGCCGCTCACCTTCTCATTCCTGCGCCCCGATGGCGTGGAAGCCCAACGTCTGATCGGCTCGGGCAAGGCGCTCGGGGGGTATTCAGTGGATCTACCCCTTCTCAGTAACGCCAAGCGCGGCGGCTGGCGGGTTCAGATCTTTGCCGATCCGAAGAAACCGGCCCTTGGCGAAGTGAGTTTCCTTGTCGAGGATTTCATCCCTGATCGTACCGATATGACACTGACGCCCGACGGAGACGTCATTGCCGTTGGCGATAGCGCAACCGGTGCCATCGAAGGGCGCTATCTTTATGGCGCTCCGGCTGCCGGTCTCGCCCTTTCCGGCGATATACTGGTGCGCGAAACCCGCAAGATGGATGGCTTTGAAGGCTATCTCTTTGGTCTGGCCGAAGAAGAAGATACCGGCATAGAGCGGATACCGCTGGGCCCACTGCCCGCACTGGACGCAGACGGCAAGGGCCAATATGACTTCAGCCTCGGAGCGTTGCGTGCCTCCACCCGCCCCAAGATCGCTGATCTGGTTGTGCGGATGCAGGAAGGCTCCGGCCGCGCCATCGAGCGTCGGGCGCAATATCGCGTCAAACCCGACGATATCATGTTGGGCATCAAGCCCCAGTTTGACGGCAATCAGGTGAGCGAGAATAGTGACGCACAGTTCCAGCTCATAGCCGTATCTCCGGATGCCAGTCGGGCGAGCCAATCTAGCGTGGATTGGTCCCTCGTCAAGATCGAGCGCCAGTATCAATGGTATCGCAACGGGTCTAGCTGGTACTCGGAATCGGTGGATCTGGAAAGCAAGGTGGCTGACGGTCAGGTCGATCTGGGTACGGGCGATCCTGCCAAACTGTCTCTCCCGGTTGAATGGGGCCGGTATCGGCTGACCCTTGGCGACAGCACCAGCGTTGAATTCCGCGCAGGTTGGGCCAGCGCAGGCTCGCTTGATACGCCAGACGGGTTGGAACTGGCGCTTGATAAGCCAAGCTACAAGGCAGGCGAGACTGCCAAGCTGAAGGTTTCACCGCGCTTTGCAGGCAAGCTTCTCCTTGCCATCGGCACAGACCGGATCCGCAAGACGCTGTCTGTCGATGTTCCGGCTGAAGGCACCACGCTCGACATTCCGGTGGAAGAAGACTGGGGCGCTGGCGCCTATCTGCTGGCCAATCTCTATCGCCCGTCCGACAAAGGCGCGTCGCGCAATCCGATGCGCGCCATCGGTGTGGAATGGCTGGGCGTCTCGCCTGAAGAGCGCGCCCTTTCAATCAGCATGGAGGCACCAGAAACCATCCGCCCTCGTGAACAGATGGAAGTTCCGGTCAAAGTGGATGGCCTCGAGGCCGGAGAGGAAGCCTATGTTACGGTGGCTCTGGTGGATGAGGGCATCCTCAATCTCACCGGATACAAGACGCCTGATCCTGTCGGGCGCTATTTCGGCCAGCGGCGTCTGGGCGTGGATATTCGCGACCTTTACGGCCGTCTGATCGATGGCTCGAATGGCGCTTTCGGTGCCTTGCGCACGGGCGGTGACGGCGGTGGTCCACAGATGGATGCCAGCGGCGATGTGCCGACACAGGAACTGGTTGCCTTCGTCTCCGGCATCGTGCGCCTTGATGAAAATGGCGCAGCCAAGGTCGCTTTCGACATTCCGCAGTTCAACGGCACAGCACGCCTGATGGCAACCGCCTGGACCGACAATGCGGTTGGCAGCAGCGATGAAGACACCATCATCCGCGACCCCATTGTGGTGCATGTCAGCTTGCCCAAGGTTCTGGCACCGGGCGACACCTCCCGTGCCATTATCGAACTGACCAATCTGGAAGCCCCCGAAGGGGACTATCATCTGGAATTGATCACCAGCGAGAGCCTTGCGCTGGATATAGCCAAGGCACCGGAAACCGTCACCCTCAAAAAGGATGAGATGGTCTCCCTCTCCGTGCCCCTTAGCGGGTTCAAGGAAGGCATGGGCGATGTCACCGTCAAGCTGACCTCCACTTCAGGCGACGGACTGGGCATTCTTTATGATGCGCAGATGCCGGTGCGTTCTGGCGTGCTTCCGCTGACCACTGTGACCCGCGTGCCGTTAGCCGCCGGGGGTGGAGAGCTGAAGCTGGATGCGGCATGGATGGCCGGACTGCAAAAGCACAACGCCACCCTCTCGGTATCGGTGAATGAACCAGGCACCTATGATGTTGCCTCTCTGCTCATGCAGCTGGATCGCTATCCCTATGGCTGCGCCGAGCAGATCACGAGTCGTGCCCTGCCTCTGCTCTATGCCAAGGAACTGGCCTTCAACCTGCCTGAAGAGCTGGCCAGCCTTTCAGGAACCGCAATGAAGGAACGCATCCAGAAAGCGATCAACAAGCTCTTGTCCTATCAGAGCGACATGGGAGGCTTTAGCCTTTGGGGCGGCGGCTATGTCGACGATCCATGGCTCACGGCATATGCCACCGACTTCCTGACAAGAGCACAAGAGCAGGGCTTCAAGGTGCCGCAAGAAGCAATGAAGCGGGCCTTGCAAGACATCAAGAATCGCCTCGCCTATCAGAGCGATCTGCAGCGGGATTCGGCCAGCGTTGCCTATGGTCTTTATGATCTGGCGCGCAATCGCCTGGCCTCGGCCGGAGACCTGCGCTACTATGTAGAGACCAAGCTCGACAGCTTTGACAGTCCCTTCTCGCGGGCTCAACTGGGCGCAGCACTCGCGCTCTATGGGGATCGCACTCGCGCCGAACGGGCCTTTGATTCAGCCCTCTGGCTGGCGGAACGGCGCGAAGGCGACATGGCGATGTCAGAAGGCGGCGTTTATAGCTTCTCCAGCCTGCAGCGCGATGTGGCTGGCATGTTGGCACTGGCTTCCGAGGTCAGCCCTGCCCTTGGCAGCCTTGAAGGGATCAAAGCTCTTGCCCGCCGCATTCATGATCCCGAAAAGCGTCTCAATACGCAGGAGCAGGTCTGGATGGTTCTGGCAGCTCGCGCAGAGGCAGAAGCCACCACTGATCTGGGTATCGCGGTCAATGGTGTGGCCAGTTCGGGGCCTCTGGTGGCCTCCTATAATGGGCAAGCCATCGATGAAGAACCTGTTACCATCGTCAATGGCGGTGACGCCCCTCTGGAAGCGCTCGTAACCGTGGTCGCTTCACCATCAGAGCCTCTGCCTGCAGGCGGAAACGGCTTTGCCATTTCGCGCAGCTATCACGCACTGGATGGCAGCCCGGTCAATGTGGCTGAGGTCAAGCAGAATGAACGCCTTGTCGTGGTGGTCAATGCGACCCAGTTTGACGACGTACCTTCTCGCCTGATGATCAGCGACCTGCTACCGGCTGGCCTTGAGGTAGAAAATCCGCATCTCGTGAAAAGCGCCGAGCAGCAGAATTTCAGCTGGTTGCCGAAGACGGATGTCGCCCATGTGGAATTCCGCAAGGATCGGGTGCTCGCAGCCATCAACCGCGAACAGGGCGGGGCCAAGGACTTCACCATCGCCTACACGGTGCGGGCAGTCTCTCCGGGCAGCTTCATGCATCCGGCTGCGGTGATTGAAGACATGTACCGGCCTGAAAAGGCGGCACGTACAGCAAGTGGCTGGATGAATGTCATCCGCTAGGAAGAAACGAGCACGTCCTTGTTGAAGCTGCGTAACAGACAGAAAGCCATGCCGAAGATGCTCTTTGGCATGGTCGCTGGCTTGGGGTTTCTCATCCTTGTAGGTCTGGGAAGCGTCGGCGGCTTCGTGCTCTTTGATCGGATCAATCCGCCACCGCTCGACAAACTCACCGATCTCTCCGTTGAAGTGGTCGACCGGGATGGAGCCTTGTTGCGCGCCTATACCAACAAGGCCGGTCAATGGCGCCTTGGCGCGGATCTTGATGGCGTCGATGCCGAATTCATCGACATTCTGCTGACTTATGAAGACAAGCGCTTCTGGGACCACGTAGGCGTAGACCTGCGCGCCATCCTGCGGGCCAGCTGGCAGTTGCTCTCAAATGGCCGGATCATTTCGGGCGCATCCACCATATCCATGCAGCTTGCCCGCCTTCTCGAACCACGCGAGAAACGGAGCTTCAAGGCCAAATTCTGGCAGATGTTGCGCGCTCTGCAACTCGAAGAACGCATGAGCAAGCGGGAAATCCTGACCGCCTATCTCACGCTCGCCCCCTATGGCGGCAACCTTGAGGGCATCCGCGCGGCATCGCTTGCCTATTTCGCCAAGGAGCCCAAAGAGCTGAGCTTGGCGCAGGCTGCGCTGCTGGTGGCTCTGCCCCAGTCGCCAGAGGCCCGCAGGCCGGATATTTCACCCAAGCGTGCCCTTGCTGCACGCAACACCGTACTTGAGCGCATGGCCATCGCCGGTCTCATGCCCGAAAGCGAAGTGACCCGTGCTTCGGCGCAACCGCTGGAGGCTGTGCGTCATACCATGCCGCAATTGGCCGCCCATGTGGCAGATCGCCTTTACAGTCAGTCGTCATTGCAGCGGAAGCATCAAACAACGCTGGATCGCGATCTTCAGGAAAAGATGGAGCAAGTGCTTCTGGATGCCACCGGCAAGCTGGCGCCAGATCTCTCCGCCGCCCTCATTCTGGCAGATGGCAAAAGCGGGGCCATTTTGGCTGAAGTGGGCTCAGCAGACTATCTCAGCGCTGCGCGCTCAGGCTGGATTGATATGACTCGCAAGCAGCGCTCGCCGGGCTCAGCTCTCAAGCCCTTTATCTACGGCCTTGCCTTCGAAGAAGGGCTGATCCGCGCCCAGACCCAGATTACAGACAGCCCCGTGGATTTTGGCGGTTACAGGCCCAAGAATTTCGATATGGGCTATCAGGGCGATGTGAGCATCCATGATGCGTTGCTGCTCTCGCTCAACGTGCCCGCAGTGGCCTTGCTTGATGCGGTTGGGCCAGCTCGCCTGATGGAACGACTGAAGCGTGGCGATGTAACGGTCAAACTACCCGAGGGCAGCGATGTGGGGTTGGCGATCGGCCTTGGCGGGCTGGGTATTACCCTGAAGGATCTCACCCAGCTCTATACGAGCTTTGTCAATGATGGTCGGATCAAGCGACTACATGAACAGCCCTTGATACCTTCAGCAAGTGCTACCTTCCGCATGCCGGTGCTGGACCGCGAAGCCAGTTGGCATGTTAGCCATATTCTCAAGGATACCACCCCGCCACGGGGCACTGGCAAGCTTTCCATCGCCTACAAGACCGGTACGTCCTATGGCTATCGTGATGCCTGGTCTGTTGGTTTTGACGGGCGCTATGTCATTGGTGTCTGGGTTGGTAAACCGGACAACAGCGCCGTGCCGGGCATCACGGGGCGCAGTGCCGCTGCGCCCATCCTTTATGAAGCCTTTGCCCGCTCCGGCCTTACACTTACCCCCTTCCCCAAGGCGCCGTTCGGTGCGCAAGAGCAAGCCTTTGCCGACCTGCCACCAACGCTCAAGCATTTCAGAATATCCACCCTCTGGACCGCGCCTTCCCAAGTGCCCGAGGCCTCGCCCCAGATCAGCTATCCACCTGATGGCGCCAGAATAGAACTCACCCCGACAGCACAGGGAAAACAAATGCCTCTGGTCGTCAAATTGCAAAATGGTAGACCACCCTTCCGCTGGCTGGGCAACGGGCGTGTCTTTGCGGCAAACGGTCGCAAGCGGCGCATCAGCTGGATGCCTGATGGTCAGGGCCAATCAACGCTTACAGTTATCGATGCAGCCGGTCGGGCCGACAGTGTCAGCGTCTTCCTGCAAGTGCCAAGTGAGGCCCCATGACGGGTCATCTCTCTAAGAGGGTGTCATCATGGGCAATTTGCAGCTGCGCCTGCTGACGCAGTTCATGAAACAGTTTTTCCTCTTCGATGAATTTCACCGCTGATCGCATCGGCATTGCGTCGCCCAAGACACGGGCCAGCAGCCAGCTTCCTTCCAGCATCAACATCGCCTTGCGCAATGGCAGATAGGATGCCTCGGCGGAGAGCCCGAATTTCCCTCCTTCTTCAATGGCTTTCATTCTGATGCTTGCATAATGCTTGCGTGCTTCCTTGCTGAAAATTTCGTTACGCTCTCCCCCTTCCTGCAAGGTTGCAGACACTGTCATGAAACGCCAATTGCCATTTTTCTCGAAAGAGGCGTAAATCTTTTTCCCAAACTCGATCATCGCATCGTGATAGTCGCCTCCTTCGGCATACGCCGTGCGACATGCGGTTTCGATCATTTTAAGGAGCAGCTCTGCAGAGTAACGAGCAGCAGCAATGGCAAGATCCCTTTTGCCTCCGGGGAAGTGATGATAGAGCGACCCGCGCGTCACCCCCGCAGTTTTCAGGATGTCAGAAATACCGGTAGCTGCGTAGCCTTTTTGGCGCAGTAAATCGGCGGCTGCGACAACGAGTTTCTGATATGTGGAATGTTCCATTATTTTATCTTTACAGCACTAGACCATTCGGTCTACACAGGGGGCGGCCTTCGTATTTGGAAATGAGTTTCACCGGATTCAGATGACCCGGAGGAAGACCAAAATGCATAGCTCTATGCAGTAGCCATCTTATAGCAAGATTCGGCATATAGTTTCTCGTTTGTGAACAAAGAGAAAGTTTGAGCGTGCAAACTGGCCATGAAGAAAACCTTCCTAGGTACCATCTGTCGTGAAATGGCATAGATTTCCTGATTTAGTCCCCACTAGACCCACGGAAATATGCCATAGACCATACCGCGCCTCCCCCAGATATGGCGCGGTATGGTCGCTTGTCACCTGAAACGTTTCAACATAATAATTTCCGCCACATCCGATACGAAAAACCGGCCATCAGAGCGCATCTGAAAGCCGGTTTGTCTTTGTTATATGGAGCTGAATAGCAGCCGACTATTTGCTGAAGACCACTGTGCGATGTCCATCGATAAAGACACGGCCTTCTGCATGCAGGCGCAGTGCGCGCGAGAGCACACGTGCCTCGATATCGCGCCCACGGCTAACCAGTTCGTCCGGGTTATAGGCGTGGTTCACCCGTTCGGTATCCTGTTCGATGATCGGGCCTTCATCCAGATCCGGCGTTACATAGTGGGCCGTGGCACCAATCAGCTTCACGCCGCGTTCCCATGCGCGGTGGTAAGGCTTGGCCCCCTTGAAGGCAGGCAGGAAGGAGTGGTGGATGTTGATGATCTTGCCGAAATGCTTGCTGGACAAGTCATCGGACAGAATCTGCATATAGCGGGCAAGAACGACAAGCTCTGCGTCGGTTCGCTCGATCAGCTCGTCCATCTTGGCTTCCTGTTCTTTCTTATTATCCTTGGTCACAGGCCAGAGATAGAAGGGAATGCCAAGGCGTTCCACCGTGTTGCGGGCATCGGCGTGGTTGGACACCACGGCCTTGATATCCAGCGGCAAGGTGCCCTTCTGTACACGATAGAGAATATCCTGAAGGCAATGATCGAATTTGGAGACCATGAGAATGGTCGAAACCTGCTTGTCGGCAGATTGGAACGAGATATTAGCTTCAAATTTGGTCGCGAACTCGTCAATCGAGTCTTGCAAAGTGGCAAGATCCAAACCTTCCGGGGTCGCCAGAACAACGCGCATGAAGAAAGAACCAAGACCGTCTTCCCGATTGGAATCCGCTGCGGGCTGGAAGAACTGGTTGCTCTCCAGAATGTTGCATCCGAAGGAGAGGAGACGCGCGCTCAGGTCAGCCACAACACCGGGCTGATCGGGGCATGTCATTTTCAAAATCATGCTCATAGGTCTGTTTCTTTTCAGTCAAACGAATAAGGCACTGGACCGCCTCTTTTGAGGAGGAAAGAGCCAATCAAAGATTGAGCGGGACATTAGCCAACTGTTGCGCGATAGGAAAGGGTTTGGGCCGCGAACAGGGCAGAGTTTGATAGGTTTTGCCGTGAAAATTTCGTAATTTTGCATTTCACTGCCTTTTCGGCGCTATGTGCAGGCGATTTTTGACCCTTGGATATGGGCAGTTCGGTGAAAATGCTGCAACAGTTTGATGCAATTTGATACAGAGAGTGCGTTGACTTCCATCGGAGGGGACGGTAGCCAGCTAAGAATGGTGTGGGGCCATTAGCCAAGCTTCAGGAAGATCAGGAAAACCAAAATGAGCAAAGCCGAACATGTTGTCGTTGTGGGGGCCGGACAGGGAGGTGCTACGCTGGTACAAAGGCTGCGAGAATTGGGCTATGACGGTACCTTGACCTTGATTGGGGCCGAACCCTATCTGCCCTATCAACGCCCACCGCTCTCCAAGGCCTATCTGCTGGGCGACATGGATCTGAATGGCCTGACCCTACGCCCGCAGAGCTTTTATGACGAGCAGCAGATTGCTCTGAAACTCGGCAGGCCGGTCTTGGCCATAAATCCCGCCAGCCAGACGATAAGTCTGGCAGAGGAAAGCATTGCTTATGACCATCTGGTGCTGGCTACCGGAGGGGACGCAGCATGCCTGCCTGCAGCGCAAGGAGGCGAACTGGCCGGGCTCTACCCCATCCGCGGGATTGATGACATCAACAAGCTGGAGCCGCAAATCGTGGCTGGCCGCAAGGTGTTGATTGTTGGCGGGGGCTATATCGGGCTTGAAGCCGCCGCGGTCTGCTCCAAACGCGGCCTTGATGTCACCCTCGTGGTGGCATCCGAGCGCATCCTGCGACGGGTCGCGGCACCAGAAACATCTGACTATTTCCGCCAGCTGCATCAGAGCCACGGCGTCCGCATCATCGAAGGAGCACAGTCGGTTACGCTTATCGGCGATAAGGATGACGGAACAGCCGGGCATGTCTGTGGAGCGCGGTTGGGCAATGGCGAAGAGCTGGAGGCCAACTTTGCGATTTGCGGAATCGGGCTGAAGCCATCTGTCGAACTGGCAGAAATAGCTGGGTTGACGCTAGAAAATGGCATCCGGACAGATGACTTCTCATGCACTTCCGACCCGCATATCTGGGCGGCAGGCGATTGCACAAGCTTTCCCTATCGCGGCGGGCGCATTCGGCTGGAAAGCGTGGGCAACGCCATTGATCAGGCCAAGGCAGTCGCGGGCAACATCGTCGCCATCCTCAAGGGCGAGGCAATGAAGCCCTATATCGCCAAGCCGTGGTTCTGGTCAGATCAGTATGATGTCAAATTCCAGATTGCGGGCCTCAACAGCGGCTATGATCGCGTAATCATTCGCGATAGCGGTGAAGGCGCCGCATCTCACTGGTATTACAAGGGCGAGGAATTGCTGGCTGTTGACGCCATGAATGACGGCCGTGCCTATATGGTCGGCAAGCGACTCATCGAAGCGGGCAAGACGGCTGACCCTGCCGTTGTCACCAACACCGCCATTGACCTCAAGGTGCTGATGAAGCGGGGCTGATGGTGAATGCAGCTTCCCCCGTCTCGGCTCAGTGCCTCTTCATCGGCACCCCTGCCACATAGGTTTCGGCCACAGAGCGGTCATCAGACATGATCTGTAGAATGAACAGTTCTTCTGACAGAGACTGACAGGTCTCCATACGCAGAGCCATGGCGGAGGTGGCTGCGCTGTCGAGCACGACGATATCTGCCTCCGAGCCAACATCCAGGGTGCCTATCCTGTCTTCCAGACCAAGCGCAAGGGCGTTGCCTAATGTCGCCCAATAGAAGGCGCGCAAGGGATGCATTTTGGTGTCGTCGCGCGTGGCGAGCGCCTTGTAGCCTTCATGCAGGGTGCGCAGCATGGAATAGGACGTACCGCCACCGATATCGGTCGCGATGGCACATGTGGCGCCACGAGCCCGCAAGCCTTCATAGTCGAACAGACCCGAACCAAGGAAAAGGTTCGAGGTCGGGCAGAAGACCGGACGCGCCTTGGTGTCAATCAGCACATCAATTTCGCGAGGCTGCATATGGATGCAATGGCCAAGCAGCGCGTTGGAGCGCAGCAGGCCATACTGCTCATAAATCCCCAGATAGTCCGGCGCATCGGGATAAAGCGCCATGGTCTGCTCGATTTCGGCGTGGTTCTCATCCAAATGGGTCTGGATATAACAATCGGGATGCTCTGCAGCCAGAGCTTGGGCGCTTTCCATTTGCGCCGGTGTCGAGGTGATGGCAAAACGCGGCGTGATGGCATAATGCGCCCTGCCCTTGCCATGCCAAGTAGCGATCAGCGCCTTGGAATCGTCATATCCGGATTGCGGTGTATCCCGCACCCCTTCGGGTGCATTGCGATCCATCAGAACCTTGCCACCAATCACACGCATGTTGCGCCGTTCGGCCTCAGCAAAATAGGCATCTGCCGAGCTTTTGTGCGATGAGCAGTAGGCCACTGTGGTGGTAGTGCCATTGGCGATGATCTCATCAAAAAAGCGCGTGGCCATGGCGGCGCAGTGATCAGGATCGGCATAGCGGGCCTCGGCCGGAAAGGTATAGTTTTCCAGCCAGTCCAGAAGCTGCGCGCCCCAGCTGGCTATCACCTGCACCTGCGGAAAATGCAAATGGGTGTCGATAAAACCCGGCACGAGTAAATGAGGGCGATGATCCTTGATGATCGCTTCCGCGCTCGCCTTGGCCTGCACTTCGCCAAAAACCCCTCTGGCTTTGATCAGGCCCTCCTCGATCAACAGGGCACCATCTTCGATATAGAGATGTGCGCTGTCATCCTCGGGCGTCTGAGGCTCTCGCAAAAAAGTTAGCAGTCTTCCGCGCAGGATCGTTTCAGCCATCATTTGTCCTATAGTCGTCTATTCCGAAAGCGAGGTGGGCACTAGCATGGGTCAGCGCACAGCACTATGCCTCAGGGGAAATCCTGATGCCAGCCCAAAATGAGGGGACCCTCAGTTCCTCCTTGGGAAGAAGCCCGCAGAGCTGCTCCACTGGCGTTTTACCCATAGTGAATTAAGTACTTTTGGTTTGTTCAAAAAACGCAATACCACCTCGATACCAATGCAATCTGTGAAACAACTTTCATCCGCTAACGATTGAATTTGCATCGTCATTCGGAAGACGAATTGAAATTGGCTTTGATTGGTCTTCTACTCTTGGTAGATGGGTTGGCTCACCTGAAGGCTCATCAGCCAGTCCATTGCAAATGGGGACGGGAGCGCATTGAGCGCCCAGTGAGGAGATTTGGCAATGGCAAGTTCAGAGACCATGTATATGGGGATAGACGGAGGCGGCTCCAATTGCCGCGGACGTCTGAGAAGCGGGGATGGTTCCCTTCTTGGAGAAGCAATCAGTGGCCCGGCGCAAACCAGTCAAGGCATCATGGCGGCGCAGGAACAGGTTGCGCGCGTGGCGCGAGAAACGCTAAAGGATGCCGGCTTCGGCGCAGAAGTCCTGGGCAATACCCATGTAGGGATAGGTCTTGCGGAGCTTCACATCAGTACAGACAAGGAAGCCTTTTGCAACTGGGAACATCCCTTTGCTTCCTTACGGGTCTCCAGCGATGCTCACATCGCCTGTCTTGGAGGACATGGGGGCGCACGCGATGGCGGTATTCTGATTCTTGGTACGGGCAGCTGTGGCTATGGTCTGGTCAAGGATCATCCGGTGAATGTCGGCGGCTGGGGCTTCGACCTTTCAGACATGGCAAGCGCGGCGCAAGTGGGCGTGTTGGCCTTGCGCTATGCAATCGCAGCGCTGGATGGCATTTATGAAGTCAGCACGATGACAGACCATATCATGGCGATGTTTGGTGACAGTCAGGAAGAAATGGCCCTATGGGCTAGCAGGGCCACACCACCGGACTTTGCCGGTTATGGTCATCTTGTGGTTCGGTTCGCCGAAAAAGAGGATCCGGTGGCCCTTAAACTCATGTCTGACTGTGGCACACAGGCCAGTGCCATGTTGCGAGCCCTGGCTTGGCGCGGCATCAACCAGATTGCCCTGATGGGCAGCTACGCTGAGGCCGTGGAACCATGGCTGGAAGCGGAAACAACCTCCCTGATTGTACCGAGGCTGTATGATGCCCGTGATGGCGCCATTCTCATGGCTGGCGGCTCCCTGCCTCCTTTGCAGCCAAACCATGAGCAGGATATGGGATACAAAGAACGATACGGTCATGGTTGAGCTTGACTGCTTCATCGAGCATGTCAGGCAGGTAGCTGATCTTGAGGCCCCTAGCGCCACACCGCTTTATCTCAGACTCCAGCGCGGTATCGAGAAGGCGATTGAAGCTGGTCTTGTTGCTGTCAATGATGCCTTGCCTGCCGAGCGTGAGCTTGCCCTTGCTCTGGGCATTTCCCGCGTTACGGTGCGTAATGCAGTTCGGGTACTCGTGGACAAAAGCATTCTGGTGCAGCGCCACGGTGCGGGCACCTTTGTCGCCTCGCGCCTTGCCCTGCGCCCAAGGCAGATAGCAGGCTTTACCGAAGACATGCAAATAAAGGGGCATCCTACGGCAGCTCTGTGGCTGGAACGCTCAAGCGGGCCGCCCACTCCGGAAGAGTGTGAAGCGTTGCAAATCATGCCCGATAGCCCTGTCAGCAGGCTGTTTCGATTGCGCATGGTGGATGAAAAGCCAGTATGTCTTGAGCATACGGTTCTCCCTCATAGCGTCTTGCCAGACCCGACCGCCATCGAGACATCGCTTTATTCATGGCTGGAAGATCACCACCAGCGCCCGACCCGTTGCGTACAGACCCTCTCAGCACGGTTGCTGGATATGAGCCACGCCCATCTATTGGGTGTACCGACCGGCTCTGCCTGCCTCTATGTAGAGCGGCGGTCTTTCATCCGGCAAGGCAACGCGCATTCAGAGGCCGGGGTAAGATCCGGGGCTGGTACGGGCTCTCATTCTGCTCACGATGGAGCAGACAAGCCAACCCGAAGAATCAGCCTGATCAGGCAAGAGGAACATCCAATCGAATTTGTGCGCGCCTATTTTCGTGGAGACCTCTATGAATTCGTCTCTGAATCCAAAATTTAACCCAAGCGGTCGGGAAGCTTTGGCTCCCATGGAACCGCTTATTTTTCCTAGCCAGTCCATCAAATCCACCTCCGGACGTGGAACATCCCATCTGTAATGCTATGATAAGGGAATCCCTCTTGCAGCAGCAGGATTCTCGCCATGAGCTTCCTTGCCAACCGGACCGACGCCATGAAACAGATTCTGATGCATGCCCGCCTGTTTGATGGCGACCAGTTCCACGCTGGCAAGGCCGTGACACTGGAAGACGGTCGGATCAGGTCCATCATCGACAGCCCCAACAAACTGGGCGGCTATGAACCTCATGACCTCACAGGGCTCGTTCTGGCTCCCGGTTTTGTCGATGCGCAGGTGAATGGCGGCGGCGGTGTTATGCTCAATGCAAACACAACCCTACAAGAGCTTGAAGCCATGGCCGACGCCCATAGGGCCTTCGGCACCACATCAATGCTACCGACCCTTATCAGCGACGCGTGGCCAGCCATGGAGCATATTGCGCGACTTATTGAACAGGCACACCGCCATTGGGGCGAAGATCGCAGTCTGTCCGCGATCAAGGGCGTGCATTTTGAAGGGCCCTACCTCAATGCAGCCCGCAAGGGAGTCCATCCCGAAGAGCAATTGCGCCCGGTAGATGATCGGGCGGTTGATTTGATGACACATCCCGATCTTGGTGTTCGCCTCATCACGGTCGCACCAGAGAAAGTCGGCCCGGGCTTCATTCGGGAGTGCGTTCATCAGGGGGCGCTGGTTTCAGCAGGCCATACGGCTGGCAGCTATCAGGATATGACGGCAGCCATCCGCGCAGGCCTGCGCGGCTTCACCCATCTGTTCAACGCCATGACCCCCATGGGCAGTCGTGAGCCGGGCGTGGTTGGGGCTGCGCTTGATGATCCAGATACATGGTGCGGTCTCATCGCGGATGGCTTTCATGTACATCCGGCTTCCATGCGCAACGCCATCAAGACCAAACCGCGCGGCAAGGTGATGCTCGTGACCGACGCCATGGCGAGCGTGGGGTCTGACGAGGCAGCCTTCACACTGCATGATCAAACGATCACGGTTCAGGATGGCCGATGCCAGCTCAATGATGGCACCTTGGCAGGTTCGGCCCTCACCATGATAGGCGCCGTGCGCAATGTGGTCGAACTGATCGGCCTGCCTCTATCGGAAGCCCTGCGGATGGCGTCGCGCTATCCGGCCAGCTTCATGCGCATGGACACATCACTTGGGTTGATCGCGCCGGGCTTCAGTGCCGATCTGGTCGCCTTCGATCCGATGACATGGACCGTCAAACACAGCTGGATCAACGGCTATCACAGGACACACTGAAAGGTTTGATTTCCCTTCAGCGGGCAACGATCAGTGCTTAAGATTCTGATTCAAGTCAGACGCCTCATTCTTCAGAAACAGATTCAAGTTTCGGTGCTGACAGGTTCGAATCCCACTTCAAGTGAAAGAATTTTCGTTAGTCTTATCAGAATGATAGATATCACTGTTGAAAGACTGATTCAGACAGTTCAAGCGGTTCACAGACAGATTCAAGTCGTCGGAATCAGGGGCCGTCTGTGTATGTAGCTCCACCGGGCTGGAGGTTAGTGAGGCACGCATACGGGCAAAGAAAAACCGGAGGACGTCTCAGCGCCCCCGGTTCATGACCCTGCTTTTCTTCATGGTATGAGAAAGCGAGGAGAGAGCCTTATAGAGCTGCCTTGATGCTTTCTGCAATAGTTGTTGTCGGGCGACCGATCAAGGCAGACAAGGTTTTGGAGTTATCTTCAAGCCAACCGCCAGCAGCATTGGCGCTAGAGTCAGCGAGCACCTGCGCGAAACCTTCCGGCACGCCTGCTCCTGTAAGCGCAGCGATATAGTCTTCCTTGGACATATCCATGTAGGCCGTCTTCTTGCCGGACAAGGTCGCGACTTTGGCAGCAAAGGCGCTCATCGTGAAAGACTCATCTCCTGCCAGCTCATAGATCTTGCCAGCCTGCTCTTCGACAGACGATGTCAGAACCACGGCGGCGGCTTCGGCATAGTCTGCGCGCGAGGCAGAGGCAACACGGCCCTCACCCGAACATCCAATCACGGCACCTGTTTCAAGCACCGGAGCGAGGTTTTCGCTGTAGTTCTCGTTGTACCAGCCATTGCGCAACAGAGCATGAGGAATGCTGGATGAATTGAGAAGCGCTTCTGTCGCGGCATGTTCTTCGGCCAGAAGCATCGGAGACTGATCTGCTCTCAGAATGGAAGTATAAGCCATGAACTTGACACCATTGGCTTTGGCAGCCTCGATCACGGCTTTATGCTGAGGCACACGCTGGCCGACAGCACTGCCGGAGATCAGCAGCAACTTCTCGACGCCCTCGAGGGCTTCGCCATAGCTCTCGGGCTGATCGTAATCGGCCTTGCGCACGTTGACTCCCTGGGCTGCCAGATCGGATACGGCCTCGGGGTTGCGCACCAGAGCGACAATTTCGCTGGCTTCGGTTTTCGCCAAAAGAGCTTTGATGACAAGGCGGCCGAGATGGCCGGAGGCGCCTGTTACTGCAATCATTTCGTTTCCTTTCCCCGTTGCCCATGCTGGTGGGCGGACGGTTTATCATTGATGTTGACCCTAATATGGGGTTGCTGCATTGTTATCACTAGAACTAGTTTTCAGAATGGATAGTTCCATAAATGAGTACAATCGGATATCAGCATTTGCGTCCGCTGGCAATTTTTGTGCGGGTTGTCGATGAAGGCAGCTTCGCTTCGGCTGCCCGTTCCCTCAAATCAAGCCGCTCTCGTGTCTCTGAACAGATCACGCAATTGGAGGATGATCTGGGCGTGCGCCTTCTACATCGCTCCACACGCAAATTGTCGCTGACGGAAGAAGGCCGCAGGGTCTATGACAAGGTGCGCGCCCTGCCCCGTCTGCTTGAGGAAACCATTGAAATCGCGACGCAGGAAAAGCCGTCCGGCCGCGTTTCCATTACGGCGACGCACGATGTCGGGGTTTCGCAATTGCTGCCCGCACTGGAAAGCTTCCGCGCCCGCTATCCCGATGTAGAGCTGGATATCATCCTCAGCGACGAGCGCCTTGACCTCGTCGCCGAAGGGATCGACATGGGCATTCGCATCGGCCTGCCTCGCGATGACAGCCTGATTGGGCGGGTGCTCTATGAAGACCGCTTCGGGCTTTATGCCAGTCGGGCTTATCTGGCCACCCATGGCGTGCCAGTCGATGTACAGGCGCTTAGCCGGCATCGCTGGGTCTGTCTGAACAATGTCAGCCCCGGCGGGGTGCACCGGCTGTTTCGTGGCAAGGAGCTGATTACCCTCACCTCAGCCCATTATGAACTGTGCAATTCACCCCATATGGTAATTGCCATGGCGATGGCAGGCATGGGGCTGGCCCTGATGTTTCCCTCCACCATTCGCAAAGAGGTGGCCGCGGGGCAGCTGGTGCCTATTCTGCCTGAATTGACCGGAGAGACGATGATCTTCTCTCTGGTCTATCCATCCCGCAAGCATTTGCCCCTCAGAACGCGCGCGCTGATAGACCATCTGTTGGCCGCACGCCTGTTTGACGCCCCAAGCGTTTGAGAAGGCTACAGGCAAACAAAAACGCCCGGAGGATGCCCCCGGGCGCTTTCAAATCATGTTGGACAGTTCTACAGCTTATGAAATCAGCTGAAGCAGCGTGTCCAGAGATGCCTTGGCATCGCCATAATACATGCGGGTGTTCTCTTTGAAGAACAGCGGGTTCTCGATACCGGAGTAACCAGTGCCCTGACCACGTTTGGAGACGAAGACCTGCTTGGCTTTCCAGACTTCCAGAACCGGCATGCCGGCGATCGGGGAGTTTGGATCTTCCTGCGCTGCAGGGTTCACGATGTCGTTGGAGCCGATCACGATGACAACATCCGTTTCCGGGAAGTCTTCGTTGATTTCATCCATTTCCATCACGATGTCATAAGGTACCTTGGCTTCAGCCAGCAGCACGTTCATATGACCGGGAAGACGACCAGCCACCGGATGGATGGCGAAGCGAACTTCCTTACCCTTGGCGCGCAGGCGGCGGGTCAGTTCAGCCACATTCTGCTGAGCCTGAGCAACGGCCATGCCATAACCAGGAACGATGATGACACTGTCTGCTTCTTCGAGGCTGGCAGCAACACCATCAGCGTCGATTGCGATCATCTCGCCTTCAATTTCCATGGCTGGGCCAGTGGAGTTACCAAAGCCGCCAAGGATCACCGAGATGAAGTGACGGTTCATGGCCTTACACATGATGTAGGACAGGATGGCACCAGAGGAGCCCACCAGAGCACCGGTCACGATCAACAGGTCGTTGCCGAGCAGGAAGCCGGTTGCCGCAGCAGCCCACCCCGAATAGGAGTTGAGCATGGAGACAACAACGGGCATGTCGGCACCGCCGATGGCCATAACCATGTGAACACCGATGACGAAGGCAATCAGCGTCATCAGATAGAGGGTCCATGCGCCTGCACCGTTCATATACATGATGAGCAGGATGAAGGACACAACCACCATCACGATGTTCCAGAGGTGACGACCCGGCAGAAGCAGGGCTTTACCATCGATGCGACCAGCCAGCTTGCCATAGGCAATCAGGGAACCGGTGAAGGTGATCGCACCAATGAAGACACCAAGGAAGATCTCGATCTCATGGATGACCTCTTCGGCAGGGGTCGGAAAGGCATGCGCAGTCATATCGGAGTTGAGACCGATGAAGACAGCAGCCAGACCCACAAAGCTGTGCAGCATGGCAACCAGCTGCGGCATGCCGGTCATTTCAACGCGCTTGGCGACAACAGCACCGATGACGGCGCCGATGACAACTGCGATGAGCAGAACGACAGGGCTGGCAGCAAGCACAGTGCCCAGAGTGATATCATGCGGATCGATCGGGCCGAAAACGGTGGCCAGAACAGCGATCGCCATACCGACGATGCCGAACCAGACGCCGCGCTTGGCGCTTTCCTGATCCTTCAGTCCACCCAAAGACAGGATGAACAGCACAGTAGCCGCGATGTAGGCGGCGGTTTGCAATTCAGCGTTCATAATAACCTCCGCCTATCAGGATTTCTGGAACATCTGCAGCATACGACGGGTAACCATGAAGCCACCGACGATGTTGATTGTGGCGATCAGGATGGAAATGAATGCCAGAAGCAACACAATCCATGAGCCTGAGCCAAGCTGCAGGAGCGAGCCGAGGATAATAATCCCCGAAATGGCGTTCGTAACAGCCATGAGAGGCGTATGCAGGGAGTGGCTGACGCCCCAGATAACCTGGAAGCCGATGAACACCGCCAATACGAACACGATGAAGTGGCCCATGAAGGCAGCAGGTGCATAAAGACCGATAAGCCCCATGATAACTGCGCCGGCCACCAGAAGGCTGATCTGCTGACGACCAGCCTTGCGGGCGGCAGCTTCTTCTTCGGCCTTGATTTCTTCAGGAGTCTTTTCCTTGACTTCCTTCTTCGGCTGAGCCGCAATCGCCTGAATTTTTGGCGGTGGAGGCGGGAAGGTAATTTCGCCTTCAAAGGTCACGGTTGCGCCGCGGATCACATCGTCTTCCATGTTGTGGTTGATCTGACCATCCTTTTCAGGGGTCAGGTCGGTCATCATGTGACGGATGTTGGTTGCATAAAGCTCGGAAGCCTGTGCGCCCATGCGGGATGGGAAGTCGGTGTAGCCAATGATGGTTACGCCATTATCGGTTACGACTTTCTCGTCCTTGACCGTGCCTTCAACGTTACCACCGCGTTCGGCAGCAAGGTCGACAATCACGGAGCCAGGCTTCATGGCCTTGACCATGTCTTCAAGCCAGAGCTTTGGAGCGGGACGGTTCGGGATCAACGCAGTGGTGATCACGATATCCATGTCGCCAGCGATTTCGCGGAATTTGGCAAGCTGGGCGTTGCGGAACTCTTCGGACTGTACCGAAGCATACCCGCCGGTGGCCGAGCCATCCTGCTGTTCTTCTTCAAAATCCAAATAGACAAATTCGGCGCCCATCGATTCGACCTGTTCGGCCACTTCGGGACGCACGTCAAATGCATAGGTGACAGCACCGAGCGCAACAGACGTACCGATTGCGGCCAGACCGGCAACACCGGC
The DNA here is from genome assembly GCF_963678225.1 of uncultured Cohaesibacter sp. NCBI lineage: Bacteria > Pseudomonadati > Pseudomonadota > Alphaproteobacteria > Hyphomicrobiales > Cohaesibacteraceae > Cohaesibacter > uncultured Cohaesibacter sp. Next base: position 2,893,896 of record NZ_OY782764.1, on the reverse strand, counting down.
GCCAACAATGAGAACGCGTGCAGGCGGCACTTTACCGGCGGCAGTGATCTGACCGGTGAAGAAACGACCAAAATTGTTACCCGCTTCGATAACAGCGCGATAACCGGCAATGTTCGCCATGGAGGACAGAGCGTCCATTTTCTGGGCACGAGAAATACGTGGCACCATTTCCATTGCGATGACATTCGAGCCAGCAGCCTTGGCTGCTTCCATGCCTTCTTCGTTGCCTGCAGGGTTGAAGAACGAAATCAGTGTCTTGCCTTTAGCAAGATACTTCAGTTCGTCAGACTCTGGCTGTCGCACCTTGGCAACAATGTCAGCAGCCTCCCACAGCGCAGCCGCGTTCGGGACAATTTCAACGCCCGCTTCTGCATAAACTGCGTCGGAAAAACCGGCCAGAACACCGGCACCGCTTTCCAGGACGCAGTCATATCCCAATTTCTGAAGCTGTTGTGCCGAAGACGGCGTCATGGCTACGCGCGCCTCTCCCTCGAACAGCTCCTTAGGTGTACCTATCTTCACGACAGACTCCCTTCTCACAAAATGTTAATGCTCCCTGCTGAGTCTCCCCAACAAAGAAGCAAATTACCCTCCGGCTCTTATAGTGCAGACCAAAGTCAAATTGCCAAGCCATCTTTGTGGATCAGTTGCGCGTTATCCGGTGCGATTTACCAAAATTTGTCCCGCATCGTGGTAATTTTTCCTCATTTACGCAAATTCACATAGATAAATCAGACGATTCGACATACTCCCTACAGTCATCAGAACCACCTTTTGAGCAGTTCGATTTCTGTTTCCATTATCAATAAGCACAGCAATCATCCGGACGGATGCCAAGCGGGATATTTTCCATAAGAGCCAATATGGAAGATATCTCTCTATGCCACAGTGGGCTCAAGCCGTATGCAATTTCTAACCATACTGCACTGACTGCACATTAGATGATTGTAGCGCTTTGTGAAAGAGATGGAAGTGATCCGAGAGGACAGCTTTTCTGTATCGAATTGCCTAATTTGACAATTGTTTTGTTCAGAATCACGATTTTTCCACGACAATTTGCATTGATTATCGATATGGGCCGGCCAGAAGAGTGGTCGGCCCGTTGTATCGAACTAGTCTGCGTAATGAATGGTTGTAGCCCGCGCCCGATTGAGGATGACCCGGACTGGCGCGTCTTCCACGAGCCCTACTTTCTGGGCTTCGCGCAGGGTGACTTTCTTTTCTTCGCCCACGATCAACACGTGGGCCTTACGGGCACGCTCCAGAACCGGAGCTGTGAGCGTGAAACGCGGTTCTCCATCTTCATGATCGCGAACCACCATGACCGTCGGTGCCCAAAGCCCCAGTGCTTCTTCGAGTTGGTCCGAATTGGGAAGGAGTGCTGCAACGCGCGTATCCGTTCCCATGCCCAGAATGCACACATCGATCGGCAGAACTTCATGCAGATCGGTTGCGATCAGAGGTAACGCGTCTTCCGGCTCGGAAACCTCGTGATAGAAGGGATGGAACTGAGCTTCAGCAGCCAGATTCTGCAACAAAAGTGTGCGAACCTGACGCCCGTTCGAGTGTTCGGAGGATTCGGGCACAAAATGCTCGTCAGTCAAGATCACAGACACGCAGTCCCATTCGACTTTTTGCAGACTGAGTTCGGTCAGAAAAGTACGCGGGGTTTCTCCACCAGGAACGGCAAGCGTGGCTCTTCCCCTCTTGCGGATGGCCTTGTTCAGTTCAACAGCCACCTGTTCGGCAAGGCCAGCAGCCAAGCTGCCTCGGTCGGGATAAACTCGGGTTTCAGTCACGTTTTTCTCCTGCATTCAGAGCATGCTGCGGTTCTGCAGCGAAACAGGCCCTGTTCATTCTTTCTGGAATGGATATGCGTGCCCGTTTCAATGTGCGACCTTATGAGGCGCCCGCATGTCAGACCACTTTGACAAACATCAGGAGGACCAGATTTGCCCTCCCGAATCGATACCCATGCCACCACTGGGTTATTAGGGCTGGCACATTGCAGTTTTATGATTGTCGACATGAGCAAGAGACATGAAAAAGGCAGCGCCCGAATAGAGCGCTGCCTGAAATGGCCCGACGAAGGAGATGACTATTGGTCAGCTCTAGTGCAAATCTGGATCGAAGGTCATGGCGTTGATCGCCCCTTCAAGACCGAAATTGGAATTGCGGTAGAGATAGATCGGCATGTTGACGCGGAATTTGGTGTGGCGTCCACCCTGATTGAAGCCGCGCAGGAAATGCGGATTCTGGAAGATCCATTCGTTCTTCTGCAGCACACCACCGGTCAGGAAAACGCCGCCATAGGCGGAGATATACAGTGCCAGATCGCCTGCCACTGCGCCCAGATGGTGCGCAAACATGTTGATGGCGCGCACGGCCAGCGGATTCCCCTCGGTGCGGGCGACATCAAAGATATCGCGAGCGGACATCTCGGAAGGCTCCTGTCCGTCCAGCAGCTCCAGCGCTTTCATCAGATAGGGAATACCGGTACCCGACAGGATTGCCTCGGCTTCCAGAGCAAGGCATGAAGAGCTGTCCATCTGCGTTTCGGGCCACAATTCGGCAAGCTTTGTGAATGCGGCCACTTCGTCAAGGCTATGGGGCGCAACGCGCACATGGCCCCCCTCACCTTGCAGCACCTCGGGCTGATGGCCAGCCCAGACTTGGGTACCAACCCCCAGACCGGTGCCCGGACCAATGATCAGGCGCGGAGGCGTCGGGACTGGCGGGGTCTGCAGAGCGGCAGGAAGCGCGCCCTGGATAAGCGTGAGGTCATCTGGATCGGCCGTAACGAGAGACCAGGCTGCCGCTTCGAAATCGTTCAGGATGCGCGCGCCTTCGGCTCCGGCAGCCACGATGAGATCGGCCTGCGAAAATTGCTGATTGCCGGCATTGGTCAATGTGACATAGCCATTCTGGATAACACCCGCAGCGGCCACCACGACATGGCGCGGGCTCGATCCAATCTTGCCAACGAAGCTTTTAACCGCATCGGTCAAGTGCATTGTGCCGGTCGTGTCGAAAGTATGCTGTTCCTTTATGCGGCCATCCACCGCGGCAGCCAAACGCATATTGGTTCCACCAACATCGGCAACCAGTTCCCAAGCCATTGCGCTTCCCTCACAAATTTATAGTCTGACAAACAGGTTTCACTTCAACAGACAGCGCCTCAATTCATGGCAAATCTCTACCACACCGCGCCAGGGCCATGTCAGCCCGTCCGAACCACGTTCTGCATACAGGGAATCATTGTTATTTTCATCCCCCAAATTAATTTTCTCTTTCTATAGGGCCGTCTTTGAGCCATTGGAAGCTCCTTTTTCGAATAGCTGCAATCTCATGGAATTGCGCGATTTGAGGGCTCGCCGGTAGATCGTCAGCAGACCGCGTTCTGAAGGGGAGGACAAACCGGTATTCTCCCAACCGGCCTTTTCGATCAATGAGCGCGCGCCATCGGTTGTGCAGTAAAGCACCCCGAGCCCATGCTCCCTCGCCGCCGCCTCTATCGCCCTGATCAACGCCAATCCAACGCCTCGGCGGCGATGGATGGACGGCACATAAAAAGCAGACAGGAACGGCCCGAATCCATATTCCTCTCCCAGCCCCTCATTCTTCAATGCCGCTATGCCCAGAGGCTCACCACTTGCGGACAGAGCCAGCCGAGCCAAAGGCAGAGCATCTCCATTTGCCCATTCTTCCAGATCGGCGATGGCATTTCCAGAGCCTTCCGCCCCATACCAGTCAGGCCATTGGTAACAAAACCATTGGGCAATCAACGGAATTGCACTTTTGCATTCCGAAAGTGATACTGTATCAAAACAATGCGTCATAAGACCTTCAGCTCCCATTTAAGGAAGACCAAACCATGTGTGAAGACTTCCTCTTTGTCTATGGCAAGTTACGTCAACATTCTGACAGCGAAATCTCTCGCCTCTTTTTCAATCATGCCCGCAATGTGGGCCCCGCCCGGTTTCAGGGACGCCTTTATCAGATAGCGCACTATCCCGGAGCGGTCCCGTCTGACGATCCGCAAGATCAGATCGTGGGGCAACTGCTCGCCCTGCCTTGTGACGAGCCCCTTTGGCGTGCCATTGACGAGTATGAAGGCATCGGACCCGACTTTTCCGAGCCATTCGAGTATGAACGCTGCAAGATGCCGGTAAGCCTTGCAGACGGGACGCATGTCGAGGCCTGGATCTATATCTATAGACGTGATCTTTCAGACAGCGACCGCATTTCCCATGGGGACTATTTCCGGTTTCTCGAGGTTGCTCCCCTTTAGACAAGCCCCATTTGGCCATAAAAAAAGGGGCGACCAGTTTGGCGCCCCTTTTTTGATAGATTGAAAGCGGATGGTGCATATCATGCGCCCTGTCATGCGCCTTTCACAGGATCCGCCGAGCCCGGTCAGCCGCGCGACAGCAAGGCGCTCGGGCGAGCCTTGGCAATGCCCTGAAGGACAAAACCGGCAACAAAGGCCTTGATCACGTCGCCCGGAATGAAGACCAGAACCATGGAAGCGGCTTCCATGAAGGATTTGTCAAGGCGCACAGCCATGCCCAGCACACCCAGCAGGTAGAGCACGAAGATGCCACCAACGATGGACGCGAAGGTACCGGCGATGAGCAGATTGCCCTTGCCCCATTTCTCCACGATCAGACCAGTAGCATAGGCTGCAAATGGCCAGCCAAGGAAGAAACCGACGGTCGGACCGGCAAGCACGCCGAGACCACCACGGCCACCAGCCAACAGCGGCAAACCGGCCAGAACCAGCACGACGAACAGGATCATGGAGAGAGCACCGCGGCGCGCGCCTAGCACGACGCCAGCCATCATGACACCAAGGCTCTGGGCGCTGACGGGTACTCCGAACGGTAGCATAAATTGTGGCATGAGGCCCAATGCGGCAACGAGTGCCGCAAACAGAGCGATAAAGGCAACTTGGCGTTCCATAAACTGTATTCTCCCTTACATTTTAGTGCACGCGCTATTGGGGCGCGCTATCCGACTGAATTTCTTTTGTCTTTGTATTCTGAAGTCCACCGCGCGCCTTCAACGCCTCGGCGACCCGATCCGCATCATCAATGGCGCTGAGCGCCAGAGGCACCAACAGGCGCGGGCTAGTCCGCCTTGGGCTGCGCGCACGCCAAGCCTGATTGAGCTGGGTTCCTCTTTGCAGGAACAGAGGCGTGAAGCGTATGACCAACCCCATGGCAAACCCCAGTGCGCGGGGCGGCAAGCCAAGCGCATGGAATGGCTTTGCCAGCGTTTCTATTACGGCCATCATATCATCAAGACGCGATGTCATGGTCACCAAATTTGCAAGGCTGACCGTCGCAATTATCTTGAGACAAATAGCGAGCCCTTCCTCGATGCGCCCTGTGACGACCTGATAGATGAATATAATGGCGACAAGATAGACAACCGGCTTCAAGCGCTGGGCGCCCAGTTTCGCGAAATAGCGTCCGGCAGAGGCATAGAGCAAAACCACCGGAAGGCAGGAGGCCAGCAGCAGGCGCCAATCAGCCAGCGGCCAGAGCACCAGCGTAAAGAGGCACAGCAGAAGAAGCTTCAGCCACACGGGCAATCGATGCATCCAGCTTCTTTGCTCTGCGGTCAAGGACAGCATCAGCCCTGCTCCCCATTCGTGGCGGGCAGGCCGGGGCCAAGAATTTCGTCATCGCTGAAGACCAGACGTTCCATCTTCTCGCGATAGGCTGGCAACACATCGGCCGGGGCGCCATCCGCAATCAGCTGGCCTTTTTCAAGCCAGAGAATGCGATCATAGCTCTCCAGATGATCAATATCGTGAGTGACAAGCACCACTTGCTGCTCAAGCCCGTCCAGCCAATGATAGAGCCGCCGCGTGGTAGGCCAATCGAGACCGGCAAAGGGTTCGTCGAGCAACACCGCCTTGGGCTGCATGGCCAGCACGGCCATCAGGCAAACCAGATGCCGCTGCCCTTGTGACAGCGTAAAGGTGCCCCGCTCGGCCCAATCGAGCCGTCCGAAAGAGGCTAAGAAGCTTCGAGCTCCTTCGCGGGCCTGCTTGCGGTTGCCAGACAGGCTCTCCAGTCCGAAGGCGATTTCCTCTTCCACTGTCGGGAAGATGATCTGATGATCGGGATTCTGAAAAATGAGCCCGATGGTTTCGATGGCCTTTTTGCGATCCTTGGCGATGTCGACACCATGCACACGGATTTGCCCGGCCTCAGGTTCGATGAGACCGGAAATCATGCGCGCCAAGGTGGATTTGCCCGAGCCATTACGCCCGATCAGACCAATGCGCTTTTCACGCAGCTCTATAGACAGGTCCTTGAAAAAGGGCTTGTCATTCAATTGATGGTTTACCCCATCAAGGACGATGGCATTGTTCATCATGTCACTATCAGCCGCATCTGAGGCGGCACCGGAGCGAAGGTCCGAGAGGCCTTTTTCGAAATCACCGACAGGTCAACTCCAGATCACGCGAGCCAAAGGCTCAAAATCTGCACGCTCAGAGGGCGATAGCGCTCATATGCGCTGATGCCAACGGCGTGCGGGCTGGCAAAGGTCATAGCCAAGATTGCGCAGAAAGGCCAGCAATCAGACCCATCCCAATGGTTCGTTTTGTGGAGAAACAGATCACAATTGTCGCAGATTGGGCCCAAAGGCCCTGTTTGCGATCTATCCGAGGTAAACCAAAGGTAATTTGCGAGTAACAGCACCAAAGGGCGATGCCACGCAGCACCGCCTTTTGATATTACAATCATGAAGCGCCCTTTGCGCAGCGTCCGCTACTCGGCCAAGCCAAGCGCCTCGAGATGTTTAACCGTTTGCGGCAACAGCTCCTTGCGGTCGCGCGCTTCGATGATCAGGCGCGGCGCGGCGTGGATGTCCGATAGCGCCTTGAAAACACCGCCCCAGGGAATGGACCCCTCACCCGGATGCCAGTGGCGATCGGCAAAGCCGTCGGCATCCTGCAAATGCACATGCCCCAGAAGCGGACCGGCGACAGTCACATAATCCGCCACCGGAGGGGCCTTATATTGGCCATGGGCCAGTTGGGCATGGCCAGTATCGAGGGAAACCTGCAACATCGGGCTATTGATGATTTCCACCAATTCACAGCGCAACGCCGGATCGGCATCATCGATATTTTCCAGCATCAGGCAACAGCCAATCTGCTCGGCGCGCTGGACAACCGGTTCCAGTATCCGCTGCGCTGCTTCAAAGATATTCGGCTTGAGATAGGCATAGTTGGTGAAATTGAGGCTGTGCCAGAATGTGAAAGGGCTATGCACGACCATGTGTGTCGCGCCCAGTTTTTCGCATTTGTTAAGCGCATCAAGCAGACGCACCGTCACAACCTGCTGGATCAGCGGATCGGTCGCAGCCAGATCGAGACTGAAAAACGGGCCGTGAATGCCATGCAGGCCCCTGAAGCCATCCAGAACATCCTTGTAGGCCTCGATCAGGTCGTCCTGATCGTCATCCAGAACATCCACCATGCAGAAATCCTGCAATTCGATGGTGCGGTTCTTCTCAAAAATCCAGTCTTTCAGAGAAACAAGTTCATCATATTTGAGCGAAGCGCCAAGCACTGGCAATGGGGGCATGGGATGTAATTCCTTTTATCTGGCCTGTTTTTCAAGCCCGTATTTCAGGCCTGTATTTCAGATCCGTTTTTCTGGCTCTGACTATTTGGTCAAGGTCGGGCCGACTCGTTGGTTTGGCCTATTTAATACCAGCTCGCATGAAACTTTGAACAAACTGTCTCTGGAAAAGCAGAAAGCCCACAAGAAGAGGACCGGAGGTCATCAGGGTTGCGGCATTGATGACCGACCATTCCACTCCGGATTCTGTCATGGAAAAGACAGAGAGGCCCACGGTCAACGGACGGGTTTCCACCGAGTTAGTAACAATCAGCGGCCACAGGAAGTCGTTCCAGTGGGCAGAAACCGACACGAGACCAAAGGCAAGATAGGTCGGTTTGGCCAGCGGAATATAGACCCGCCAGAGAGTACCTATCAGCCCTTCCCCTTCGATCCGAGCCGCATCATCAAGCTCTTTGGGGATGGTCATGAAGGTCTGGCGCAACAGAAAAATGCAGAAGCCGGAGGCAAAATAGGGCAGCCCGATTGCCAGTATGCTATCCACCAGCCCCAACGTGCCCATGGTCTCATAGTTTTTGACCAGCAGGATATCGGGCGTAACCATGAGCTGCAGCAGCACCAGCGTGAAGAGGATGGTCTTGCCGGGGAATTTCAATCGCGCAAATGCATAGGCGGCGAATGTGCTGAGCACCAACTGCGCGCTGAGCGTCATGGCCACCAGAATCATGGTGTTGAGGAAATAGCGAGCAAAGGGTGCCTGCGCCCACGCCTTTGGAAAGTTTTCCAGCGTCAGCGGGGCGGTCAACGTGAAATTGGTCTCATAGGCCGAGGGGTGGAACGCTGTCCAGACGGCATAGGCCAGTGGCAAAATCCATAGAAGGGCAAGTAGCCAGGCCCCGAAGGTCATCAGCGCCCGATCGAGACGGGCTGCAATCATGGTGTCTTGAGCAGTCATTTGTAATGCACCTTACGATCGAGCCAGAAGAATTGCCCAATGGCCAACAGCGAGAGAACGAACAGGATGACCACTGTCATCGCGCTGGCCGAAGCGGTGTCCCAATATTCAAAGGCCGTTTCATAAATGTGATAGAGCAGCAATCTGGAGGCATTGTTCGGCCCGCCGAGGGTCATGATGAAAATATGATCGATGAGGCGCACCGAATTGATAATGGCGTTCACCAGAATGAACAGGGTCGTGGGCATGATCAGCGGTAGGGTGACGCGGCGGAAGAAGGTCCAGCGCCCTGCCCCTTCCAGCTTGGCCGCCTCGCGCAGGGGTTCCGGAATGGTCTGCAAGGCGGCAAGATAGAAAATCATGAAGAAGCCGGCATTCTTCCAGACGGCAACCACCAGCACCGTATAAAGAACCGTGTCAGGGTCGCCCATCCAGTTCTGCGCGGGCAGATCAAACAGGGCGCGGATCTGGTCGATGAGCCCGAAGCTTGGGGTAAAGAAAAACAGCCAGATGTTGCCCACCGCGATCATCGGCAGCACGGTCGGCGTGAAGTAGGCCATGCGCAGAAAGGAAAGCCCAGCCATGCGGCTATGCACAAACAGCGCCATGACCAAAGCGATGATGATGGAAGCTGGGATCGTGATGGCGGCATAGATGAGGTTGTTCCAGCAAGAGCGGATGAACACATCGTCTTCGAGCAGATAGAGATAGTTATCGATACCGACGAAATGCGCCGGACGACGTCCGTGGGGCGTCGAGAAAAAGCTGCTAATGACGGTTTCAATAGCTGGAATATGGGTAAAGCCCATGAGCAGCACCATCGCCGGTAACAGCAGCAGCAGAGCATATATCCAGTAGCGTCTCATTCTTGCCCTCACATGCGATCCATCGCAAAGTCATAAAAGAAGCGAGGGGAAGACATCCCCCTCGCAAAAGCCAATCGCAAAGTGGATCAGCGATAGTTCTTCAGAACGCGTTCCGCTTTCTTCTGAGCTTCTTCAAGCGCTTCCTTGGGTGACTTCTCACCAGCCAGAGCGGCATGAATGGCGTCGTTGAGGAAGTTGGTCACTTTCTGGTTTTCATAGGTGGACAGCTCTGCAACAGCATATTCAAGCTGATCGCGGGCAACGGCAGCCTGCGGCACGTCCTTGGCGTAGGCTTTCATGGCTTCGGTTTCCCATGCGGCCGGGCTTGGAGCGACATAGCCGGTTGCGATGGACCATTTGGCAGCCTGTTCCGGAGCAGAGATCCATTTTACGAAATTGACAGCGGCTTTCTTCTGGTCTTCAGAGGCATCCTTGAACAGAACGAAGTTGCCGCCACCGGTTGGTGCGCCGTAGCGTTCATGCTTTGGCAGGAAGCCGACCCCAAAATCAAACGGAGCATTGGTGCGGATGTTGGTCAGGTTGCCGGTGGTGGTCCAGATCATGGCAGACTGACGCTCGAAAAAGGCCTTCGGCGTGGCAGACCAAGAGGTCACGCCATCTTCGATGACCTTCTCTTTTTTGGCCATATCGACGAGGAACTGTAGGGCTTCAACCACTTTCGGGTTGGCAAAGTCGGTCTTGTTGCCGTCTGCATTGGCCAGAATGGCACCTGCTGGCGTGGAAAGCCCCTGGAACAGCCAGTAAGGGAAGCCATCGAGCGGAATGCGCAGGCCCCACTGGGTTACGTTGCCGTTGTCGTCCTTTTTGGTCAGCTTGTGCGCATAGTCGACCATTTCTTCCCAGGTTGCCGGGGCTTTGTCTGGGTCAAGACCGGCTTCCTTGAAGGCTTCCTTGTTCCAATACATGACGGGCGTGGAGCGCTGGAAAGGAATGCCCCAGGTTTTGCCGCCGGTCTGACTGTTCATCATGAAAGCAGGATAGAAAGAGCCGAACCATTCCTTACCTTCTTCTTCGGTGACGAAGTCATCAAATGGCTCGATCAGGTCCTGATCGATCAGGGTGAACATGTCGGTGGAGAGCAGCACCGAAAGCTGCGGGGCGTTGCCGCCGCGGGCAGCCGTCATGGCTTTGGTCAGGGCATCGGTATAGGAGCCGGCATAGATCGCATCGATATTCACGTCTTCATGGGACGCGACATAGTCTTCGGTTAGCGACTGGATGGTATCAGCGGCCTTGCCGCCAACAGAAACCGGGAAATAGAATTGCAGGTCAACAGCAAATGCTGGCATGGCAACAGCGGAAAGCATGGCTGCTGCAAGAGTGGATTTGAGAAAACGGGAAGCCATGGGTATGGTCCTTTTCATCCTGTTTGACTGTTAAAAATAGATTTGGTTATCGATCAAGACCGCAGGGCCTCGACCAGTTTTTGGGACTTTATGAGACGTGCCCCTGATGCCTTGTCGAACAAGGCCAGTTCCTCAGGAGCGAAGGAAAGGGAGACCGGACTGCCTGCAGCAAAGTGGCTTCTGCCAGAGGCCCGCACGGTGATCATTTCATCGCCAACCAGACAATCGAGCATGGTGTCTGCGCCCTGAAACTCGGCGGCAGCGATGGTGGCCTTCAGAAGGCCATCCTCATTAGGGGTTACCGCTTCCGGGCGAAGCCCGAGCAACAGTTCGGTGCCTGCATCACGGCTCAGTTGCTGGCCCATATCGCCAAGCGCTGAGGCTTCGAACAGGCTCATGGGGGGGGTCCCGATAAAACGGGCAGCGAAGGTGGAGCGTGGCGCATCATAAAGGGCGCGCGGTGCATCGACCTGTTCCACCTGACCTGCATTGAGCAGCACCACCTGATCCGCCATGGTGATTGCCTCGGCCTGATCGTGGGTGACATAGACCATGGTAAAACCGAGCTTTTGTTGCAGAGCCCGCAGCTCAACCCGCATCTCGTGACGCAATTTGGCATCAAGGTTTGAAAGCGGTTCATCCATCAGGCAAATGGAACGCTCGGCAATGACGGCACGGGCCAGCGCCACGCGCTGCTGCTGTCCGCCGGAAAGCGCGCCGGGTTTGCGATCCAACAGTTTTTCAAGGCCCATCAGCTCGGCAACTGCGAGCAGCTTTTCGGTGCGCTGCTTCTTCGGCTCCTTGCGGGTCTTGAGGCCAAATATGATATTCTCGGCCACATCCAGATGCGGAAACAGAGCGTAGGACTGGAACACCATGGACAGATCGCGCTTGTCTGGTGGACGGCGGGTGACATCTTCATCGCCAATTCGAACCGTTCCTTCCGTGGCGGTTTCCAGCCCTGCAATGATGCGCAACAAGGTCGACTTGCCACAGCCGGATGGTCCGAGCAAGGCGGTGAAAGAGCCCGCGGGAATGGATATGTTCACGCTATCGAGCGCCTTGGTCTGATCCCAGCTCTTGGAGATCGACTGCAGCTCGATTGATCGCCCGTGATGGGCCGGATGTGCAGCGCTCATCGCGTGCCTCGTTCATAAGGGTCGTTGCCCGCGTCAGCCTTCTCATCACGGCTTGTTTCATTGGCAATAATCACGCTGGCCGAGCCGAGCCCGCTTTCAAATGGATGCGGAATGGGTTCATCGCAGACAATGCAGGACACATCGGAAAGATGCCCGCCCCGCACATGGGCCGCGCGCCCGAATTTGGTATGGTCCATGACCAGAAAAGACTTTCGGCTGTTTTTCATGATGGCCCGGCGGCTCCCCACTTCGGCCTCGGAGAAATCCAGCAGGCCGCCATCGGGCGTCACACCCGCCACGCCGAAAATGCCGAAGTCTACCTCGAAGCGATCAAAGAAAACCTCCACATCCGAGCCCAGAATGTCCTTGTCGCCTGGGCGCACGCTGCCACCCGCAATGGTCACAGACCAGTCGTGGCGTTCGCTTGCCTGCATGGCAACATTGAGGTTGTTGGTAAAGACCTTGAGATTGGCCTTTTCCTGCAAGGCCTCGATGACCATTTCCGGTGTGGTGCCTATGGAAAGCGCTATGGTGCTGCCATCGGGAATATGTTTGGCAACTTCAAAGGCAATCTGCCGCTTGGCGGTTACATTCATGATCTTGCGCTTGGCATAAAGCAGGTTGCCGCTCACGGGTGGTGGCTCCACCCCGCCCCAGACGCGGCGCAGCTCGCCCAGCTCACACAGGGCGTTGACATCACGGCGAATGGTCTGCGTGGAAACATTGAACTGTTCGGACAAGGCATCGATGGCTGAAAAGCCGCTTTCGGTAACCGTCCGAATGATTTCCAATTGCCGTTCGCTATAGTTTTTCATAATGCCCCGATCCGCTCTTGCGACTCTCATAAAGAGCCACCTTGTCCTCGTCCCCTCCAGTCAGGGGCACCCACTTGTGGCTTTTGCCAAAGCTGGCACCCCCATCGCCTGGAGAGGCTAAAGGCTCAATTGCTCTGTTTATGAGGGGACGTTAGGCCGGGAATATTTCAGCCATTTGAACGTTATGTGACATTCAAATGAAATTGAAAATGAACATGAGATTTTAACAACCATCTCTTTTCTGACTGAATTTTCTATTCTTTTTTGAATTTCCCGACCGTGCAAAGATGCTCAAATGACCATCGCTTTCACCCAGCGTCATGAAGGAAGCATGACAGGGCTAGCGATAGGGGCGGGTCTGGTTTGGGCGTTCCTGCCAGTTTCCGGTGCAGCAAAGCCGCGCTCTGAGCTGATGCTGCTTGTCTCGTCTTTTGTCAGCAAAGAGTCGTCATTCCATTATCTGATTGTCATCTTTGCGGGGCATAGTCGCCCGACTTCGGGAATCTCATCGAGCGTTCCCGCCTTGAAACACAGGTGCCTGCCAGATGATCAAAAATCCCGATATGCTGAAATTCATCCATCTGACCGATTGCCATATTGTCAAGGATGGCGGCGCTGTATACGGCCAACAGCCAGCAGGCAGGTTGCGCGCGGCAATCGACAGCATCAACAGCGAGCATCATGATGCAGACTTCGTCGTCATAACAGGCGATCTGACCCATCATGGCGATGATGCTGCTTATGAAATATTTGCCCGTGAACTCCGGCGGCTGTCCATTCCGTCCCATCTTCTCGTGGGCAATCATGATGATGTTCGTACCTTCCGCTTTCATTTCCCCGAAGCACAGCGCTGCGATTGCGGCTTCATTCAAGGCTCCAAGCGCACGCCATTCGGACTTTGTCTGTTTCTGGATACCAGCCAGCGCGGCAGTGATGTGGGGCGTTATTGCGAAGAGAGGCAAGGATGGCTGAAGGGCGTCTTGAGCGAAACCTCGGGGCCGGTGATGCTGTTCATGCACCATCCCCCCTTCGCCATCGGCCTGCCCGACATGGATGAGAGCCGCCTTGAAGATGCGGAAGCCTTCTGGCAGATCCTGAGGCCCCATCGCCATCGCGTGCGGCATATCTTTGTCGGTCATGCCCATCGGATGGTCTATGGCAATTGGCGCGGGCTGCCCGTTTCCTGCATGCGCGGGCTCAACCATCAGGTGGCCCTAGAGATGACATCCTCTCCGAAGGGTCAATATGGCAATTTCGAAGCTCCAGCCTATGGCGTGGTGCTGGCCAACGAAGAGCAGATCATGGTGCATATGCACGATTTCATGGATCGCTCGGATCGCTTCATCTTTTAGCGGCTTTAGTCGGTGATCACCGCGCCTTGCGGGGTCATCAGCATGCGCGCCAGTGTTTCGTCCATATGCCGCGCCCTCAGATCAAGCAGCTTCTCGGCATAGATGAGCCGCGTGCGCAGATAGGCTTCATCCTCGGCGACATTGTTAAGGCACTGGGGGTCCTTTTGCAGATCGAACAACAGGGCTGGAAAGCCGGGGATGTGCACATAGTGAAAGGCTTCGTCTCGCAATACCGCAAGCGAACATTCTTCCTGCCGCATACGGGCCTTGAGTTCGGCGCTGCCCGCACGCTGGGCGCGGAAGTCAAACTCGTAAAAGGCAGCATCGCGCCACCCGCTTACGGGATTGCCGCAGACATGCTCCATAAGCGAGGTGCCATCAAGCGCGTTGATAGCCTCATCACCAAGAATTTCAAGCAAGGTGGGGAAGATGTCGGCGCTGGACGTAAAGGCGCTAACCGTCTCGCCGCGGCCGCCGTCCGGTGTCCGGATAATCAGAGGGATGTGATAGCTGGAGGCGTGAAATCCGCCCTTGCCGAGCATCCAGTGATCCCCCATCATTTCGGCATGATCGGAGGTAAAGATGAAGACCGTATTCTCCCAGAGCCCGCGCGCCTTGAGGCTGGCAATCAGGCGACCAATGGCGGCGTCGACTTCCGAGATCATGCCATAATAGAGGGCTCGAATACGGCTGATATCATGAGCTGATAGATCCTTGACACGCCCTTTCGGGTTCGGGTTGCCGTCCTCATCATAGGTGAGGAAGCTCGATAGCCCGTTATGCTGCATCATCAAGTCGGCAAACGGGTGGCTTGCCGCCTCGGCTGTGGCGCAGGGATGCCGATCGAAGGCAGGTGCTGCGTCTTGAGCAGCCTCAGGCGCATACATGCTGTTGTAAGGCTCAGGCACAACAAAAGGCGGATGCGGACGAATGAAGGAGAGATGAGCAAAGAAAGGTGCGTCCTCCTCCCGCTGCTCATCCAGCCAGTCTTCCATCTTTTCCAGCAGGAAGGCCGTCGGTGTTTCATCTGCCCCGTAGCAAGGCGGCAGCATGGAGACCCGTTCCCCCGGTTCCATCGGCGGCGTGAGGGCCTCAAAGCGGGAGGCAACATCATAGCCGCGCGTCTTGAGCCATGTCAGCCATGGCTTGTCATCTTCGGGCAGCGCTTGCCCCACCTCCATGCCCGGTAGCACATTCTCATAGGTGGTCAGAGCCGGATCATCTGGTGCCAGAGTGCGCGGGTCGAGCGCCGTGTCCGTGTAGCCGAAAAGCGTCGGCTTGTAACCAGCCCTGCGCCCGGCCTTGGCGAGCGTATCAAACCCGTCAGCCAATGGCGCTCCATTGCGCACCACCCTGTGGTTCATCTGGTAAAGACCGGTGTAAAGGGTTGCCCGCGCCGGCGAGCAAGGAGCCGTTGCACAATAGTGATTGCGAAACAAAACTGCATCGGCCGCCAATGCATCCAGATTGGGGGTCTTGAGAGTCGGATGCCCCACCGCGCCCAAACAATCACCGCGCCACTGATCGGCCGTTATAAGAATGATATTCGGTCTGGACATGGCGCGGGTTCTCCTCAAATCCGATCAAAGGATCTTTTAACAATCAGAGTGTTTCGATCAGGGCTGGCAGATCGGCCACCGTGTCGATGACATAATCCGCCCCACCCTCTTTGAGTAGCACAGTCGCGGCCTCTCGCAAGCTGGCAATTTCCCCCTCGGAAAGCGCAGCCAGCTCTTGCGGCGTCTTGCCGACGAAATTGCCGGAGAGCGCCAGCCCGACCGTGATACAGCCTGCGGCGACACCTTCCTTGAGGCCCGGCACCGTGTCATCCACCTTGATGACAGCAGAAGGCGGATAGACGGCCAGATCCACGAAGCTCTGATACATGCCCAGCGGACCGGGGCGGCCCTCGGCCAGATCATCAGCACAGATGAGATTGTCCGGCTCGAACCCCTGTTTCTTCACAACAGGCAAGACATGCTCCATGATCGAGCGGGTATAGCCTGTCGTGGAGCCAATCTTGATGCCGCGCGTGCGCAGCCAGTCGATGGTTTCCAGCGCACCGGGCACCAGATCGGCATAGTCGGCAGCGACCTTTTCATTCATCGGTACGAAGATCTCATAGATCTTGTCGACATCGGCATCGGTTGGTTCCTGGCCATATTTGGCCTGCCATTGGGCCGCGATGGCGTCATCGTCCATCATGGCGCGGATATGGTTCCATTTGGGCAACCCCATGGGGGCACGGGCCTGCTCAATGGACGCCTTGATGCCAAATTCCTCGAAGCATTTGACGAAGACGCCCATAGGCGCGAAGCTGCCGAAATCCACCAGCGTTCCGGCCCAATCAAATATAACCGCTTTTATCTGTGTCATGATGTTCTCTCTCCGAATGGCCTTCAAGCGTTCAGCTTCTTACGTTCTTCAAAGGCTGCCAAAGGCGGGGCGGCGCTTGTTACGCCCAGTTCCTCAAGGCTCTGTTTTGCCGCAGCCACAACGCGACGCATGATGGCTTCATCCATCTGGCCGATGCAGCCAATGCGGAAGCTTTCCACCACCGTCAGCTTGCCCGGATAGATGATGAAGCCCTTGTCTTTCATCAGCTCATAGAAGCGATCAAACACGAAGCGCTCATCGGCCGGGCAGAAAAAGGTAACGATGATCGGCGAAAGCCAACGCGCATCGAGCAGGGTTTCAAAGCCCAACGCCCGCATACCGGCGACCATCACGTCGCGATTGTTGGTGTAGCGGGCCCCACGCACCGCCACACCGCCCTCGGCCTCATGGGCTTTCAATGCCTCAAGAAATGCGGCAACCACATGGGTCGGCGGTGTAAAGCGCCACTGGCCGCTCTTTTCCAGATTTTCCCATTGGGCATGAAGATCAAGACTGAGAGAATGGCAGTTGCCTTTGGTGGCGATGAGTTCACTGCGGCGTACCAGCGCAAAGCCAAAGCCCGGCACCCCCTCGATGCATTTGTTTGCCGATGAAACCAGCGCCTCATAACGGATCTGATCGGGCTCCATGGTCACAGCGCCAAAGGCAGACATGGAATCCACCAGCAGCTTGCGCCCGGCGGCATAGGTGGCCTGAGAAATCTCGGCGATGGGGTTGAGAATGCCCGAACTGGTTTCGCAATGGATCGCCAGCACATGGGTGATAGCCGGATCATTGGCAAGGATATCAGCCACCTCGGCACCACGCGGAGGCAGATAATCGCCCTTGTGAAGCAGGTGATAAGCCCTGCCAATGGCTTCCATTGTCTTTGCGGCCCGCAGGCCATAGGCCCCATTGGCCAGCACAAGCAATTTGCCATCCTTGGGCACCATGGTGCCGAGCAACGCTTCGACCAGATAGGAGCCGGAGCCTTGCATGGGAATGCATTCAAAGGCGCCTTGTTCCGCCCCCAACAGAGCGAGCAGTCGGCGGCGCATATCGGCGGTCATGGCACGGAAGTCGCCATCCCAACTGCCCCAATCCCTCAGCATCGCCTGCTTGACGGCAAAGGAGGTGGTCAGCGGACCGGGCGTCAGCAGAAAAGGCTCGCCCATTTCGGGATCAGGCAGCAAACTGCTTTTCAGATTGTTGGCACGTTCATTGTCCAGCTTGGACATCGGACGATCCTCTTCTCGTTAGGCTTTCTTGTTTATTGGGGAAGCAGCAGAGCTGTTTGCTTCCTTTTGGGTCTGGTTTCTAATCGGTGATATCCGCGCTTTGTTTGTCGCGGGAGAAATCGAGCTCATCCACCCTATGGCAGGCCACAAAATGCTCCGGCGCTATTTCCTGCCAGTGCGGGATTTCACTGGCGCATTGCTCCGTTGCATAGGGGCAGCGGGTGTGAAAGCGACAGCCGGATGGCGCGGCGAGCGGGTTGGGAATTTCGCCTTCCAACCTGATCGGATCGAAACTCTCGTCCGGATCTATGGTCGGAATGGCCGACAAAAGCGCGTGGGTATAGGGATGGCGCGGCTTATAGAAAAGACTCTCGGTAGGCGCATATTCAACGAACTTGCCCACATACATCACGGCCACACGATGGGACATTTGGGCCACCACAGACAGATCATGGGCAATGAACAGAAAGGCCACGCCCATTTCTTCCTGTAGGTCTTTGAGTAGATTGACGATCTCTGCCTGAATGGACACATCCAGCGCAGAAACGCTCTCGTCGCAAACCACAAAATCAGGCCGCGTTACCAAGGCCCGCGCGATGCAGATGCGCTGGCGTTGTCCGCCCGAGAATGCGTGGGGGAAACGGCGCAGATGCTCCAGATTGAGCTTGCAGCGACTTGCGATATCGCGCACCCGCTGATCGATCTTGTCGCGATTTTTCATCATGCCGGATGCGACCAGAGGCTCGGCAATGATGTCGCGCACGGTCATGCGCGGGTTGAGCGAAGAATAGGGATCCTGAAAGACAAGGCTCATGCGCGGGCGAAAGGAACGCAGAATGTCACTCGCCATATTGGCAATCGAATGAGGACCTTCAGAGAAGACCATGCCCATTTTCTTTCGAAACCGGCGCAGCTCTTCCCCTTCCAACTCATCGAGATAGATATCATGCTCGCGGGTGTGGAAGATCACATCGCCCGCAGTGGGGTCAATGGCGCGCAGAATGGCGCGGCCAACGGTGGTTTTGCCAGACCCGGATTCTCCTACCAGACCGACCGTTTCGCCTCGTCTGATGTCAAAGCTGACATCGTCGACCGCTCGCAGATAGGAGACTTCGGATGAAAAGAGTTTCTTCTTGCGGATCGGGAACCGGACTTCAAGATTCTTGACCTCGATGAGAAGCTCGTTCTCTTGTTTACTGCTGTTGTCCATCCTTGTTGCGTCCATGGTCATGCGCTTGCTCTTTGCTGTTTTTCATGCAGAAAGCAGCGCACGGTGTGATCTTCCCCCACCTGTAAAATCTGCGGTTGATGTTGATCGCAGAGCCCGGCAATCACCTTGGTGCAGCGGGTATGAAACGGGCAGCCTGTGGGCCGGTCGTTGGGGCTGGGTATGTCTCCGGGAATGGGTGTCAAGCGATCATGCAGCCGGTCGACGCTGGGCAAGGCCTTGATCAGTCCTTGCGTATAGGGATGGGCTGGCTCGTGAATGACCTTGTCGGTCGGTCCTCGCTCAACAATCGTACCCAGATACATCACCGCCACATCATCGGCGATATGGGAAATGACGCCAAGATCATGGGTAATGAAAATCATGCCCATCGAGAGATCGCGCTGCAGGTTACGCATCAATTCAAGCACCTGTGCCTGAATGGTTACGTCCAGCGCGGTGGTCGGCTCGTCGGCTATCAGCAAGGCGGGACCAGCCGACAGGGCCAGAGCAATCATCGCCCGCTGACGCATGCCGCCGGACATTTCGTGAGGATATTGATCCACCCGTGCTTCGGGGTTGGAGATACCCACCTTGTCGAGCATTTCAATGGCGATGTGGCGCGCATCCTTGCGTCCGACATTGCGATGCAGCCGTATGGCTTCCACCATCTGGTTGCCTATGGTGTAAACGGGCGAGAAGGACGCCATGGGCTCCTGAAAGATCATACCAATTTCGCCCCCCCGAATATGACGAATGGCCCTTCCCTTCTTGCCCAGCTTGTTGATATCGAATGTCTTTCCGGACTTGTCGGTATAGAGAATTTTCGCTTCACTGGAAATGATGCCGTTGCCGGGAAGAAGCTGCATCAGTGCCTTGGTGGAGATGGATTTACCCGAGCCGGATTCCCCAACGATGCCGAGGGTGCGCCCCGGCTGAACTTCAAAGGCAATATCCTGAACCGGCGTGATCAGCCCTTCATCTGTGCGGAAGGAAATGGAGAGATTTTTTACTTTCAGCATGATTGATATCCTTCCCGTTTCCTATCGTGCGTCCGAATATGGGTCGGCCGCATCGCGCAGACCATCGCCCACCACAGTGAAGGCCAGCACAGCCAGCACCACGAAGATTGCAGGAATGAACAGCCAAGGCGTCTGCTCGATGACTCGCACCGACTGGGCCTGTTGCAACAGAACGCCCCACGACACCGTAGGTGGTCGCAAGCCGAGGCCGACAAAGGACAGCGCCGTCTCGCTGAGGATCATGTAGGGGAACGAGATCACCAGATCGACGATGATAAAGCTGGTAAAGCTGGGCAGCATATGCTGGGAAATGATGCGCAACGGGCGCGCTCCGGCCAACCGTGCCGCCACCACATAATCCTCCGAACGGATGGAAAGCAGCTGTGAGCGGATGCGTCGAGCCAGCGTGGGCCAACCGAAAAAGCCCAAGATGAGCGTCATCGCGAAATAGACTTCTGTGGTGGACCACTCCTTGGGCATGGCTGCGGCCAGCCCCATATAGAGCGGGATGATCGGCACCACGCGGATGACCTCGGTCACGCGCTGGATGATATTGTCCACCCAGCCCCCGGCATAGCCAGCCACGCCACCGATGATGAGAGCGAGCACGAAAGAGATCAACACGCCAATCACGCCGATGGAGAGCGAGGTGCGCGTTGCATAGATGGTGCGCGAAAAGACATCGCGGCCCAGATCATCCGTGCCCCACAGATGCAGCTTGGCACGCTTGTCATCCAACAAAAAGAAATGGGTCTTGGAGGGGATAAAGCCCAAAAGCTCTGTCTTTTCCCCTTGGGCAAAGAAGGTCAGATAGACACGCTTCTCAGGATCGGGCACCGAGATAGCCCGCAACGTCACGGGATCGCGTTTTGTGCTGACACCATGCACGAAGGGGCGCCATGAGCAACCATTCTGATCGCAGAAGAGCGGCACTTGAGGCGCGCCATCTAGATATTTGGTATCGCGGCTGGTTGGGCCATAGGGCGCCACGAACTCGGCAAAGATGCCCAACAACGCCATGAAGATAAGCACAGCAGCAGCAACCATGGCCGCACGATGGCGGCGGAAGCGCCACCATATCAGGGTCCATTGGCTGGCTGAATAATATTTGAGCCGCTTCTTGTGTTCCTTTGCGCTCTCTTTCGAGCCTTTGGTTGAGGTGGACATGGAAGCGCCGCTGTCTGTGATATCTGCCATGATCAATTGCTCCCCAGTTTGATGCGCGGATCAAGCCAGGCCAGCAGCAGGTCCGAAATGAAGTTCATCAACACAATCACAAAGGTAAGCATCAGCAAGATGGCTCCGGCGACATACATGTCGAGATCGAGATAGGCATTGAGCAGCAATTCGCCGAGCTCAGTCAGCCCCAGCACGACGGCAACGATGGGGAGCTCGGAGAAGATACGGTTGACGTCAAAGCCGATGGTGGAGACCACCGGATTGATGGCAAGGCGGGCGGGATATTTGATCAGCAACTTGGTCTCCGGCACACCACGGGCACGCGCTGCCGTAACCGAAAGCTTGTTGAGTTCATCTGACATGGTGGCGCGAATGGTCTGGATCTGATAGGCGACCGCCGACCAGGCCAGCACGAAGGCCGGAAGCCACAGATGCTTGATCAGGTCCCATGCCTTGGCAAAAGACCAAGGCGCATCGGACATGCCCGTTGAAAACAATCCACCAATGTCCGCACCGAACCAGAGATTGACGAAATAAAGCAGAATTAGAGCCAGCAGGAAGTTGGGCAGAGCCAGCCCCAGATAAGAAAAGATCGTGAGACCGTAATCGGCCAAAGAGGCCCGCCTGACGGCGGCATAGATGCCTATTGGGATGGCAATCAGATAGGTGAGCAGCAATGTTCCAAACAGGATCGCCATCGTCAGCCAGACCTTGTCGCCTATGACCTTGGTCACATCGGTTTCAAAGGCGAAGGCCTGCCCGAAATCGCCATGTAGAACGATGTTGCCAATCCAGTCGACATAGCGCAGTGCCATGGGTTTATCGAGGCCGAAATCATGCCGGATGGCCTCAATGTCCGCTTCCGTAATGGCGATACCGGTGCCTGAATATTTGCGGAAGGCATAGCGATCCGCATAGTCACCAGGTGGAATTTCCATGATCAGGAAAACCATCATGGAAACAAGCACCATCGTGACAATCATGCCAACCAGTCGCTCAAGCGTAAAACGAAGCATTATCGGATCCCCACAGGAAAACCCTGCCGACATGGGCAGGCACTGATGCGGGAGCACTCCCCCGCACCTGATTGGTTAGGACAGCCTTGTCGATGGCTTTATTTGGACAGGAACCACTGTTGTGGGCGGTATGGGTATGTCCAGTAGAAGTCGTAGGACTTGGCCTTGATCGGTTTGACGTTTTTCAAATCATTGCGATACATGAATGGCGCGACGATATCGCCGACGGTGCCGATTTTCAGCAAATTGTCGACATGGATCTTGACGATCTCGGCGCCCAGTTTGTTGGATTCCTCAGAGCCCATGGAAACCTGCAGGAACTTCTCGGACAGGTCATAGAGCTTCTTGACATAGGCTGGTGGCTCAACGCCTTCCTTGCCATCGGAATCCATCCACTGGGCCCAGGCAAAACCGGTGCCCGGGTTGAAGACATCTCCGAATGGCGGAATGAAGGCTGTCACATCCTGAGAAATGGCAGGACCGGCGGTGCCGTCATATTTCCAGGTCGTCAGATCAAGATCGTTGTTGTTGGCGCCAGCGCGATATTCATCAGAGGTCACCTCTTTAAGATCGATGCGAACACCCACAGCGGACCAATAGTCACGCACCAGTTCCATCATCTTCACTGGCACACCCTGAGAGGAATAGATCAGGCGGATAACCAGCGGCTTGCCATCCGGACGTTCCAGCGTGCCGTCGCCATCCGCATCCTTGAGGCCCATATCGGCGAGCAGCTCTCTGGCATGATCAGGATCGAATTCGATATCCTGATTGAGGATGTCTTCAGAGACGAAAGACACGGTCTTTGGTTCGGCCGGTACACCCTGTGCCGGCTTCCCCTGCCCCAGATAGACAATCTCGTTGATTTCTTCACGATCCAGCGCAATGGACATAGCGCGTTCAAAGCGGATGTCATTGAACAGCTTGGCCAGCACCGGATCCTTGTGGGTGCGGTTGAAGGAGAAGAAGATATTCTCCCCGAAGGTCGGCGCGTAGGAAACGGTATAGTTGCCCTTGGCTTCATTTTCCTTGAGCAGCGGGAAGTCCTCCAGGAAGACGGCCTGTTGTTTCCAGACAACTTCACCATTCATGATCTTCAGATTCTGGACTTCCTTGTCCTTGACGTAGCTTTCGTCAATTTCTGGAATGTAGGGAAGCTGATTGCCTGCGGTGTCAACCATATGGAAATATGGGTTGGCGACCAGCTTGCGGCCTTCGGCATTTTCTTCCACCACAATGTGGGATTCCAGCGTCGGCACCACGGCACGACCGAATTTCTCGGCAACTTCAGCGTCCTTCAGCAGCGGGCTTGGCACGTCTTTCCAGTCGGAGCCGCCATAATACATCTTGATGGCCGCAGCGCCATTCTCAAGCCCCATGTCCTTTGCCAGCTTGTCGGCATCCTTGTTGTATTTCGGCATGAACTGGGCGAGGAAATGCTTGGGCTGGAAAGCCTGACCATAGTCAACAGCGAAGCGGTTGAGAATGCCTGGCGTTGGCACAGGGAAAGTGAAGGAGACGGTGACATCATCCAGCGCCTTGACAACGGCTGGCTCACCAGCGAACAACCAGCGGCCCGGCGTCTTTTCGTAAACATCTTTGTTCAGGATCAGATCGTTATACCAGAATTCGATATCGGCTGCGGTGAAAGGCTCGCCATCAGACCATTTATGCCCTTTGCGCAGGGTGAAGGTCAGCTGCGTGTAGTCGTCATTCCATTCCCAGCTTTTGGCAATGTTGGGAACCACGGTCTGCAGGTCATCGGCATAACGCACAAGGTTTACATGGCGCACGGAGAGAAGATCCGAGGTGCCGGATTCCGTCCCTTTGGAAAGGCCGGTAATCACGCCGCCATAGGTGCCGACGGCATCATAGGGAACAACAACAAGCGGCTCTTGCGGCAGACGATCAGCAAGCGCTGGCAGCTCTTTGTTACCGAGGATCTGGCTGTTGAATTTGGCGATATCCGGGTTCTGGGCAAAGGACAGCTCGCAGCTACCGGCTTTTTGAAATTCGGCCAACTCAAACTGCTCAGGATAGGCAGAGGTCAGGCCTTTCATATCTGCAACAGTTGCTACCGGGCATGCAGCAAAGGCAGAGGCGCTCAGCGCGACATAGGCCGCTCCGGCGAGAAAAACAGATTTGGGGCTCATTGGAAGGTCTCCCTGTTTGGATCGAGCAGACCCTTCCTAGAGATGCTATTTAACAGTTTTATGAACATCTTCTATCTATAGCTTAAAGCTATCAAGAGAGCCATGACATATAACAGTCACAATTCTGACGCGCAGCCCCCCGGCGTTTCTACTGGTCTTTTCACTCATTGTCTTTAAGGGCATTGAACATTGCCCTGATCGCGGAGACATGCTGCATCTCTGGCAGGCAGGCGAGATAATGCGAAACGGTCAGGGTTTCGTCTTCAATGGGAATGATCACCACATTGTTGGAAGGCAGCACCTCGCCTTCCATCGCCACGCCAATGCCCATTCCGCTGTTGATCGTGGTTACAATTGCGCCCCAGGACCCCAGCGCCAACACTGTGTTCAACTTAACTCCAGCAGACGTTGCCGCCTTTTCAAACACTCGACGTGTGCCAGAGCTGTTTTCCCTCTGTACGAGTGCTGCATTGGCAACATCCTGCCAACTGGCTGAGCCCTTCTCACAGAGTGGATGATCAGGCGGAACAACGAGAACGATCCGCTCGGTGCGGATCTTTTCGACATGCAAACTGCTTGGCGCCTCATCCGAGGTAATGAAGACAACATCAAATTTGCCATCTTCCAACAAGGGCAAAAGATCATTCGAGGCCATCGCACGCGCTTCGATCTCAACTTCAGGGAACTGGATCATGAAGTCTGACAGAATGGGCATAGCAAACTGGTAGGTAGAATAGCCGAGGCGCAGGGATCCGGCCTGCATACGGCGGCGCCCTTCGAGGGCATGTTCGATCTCGTCGGTCATCGCCAGAACAGAACGAATGCGCGACAGGATTTCGCGACAGGTTTCCGTCGCCTCGGCCTGACGCCCGTTTCGATGGATTAATTGTGTGCGATAGTGCTTTTCCAACGCAGAGAGATGGTTGGAAACCGAGGGTTGGGAAATGCCCAACTCTTTGGCCGCAGCAGAGAAGCTGCCAGTGCGCACAACGGCTTCCACTGCGCGCATCTGATTGATTGATAATTTCATTTCCCGTCACCCATAAGTCGCTATCCGTATTTAGTGGATCACAGATGACCTCTGGATGACAAGATTGCCGCCTCCCAAATCGCAAAAGTTCGCCAAAAAGCAAAATTGCGAAAAACCTGAAATATCGAGCAAAAACAACGTTCCGAACATGGTGCAAAAGCAACAATTACGCAACCATTCCGTTTATTCAGACTTCTTTTCTTGGATTCTAAAGTAGTATCATTTAATGAGAACGGTTTTCGTTCGAACTTTACAATCTTTCTCAAGTGATAATTAACCAACTTGCTTCTGTTGGTTGTGCTCAGCTGCTGATGGCAAGTTTTTGTATGTCGATCTCCTTACAGAATATTTTTGTCGAACAATTCTATATTAGAAACCGAAGAAAGGGCGATGAGCGCCCCGCAACATTCGTTCGCAGAACTCGTCCACAGCCTCACTCGGGTAATAAATTACCTTTTAAATCAAGCAATAAAGCGATGTTTCGATTTCTCTCTGTTCGGCATGAGCGGATGAGAATCACTTGGGACCGCTTTTCGCCGTCCCAACTGGCCAATCACTGTCTTCGACATCTCATCCTCGGGAGAGGGAAGCCTGCCGCCCCACTTTAGCAAGCAACAACAGCCATGGAACGCCGTGAAACAGCAAATCGAAAATATCGACCGGTCGGGTGAGCGTGCCGGCAACCAGCATCTTGAGCTTCTGCCAGACATGCGGTTCGGGCACAAATGGAGCCAGTCCCAATGTCAGAGCGATCATCACGAGTGTGCCCACTGGCAGTCTGTCCAAAGTCTTCATCATGGTCTTGCAATTCCCGCTCTTGGCTGCCTTCACGTGCCTGTGCTTTTTGCAAACAGCCCCTGCCCCGAACCGCATCCTGCGGTATCGAAGCGTAAAGAAGGCCGATTTGTCGAATGGCTACTATTATTTGGCAATAATCGCAACAATGCTTTCGATTGAGACCATTGACCAAGCAAATTGATGGGTGCCCCACCTTGCCTCCGCACGAACTGTCCTTATATCCTTAAGAGACTACGTAAAAAGGACAATTAGCAGAGGGGTAATCAATGTTTGATGCATCAAAACTGATCAATGAATTTCTGGGAGCTGCCGGTGCCCCCGGATCACGGTCTCAGGGCACCGGGGCTGGCAATGGCGATTTGATGCAAAGGGGCAAGGATTATCTTTCACAGAATGCTGGCGGCATTGGCGGCGGCGCTTTGGCCGGAGGTCTGGCAGGCTATATGATGGGGTCCAAGAAGGGACGCAAAATGGCCAAGAAAGCCGCAACCTATGGCGGGTTGGCGTTGGTGGCAGGCCTCGCATACAAGGCCTATTCGGATTATCAGGGCAAGAAGGCTGGCGTTCCAGTGGTCGACGGACAGATAGGACGCGGCGATCAAACCATTCCCGCCCATCTTCACGCCCCTGAAGGCGCGGTTGGCCGAAAGATCACCCATGTGCCCGTGGTTCCCATGGGGTCCGGGTTTGAAGTCAACGAAATGACCCAGCGCGCCACTGGCTTCGGGGCAACGCTTGTCAGCGCCATGATTGCCGCGGCCAAAGCCGATGGCACCATAGATGCGCAAGAGCAACAGGCCATCTTCGAGAAAATAGGTCAGGAAGATCTGAGCGCCGAAGAAAAGGCCTTTCTGCTCGATCAGATCAACAAGCCGCTCGATATCGACAGCATCGTCTCCCAAGCGCGCAGCACAGAACAGGCCATGGAAATTTATCTGGCCTCTCTCATGGCCATTGAACCGGACACTCCTTCCGAGCAAGCCTATTTGTCTTTGCTTGCTGCACGCCTTGGCCTCGAACCCGAGCTGATTGACCAAATTCACCAGACCCTGTTGGAAGCAACAGACTGAGCCTGTCGGATTAGGCAAACTCTAGGATGTTGATTTTCATACCGCGCCGATCCCCTCTTGGCGCGGCATGGAAAAGCGGCTTGATTAAGAAAAAAACTCGCCTCGGCAAAGGAGCGCTAGCTCTCTGCACGGACAATCGTTAAACTACGGACACATGGGCTTGGCACTTTTGGGACTTTGCGCTTTTGGGCTGGACGTTTTGGACCTGTCTTAAGGAAGATTAGCCACGAGGAGCCTTGAACATATTGATAGAACAGGGTGATTGGCGCGAACCGCAAGCGTGTTTACCTCAGCCCTGTCATTGTTGTTTCTCGTGCGCTGTCCTGTTTCCTTCTCATATGCAGGCAGGCGGTGCCATGCTTGAGTGAGGGCCCATGATTCAGTCACTATTTCGCCGGTTTCGTCTCTCGCACCTAATGCTGGCCTTGCTCATGCTTGGCAATGTGACTATGCCGACAGACGCCAGCGCCAATGATGCGTCAGCGATGCTCGATGCTGGCGGCATACGTCTGGTAGAAACCAACGCCATTTCCCTTGATTTGGAAGACCTCTATATCAGCCCCGAGCAGATCCGCATTCACTATGAATTCTTCAACCATTCCGATGAAGACCAGCGCATGCTCGTTGCCTTTCCGGTCCCCGAGATCGAAGCCGAACCGGAATGGAATTATGGCATCAACAATGCGGATCCGATCAACTTTCTGGGCTTCACGGTGCATTCCAACGGCCAGCAGATCAGGCCGGAGCTGGAGGTCAAGCTCACGATGAATGGCCGAGATTATACCGAAGATCTGGTCAGCAATGGCGTTCCCCTGCACCGCTTTGCGCCGGACTATTATGATCGACTGGAAAATATTCCAGATTCCGCCAAGCAGGCACTGGCCGCTAAAGGCCTGATCAACTGGGTGCCGGGAGAAGCTTGGTTCGACAAGAAATGGAAGGTGAAAGCCACCTATTATTGGTGGCAGACCTTCCCGGCCAATAGCCGCACCGTGCTGGACCACAGCTATGCGCCGGTCGTTGGAGGAGGCGTGATTGATGAGCAATATGGCATTCGCGACAATATAGAGCGCTTTTGCATCGATGACAGCTTCATCCGGGGGTTTCGCCACCTGCTCAAGAAGGGTGGCCACGAAACCACCGTCAGCTCCGAAGTTCGCTATATTCTGAAAACCGCCAACACTTGGCTTGGTCCCATCGGGGACTTTCGTCTGGTCATCGACAAGATGCAGCCAGACAACTTGATCACCCTCTGCATCAACGGCATTCGCAAGATCGCCCCGACACAATTTGAATTCAGGGCCCAGAACTATATGCCCGACCAGAATCTCGACATCATGGTTGTAAAGATGCCAGACTGGT
Organism: uncultured Cohaesibacter sp.; assembly: GCF_963678225.1. NCBI lineage: Bacteria > Pseudomonadati > Pseudomonadota > Alphaproteobacteria > Hyphomicrobiales > Cohaesibacteraceae > Cohaesibacter > uncultured Cohaesibacter sp. The sequence continues at coordinate 2,865,347 of NZ_OY782764.1, read as the reverse complement.
AACCACAGGGCTAATACACCTTGGTACCTTTTGCTTTGGTGCGAATGGTATCAAGGTTTACTCGCCAAGCTTCAATTCCAAAAAAGTCAGGTCCAGCCAACGGCCAAACTTTGTGCCAACTTCATGCAGGTTTCCCGCCCGATTGAAGCCCAGCTTTTCGTGCAGCCTGATGGAGGCTTCATTGCCAGCTTCAATGCCTGCGACCATCACATGAATATCAGTCTGTCTGGCCTTGCTGATAAGAGCTTGCATGAGCGCCTTGCCGATCCCCTGCCCCCGGTGGCCTTTTTCTACATAGACCGAATGCTCCACGGTGTGGCGATAGCCATCCCATGCACGCCAGGAGCCATAGGTGGCGTAGCCGGCCACAGCACCCTGCTCGTCTTCCAGCACAAACAGCGGCCAGCCATCTTTCTGCTTTGATGCAATCCAGTCGGCTCTGTTCTGAACGCTCACGGTTTCATCATTCCAGATGGCGGTGGTGGTGCGCACGGCATCATTATAGATCTCCGCGATGGCGGCAGCATCTTCCGGCTTTGCGCTTCTAATCATTTTACTATGCGTCCTTTGCTTCTGGATTCTGGTCAGCGCTCGAGGCTCACCCAGAGCACCACGGCATCTTCCTTGCTGGTGGTTACACAGCAATGACCCATGGAGCTGTCATAATAGACGCTATCGCCCGCTTGCATAGCCAGTGGCCGATAATGCTCGGTATGCAGCTCCAACTCGCCGGAGAGCACATACATGAATTCCTCGCCCCGATGGCGAATCCAGTCGCCGAAATCGGAAATATCTCGCGCCTTGATCGTGCTGACATAGGGCAACATCGCCTTGCTGGTTAGCTCGTTGCACAAAAGCTCATGGGAATAGGTCGCGGTGACCTTGCCTTCGCCTTCGCCCTTTCTTGTCACATCCCGCCGCCCGGTCAGGTCGCTCTTGCCGCTTTGCAGAAACAGGTTCGGCGTTTCCAGCTCCAACGCCTGCGTCAGGCGACGCACGATGTCGAAGCCCGGACTGGTCTGGCCATTCTCGATCTTGGACAGGGTCGAGCGGCCAATGCCCGCATGGCGCCCAGTCTCTTCCAGCGTCCAGCCTTTGCGCTTGCGCGCCTCGCGCACCATTTGGCCCAACTCATCCATACCGGGGGCACCGGGTGCCGACGCACCGGCCGGAGCAAGCACACCGGGAATGGCTTCCGTGACAGATGTGTCCTCTTGCAGGCTTTCTATCGTGCCAAATTCCCCACGTTCCAGATCACCCATGTTCCACTCCTGTCGTCACTGCCCTGATCGGGCTGCAAATTCGCACAATTTTCTCTCAAGGTCAAAATCTGCAAAGAAACCCCTCTTGGGTAGATTTTGACAAGCATAAGCATCATTATTGCATATAGGGGAAAATTCCCCTATAAGAAACTTAACAAGAAACCACGTGAAGAATCGGCAGCTTTCCGCGATCCTCTTTGTTTCCTTAAAGCCCTAGCCGATCGTTTCCCTTGGAAAAACCACGGGAGACTGTCACGATCCGGGGTGTGACAGCCACAGGCAAAGACAAGGATTGAGGAGCAGGCAATGACCTTCAAACTGACCGATTATGAAGCTTATGATTTTGCCAACCGACGCCATATCGGGCCGTCGCCGAGCGAAATGGCTGAAATGCTCAAGGTAATCGGCTTCACCACACTGGATGAGCTGATCGATGCGACGGTTCCGGCGTCCATCCGCCAGAAAGAACCGCTCAAATGGGGTGGCGCACTGGCCGAAGGCGACACGCTGCATCACATGCGCAAGGTTGCCTCCAAGAACAAGCTGCTCACTTCACTCATCGGCCAGGGCTATTACGGCACCAGCACTCCGCCGGTCATCCTGCGCAACATCCTTGAAAATCCGGCTTGGTACACAGCCTACACCCCTTATCAGCCAGAGATCAGCCAAGGCCGCCTTGAAGCGCTGCTCAACTTCCAGACCATGGTATCCGACCTGACCGGCCTTGAGATCGCCAACGCCTCATTACTTGATGAAGCCACAGCCGCAGCAGAGGCCATGACCATGGCCAAGCGCGCAGCCAAGTCCAAATCCAACATTTTCTTCGTGGATGAGAATTGTCATCCGCAGAATATCGCTGTCATCGAAACCCGCGCAGAGCCGCTGGGCATCGAAGTGAAGGTTGCCGCTCCTGAAGAGCTGGAGCCAAGCGAAGTCTTCGGTGCGATCTTCCAGTATCCGGGTACCCATGGCCATGTGCGTGATTTCACCTCTGCCATGGCAGCGTTGCACGAGAACAAGGCCCTTGGCATCGTGATTGCCGACCCGCTGGCACTGGCGCTGCTGAAATCTCCGGGCGAAATGGGCGCAGACATTGCCGTCGGCTCCACCCAGCGATTTGGCGTTCCGCTTGGCTATGGCGGCCCGCACGCAGCTTACATGTCCTGTGGTGATGCCTTCAAACGCGCCATGCCGGGGCGCATCATCGGGGTGACCATCGACAGCCACGGGCGCAAAGCCTATCGCCTCGCCCTTCAGACCCGAGAGCAGCATATTCGCCGCGAGAAGGCTAACTCCAACGTTTGCACCGCACAGGCGCTGCTGGCCGTCATTGCCTCCATGTATGCGGTCTATCACGGGCCGGATGGCATCAAGGCGATTGCGCAATATGTCCATCGCAAGACCGTACGTCTGGTCGACGGCCTCGAAAAGCTCGGCTTCAAGCCAGAGCCGGATGTGTTCTTCGATACCATCACGGTGGAAGTGGGCGCGCTGCAGGGCGTGATCCTCAACGCAGCTGTCGCCAATGGCATCAACCTGCGCAAGGTAGGCAACAGCAAGATCGGCATCAGCCTTGATGAGCAGACCCGTCCGGAAACCGTGGAAGCGGTCTGGAAGAGCTTTGGCGGCGAGCTGACCTATGGTGCCTTCGAGCATGAGCGCGAGCAGGATATCCCCTATCGTCTGCCAACCAACAATCTGCGCACAACCGAGTATCTCACGCATCCAATCTTCCATCTCAACCGTGCCGAAGCCGAGATCACCCGCTATATGCGTCGCCTCGCCGACCGCGATCTGGCGCTCGACCGGGCCATGATTCCGCTTGGCTCCTGCACCATGAAGCTCAACGCCACCATCGAGATGATCCCGATCACATGGCCCGAATTTGCCAACCTGCATCCGTTTGTGCCCGATGATCAAGCGCTGGGCTACAAGGAGATGATCGACGATCTAAACGAAAAACTCTGCCTTGTGACCGGCTATGACGCCATTTCCCAGCAGCCGAACTCGGGCGCGCAGGGCGAATATGCCGGTCTCATCACCATTCGCAACTATCACATGGCGCGCGGCGAAGGCCATCGCGATGTCTGCCTCATCCCGACCTCAGCCCATGGCACCAACCCTGCCTCGGCCCATATGGCCGGTTTCAAGGTGGTGGTCGTCAAATCAGCCGAAAATGGCGATATTGACGTTGAAGATTTCCGCGCCAAGGCCGAAAAGCACAGCGCCAATCTTGCCGCTTGCATGATCACCTATCCGTCCACCCACGGTGTGTTCGAGGAAACGGTGCAAGATGTCTGCGCAATCACCCATGAGCATGGGGGACAGGTCTATATTGACGGGGCGAACATGAACGCCATGGTGGGTCTTTCCCGCCCGGGCGACATTGGCGGCGACGTCAGCCATCTCAATCTGCACAAGACCTTCTGCATTCCCCATGGTGGCGGTGGTCCGGGCATGGGACCGATTGGCGTCAAGGCCCATCTTGCCCCTTACCTGCCGGGTCACCCTGAGCGCGATGCTGCCATCGGACCGGTGTCTGCCGCGCCATTCGGCTCGCCTTCCATTCTACCGGTCAGCTGGGCCTATTGCCTGCTGATGGGCGGTGCTGGCCTAACCCAATCCACTAAGGTGGCCATCCTCAACGCCAACTATATCGCGGCCAGCCTCAAGGGCGCCTATGATACCCTTTATGCCTCCAAGGCCGGTCTCGTGGCCCATGAGTGCATTCTGGAAACCCGTCCGCTCAAGGATAGCTGCGGCGTAACCGTGGACGATATCGCCAAGCGCCTGATGGACAATGGCTTCCATGCGCCGACCATGAGCTTCCCTGTGCCGGGCACGCTGATGGTCGAGCCAACGGAATCCGAGCCCAAGGCCGAGCTTGATCGCTTCATCAATGCCATGCTCGACATCCGCCGCGAAGCACAGGACATTGAAGACGAGAAAATCGACGCGGAGAATAATCCGCTGAAAAATGCCCCTCATACCGTGCGCGACCTTGTCGGCGAGTGGGATCGCCCCTACTCTCGCAAACAGGGATGCTTCCCGGCGGGGGCTTTCGAAGTGGATAAATACTGGCCACCGGTCAACCGCGTCGACAATGTTTATGGTGACCGCCACCTCATCTGCACCTGCCCACCGGTGGATGCCTATGAGGAAGACGAAGCTGCGGAGTGATCCGCAGCACCTCTCGTTGAGTGAGCGCCCATGTTCCTCTCCATCTTCGACATCTTCAAGATCGGCATTGGTCCTTCATCGTCCCACACCATGGGGCCGATGAATGCGGCCTTGCGGTTCATGGATGATTTGCGAGTGGGAGGCTTCATGGGTGTCGATGCTGGAGACGTCCGGCGCATAAGCTGTTCGCTGCATGGATCTCTGGCCTTTACCGGCAAGGGCCACGCAACAGACCGCGCAGTTATCCTCGGGCTTCTGGGCTTTGCGCCAGACCGGCTTGATCCGGATGACGCTGAAGCACAGGAAGCACGGGTACGCGAGGAGAAATTCATCGAACCAGAAGGGTTCCCGCGGCTGCGCTTCAATCCGGATGAAGACCTCATCTTCGATTATGGCCCATCGCTTCCCGGTCACGCCAATGGCATGAAGCTGTTCGCCTATGGCGAAGGCAATCGACAGTTGGCCAGCGTCACCTACTATTCCATCGGCGGCGGTTTCATCGTGACAGCCAGCGAAATGGAAGAGAAAATCAGCCACAAGCCCGACGCGCTTCATCAGGTACAGGAAGCGGCAGGGTTCCCCTACCCCTTCGGCGCTGCGACAGAGATGCTGGCCATGGGGCAGCGTTCCGGCCTTTCCATTGCCGCCATGAAGCGCGCCAACGAGGAAATCAGCCTGTCGCGGCAGGAGCTTGACACAGGCATTGCCCGCATTTGGCAGGCGATGCTCTCTTCCATCGATAGAGGCCTGGCCAAAGATGGCATTCTCCCCGGAGGGCTCAAGGTCAAGCGGCGCGCCAAGCACATCCATCAGCAGCTCACCAGCCGCCACGGCGACAATATGCCAATGCCCCATCAGATCAATGACTGGCTGAGCTGCTATGCGATGGCGGTCAATGAAGAGAATGCAGCAGGCGGGCGTGTGGTCACCGCTCCGACCAACGGTGCAGCGGGCGTGGTGCCTTCCGTGTTACGCTATTACCGCGACCACTGCCCCGGCTCCAATGATGCGGGCATCACGACCTTCCTTTTGACAGCGGCGGCGATTGGTGGCCTCATTAAGCATAATGCATCCATATCTGGGGCTGAGGCGGGCTGTCAGGCCGAAGTCGGTTCCGCAGCGGCGATGGCGGCCAGCGGTCTTTGTGCGGCTCTAGGCGGCAGCAATGAGCAGATTGAGAATGCGGCAGAAATCGCTCTGGAGCATCATCTGGGCATGACGTGTGATCCGGTCAAAGGACTGGTTCAAGTGCCCTGTATCGAGCGCAACGGACTTGGCGCCATAAAGGCCGTGTCAGCGGCTTCCCTCGCTCTATATGGTGACGGTTCCCACTTCATGCCGCTCGACAATTGCATCCGCACTCTGAGGGAAACCGGTCGCGACATGGATGAGAAATACAAGGAAACGTCGCTCGGCGGGCTCGCTGTCAATCTTCCCGAATGCTGAGACACGGAGTGCCCGCCTCGCTTCTTTTCTAGCGATAGGCTTTCCCTGAGCCGCATGGATCAGGGCCTATCTTGTGACGAGTACACCGTAACCCGCCCGAATGCTGAGGTACGGAGACCCAATCAGGGAAAACGCAATTCCTGTTCATTCACACATAACTATTTTGCAGTGCAAAAAATGGAAAATAAGATAATTTACGGATGCCCACCTCCGTAAAAATCAGTAAGTATCTTCTACAAAAGTAGGAGACTATAATGGTTGGCGTAGATCAAGACCCTGAGCTTATCGAAGTGGCGCGCTCCATAGCGCAGGATGCCGAAGCAATCTCACCAAGCACATGCACAATGGAAGTTGAACCCGCTTTTGCGGCGTTGGACACGCAGCTTCTCGCCTACAGCATCGGCCGCGACCGGGTTCGAACAGGCGCTGTGCCTTATGATTTCCCTATCCTGATGCAAGCCATCGAGCATGTGATCACACGTGACAAATCTGCAAGACTTTGATCGGGCATATTGCACTGCACTAGAATATGCAGGATACGCAATAATCCGGCTTATATCTGATTTGCATGACAGCAACGGGCGTCCCTTCCAGCCCATCTGTCAGAATATATTCTTTGCTGATAAGAGGCTCCCCCATCTTGATCCCCAGATGGCGCGCTTCCACGTGATTGGCTTTCGAGGCGGAGATAAACAAACTGCCGTGATAAAAGGGATTCTTTTCCAAAAGCGTCACGCAGGGTGCTTTGACCTTACCACCCTCTTGGAACAGTTCGGGAAAGGCATCCCTGCTAAACCAGCTGCGCTCAAATTGAAAAGGGGTTTCACTGGCATAGTGAACCCCTTCTGTCCGCAAGCACTGGTTTTCCAGTCCCCCTTCGCACGCGCTCTGCAATAACACGGGAAGAGCACACATCTCTCTTTGAAGGGAAACATAGCGATGCTCCTTTCCCATCGCCTCGATTTCGCGACACGGGAACTGGATTTTAAGATTGGCCATCCGTTCACGACCGTCGCGCACTCGACTGCCCGCCTTGCGCCTTCGGTCGATGATCTGTTCTTCGGCTAACTCCCCCAGTGCGCGATTGACCGTTGCTCTGGCGCAATCAAATTGCGCAGCCAGCTCTGTTTCCGTTGGCAGCAAATGGCCAGGCGGCCATTCTTTGCTCCGGATCATAGAAGAGATATACTCCTTGATCGCAAGATATCCATTTTTAGGCACGCTCCCTATACATCCTCCACCAGACACAATCACAGCCTTTGCGCTTTCAACGCATATTTGCGTTGTCTTAGCCACCCTCTACACATACACAGGCTGCGTTTAAATATTTTAGCCCGAAAAATATATTAATTCTTGTACAATCAATCAAGAGTGTATTTATAGTTGCATAACGTATTCGGATTTTCTCCAAAAGGCTTGTAACGACAAGGCCTTGCCCCCCTCACGTGGGAGCTGCCCTATCCTTGGAACTCTATCTAATGGAGCCGATCATAGCCTGTTCAAACGCTCACTCTATGGATGCGCTTCTTGCCAAGGGCGCAGATTGGCGGCAGACTTGCGTCCTCACGCCACGCATAAGGAGACTTGAGTTGATAAAGCCAGGGCACAGCTATAATGCCGCCTGTCATTGCGGTTCCGTACAATTTCGTGTCACAATATCGGAAAATGACAAGCCGCCGAGACGCTGCACATGTTCCATCTGCCGGATGAGAGGCGCTGCGGCGGTTTCAACACCATTGGATGGTATCGAGTTTCTCAAAGGCGAGGAGATGCTGACCAAATATCAATTCGGCACGATGACCGCCGAACATTATTTCTGCTCCAAATGCGGCATCTATACTCATCACAAACGCCGCTCTAGCCCGAATGAATTTGGCATCAATGTCGCTTGTATTGAAGGCGTCAGCCCGTTTGATTTTGAAGAAATCGTTGTTTTTGACGGGGTCAATCACCCCAAGGATGGCGACGGTAAATCGCATATTGCTGGCTATTTGCGCTTTACCAAAGACTAGAAGGGCTGTCGCCCTCATTCTTCCGCCCGTTTCCTCCGTTTTCATGGAAAATATATCGAATATACAAAAAGGCCGGAGCGGGGATGCTCCGGCCTTTTCATAAACGTTGTTTCTGGTCACCCAGGTTTAACCACCGAAGTCATCAAGCATGATGTCTTCGCGATCAACGCCCAGATCAAGCAGCATGTTGATCACGGACTGGTTCATGATCGGAGGACCGCACATGTAATATTCGCAGTCTTCCGGAGCTTCATGGTCACGCAGATACTGTTCATACAGCACATTGTGAATGAAACCGGTGTAACCGTCCCAATCATCTTCAGGCAAAGCATCAGACAGAGCAACATTCCAGGTGAAGTTCGGGTGCTCTTCCGCCAGCTTGTCAAAATCTTCTACATAGAACATTTCGCGCTTGGAGCGAGCACCATACCAGAAGGTAATCTTGCGTTTGGTATCAAGGCGCTTGAGCTGATCGAAGATATGCGAGCGCATCGGAGCCATACCGGCACCACCACCAATGAAGACCATTTCCTTTTCCGTATCGCGAGCGAAGAACTCACCAAACGGACCGGAAATATTGACCTTGTCACCTGGCTTGAGGTTGAAGATGAAGGATGACATCTGGCCCGGAGGCACGTTCGGCTGGCCCGGAGGGGGGCTGGCGACACGCACGTTGAGCATGATGATGCCTTTTTCTTCAGGATAGTTGGCCATGGAATAGGCGCGCTCAATCGGCTCATCAACCTTGGAGACATATTGCCAGAGATTGAATTTATCCCAATCTTCGCGATATTCCTCAGCAACTTCGAAGTCCTTGTAAGCGACCTCATGGGCCGGTGCTTCAATCTGAATATAGCCACCAGCTCGGAAATTCACATGCTCATCAGCAGGCAACTGCAGGACAAGTTCCTTAATGAACGTGGCCACGTTGTCGTTTGATTTAACCGTGCATTCCCATTTCTTCACGCCGAAGACTTCTTCAGGCACCTGAATTTTCATGTCCTGCTTCACAGCGACCTGACAGGAAAGGCGATCGCCTTCCTTTGCCTCACGCTTGGTGATGTGGGCTTCTTCGGTTGGCAGGATCGACCCGCCGCCTTCGAAGACCTTGCAGCGACACTGCGCACAGGTACCACCGCCACCGCAGGCGGATGCAACAAAGATCTTTTCACCAGCCAGAGCGCCAAGCAACTTGCCGCCAGCGGGAACAGAAATGGTTCTTTCGCCATTGATGGTGATGTTCACATTGCCTGAGGAAACCAGACGGCTCCGCGCAAACAGAATGAGGAACACCAGCGCCAAAACGATGAGAACAAAGAACGTGATGCCAAGGGCAAACTCTTCCATCTTATAGCCTCCCTTACAGCTTCACGCCGGAGAAAGCCATGAAGCCCATGGCCATCAACCCTGCGGTGATGAATGTGACACCGAGGCCCTGCAAACCGGCAGGCACATCGGAATATTTAAGCTTCTCGCGCACACCAGCCATCGCGGTGATGGCCAACGCCCAGCCAAGGCCGGAGGAAACACCGTAAACGGAGCTTTCCACGAAGGTATAGTCGCGTTCCACCATGAACAGCGAACCACCAAGGATGGCGCAGTTCACCGTGATGAGCGGCAAGAAGATACCCAGAGCGTTGTAGAGAGCGGGGAAGAAGCGATCGAGGATCATTTCGAGGATCTGCACCATGGCGGCAATAACGCCGATATAGGAGATCAGACCGATGAAGGTCAGATCCACATTTCCAAGGCCGAGCCAGGAAAGGGCGCCGTCTGCCAGGAAGAAATGCAGGATCAGGTTGTTGGCAGGCACGGTAATGGCCTGAACAACCGTCACGGAGATCCCGAGACCGATTGCGGTTTCAACCTTCTTGGACACGGCAAGGAATGTACACATGCCAAGAAAGAAGGAAAGCGCAAGGTTCTCAATAAAGATCGCCTTTACCGCAAGAGAAATTAGACCTTCCATAATTAGTGGCCTCCCTCTTGTTCGATGATTGAGAAGTCACGCGCCTCAACCTGATCCGGTTTCCAGGTACGGAATGCCCAGATGATCAGACCGATAATGAAGAAGGCACTTGGCGGCAGAAGCAGCATACCATTGGGCACATACCATCCACCGTTGTTCACGGTTTTTAGAATGGTAATACCGAACAGGGAGCCCGAGCCGAACAGCTCACGCACAACGCCAACCAGCATCAGGATGAGCGAGTAGCCAAGACCGTTGCCGACACCGTCGAGCAAGCTCGCAAGCGGCGGGTTTTTCATGGCAAAGGCTTCAGCGCGGCCCATCACGATGCAGTTGGTGATGATCAGACCAACGAAGACCGATAGGGTCTTGGAGATCTCGAAGGCGTAGGCCTTGAGCACCTGATCCACGAGGATCACGAGGGAAGCGATGATCACCATCTGTGCGATGATACGTATGTTGTTTGGAATATGGTTGCGGATGAGCGAGATGAACAGGTTGGAGAACGCCGTCACCAGCGTCACCGAAATGGCCATCACGAACGCCACTTTGAGGGATGAGGTCACAGCAAGAGCTGAACAGATGCCCAGAACCTGCAAAGTGATCGGGTTGTTATCGACCAACGGGTCGACCAACATGCTATTTTTGTGCACAGACATTAGACCGTCCCTTCTTTGAGGTTATCAAGGAAGCGCTTGAAGCCTTGTTCGCCCATCCAGAAATGGATGAGGTTGTCAACGCCTCGGCTGGTCAGCGTAGCACCGGCCAGACTGTCGATATGGTAATCCTGCGTCGCAGGGGTCGCAGGGGTCTTGGTGACAGCAATTTCAACATTGCCCTCTTCGTCGTAGATCTTCTTGCCCGGCCACTGGGCACGCCAGCGTGGGTTATCGACCTCGGCACCAAGGCCCGGAGTTTCGCCCTGTTCGTAGAACTGGAAGCCGGCAACTTCATTGCCATCAGCTTTCAGAGCAACAAAACCATACATCGTGGACCACAGGCCATAGCCATGGACCGGAAGGATGATCTTGTCGATGTCACCAGCATCGTTGCGGATCAGGTAGACAGACGCCAGTTTGGCCTGCCGACCGATGCCAGCAGGGTCATTCTGCAGATCGATTGACCGAGCAGGATCGTTGGCTGCTTCACGCTGATCATAGGTTGCCGGATCAGCTGCATCAGAGAAGGTGCCGGTTTCGATATCAACGAGGCGCGGTTCAACCTTTTCGTTGAAGACCTCATTGACGTTGACACCCGGCTCAAACAGGCCAGCCACCTGCAGAATATTGCGGCGTTTGTCCAGAACCTTGTTCTGCTCCTGTACCGGTCTGAGAGCCACGGCAGCAGCTGACACGATCATGGAACAGAATAGGCACAGGGCGACGGCCACGATAACCGTCTTGACGGGATTGTCCGCTGGCATCGCCAGAAAACGTCCCCAAGGACCAAGTTTCTTATCCGTTGCCTCAGGCATTGCGAGCAGCCCTCCGCTTGATGTTGGCGCGCACAACGAAATAGTCGATGAGCGGCGCAAAGATATTGCCGAACAGGATCGCGAGCATCATGCCTTCCGGGAAAGCCGGGTTGACGACGCGGATCATGATGACCATGAAGCCGATCAGAACACCGTACCAGAAGCGACCGGCGTTGGTTTGAGCAGCAGACACGGGCTCGGTGACCATGAAGACCAGACCGAATGCCCAACCACCAAGAACCATGTGCCACCAGAATGGCATACCGAACATCGGGTTGGTGTCAGAACCAATCAGATTGAGCACCAGCGAGAAGCCGACGGTACCGGCAACACAGCCAGCGATCAGACGCCAGTTTGCGATGCGGGTGTAGACCAGCACAATGCCGCCGATCAGGCAGGCCAGAGCAGAGGTTTCACCCATGGAACCCTGCATGATGCCGAAGAAGGCATCCCACCAGGACAGGCCCATATCGGCCAGAGCCTGCGTGCCATGCAGTGCGGTTGCACCCAGAGCCGTAGCACCGGTGAAGCCGTCGACCGGGGTCCAGATCGCATCACCTGACATGGCAGCCGGATAGGCGAAATAGAGGAAGGCACGACCGACCAGAGCCGGGTTAAGGAAGTTCTTGCCAGTGCCGCCGAACACTTCCTTACCCATCAGTACACCGAAGATGATGCCCAGAGAGACCATCCAGAGTGGGGTAGAGGCAGGAACGATCAGAGCGTAGAGCATGGAGGTCACGAAGAAGCCTTCGTTGATCTCATGACCACGCACGATGGCGAAGATCACTTCCACGATGCCACCTGCGGCAAGCGTAAAAATGTAGATCGGCAGGAAGTAGAGTAGCCCATGCACCAGGTTGGCGAAGATGCTGTTCGGATCGAAGCCAATGCCCAGAAGGTTGATGATCCAGGCGCGCCAGCCGGCGACCTCGGTCAGCCCCATGCTGGCGATGGCTGAGTTGGTTTGATAGCCCGTATTATAAAGAGCCATCAGAACACAGGGGAATGTGGCGATAACCACATAGGACATAACACGCTTCAGGTCGATATCGTCGCGCGCATGAGGCGCGGCGCGTGTGACCATCTTTGGCGTGTAGATGAAGGATTCCACCATTTCGTAAAGGGCGAAATACCGTTCCAGCTTGCCGCCTTTATGGAAATGCGGCTCGATGCTGTCGAAGAAATTGCGCAGACCCAAGGCTTAGCCCTCTTTTTCGATTTTGAAGAGATTGGCTCGCAGAGCTTCGCCATACTCATATTTCGAGTGACAGATGAAGGTGCAAAGGGCCAGATCTTCTTCCTCCAGCTCCAAAGCCCCCAAATTCTGGGCGAGATCGGTATCCAGCGTCAGAAGCGCCTTGAGCAACTGGGTTGGCAGAATGTCCAGAGGCACAACCTGCTCATAGCTGCCGAAGGGAACCATGGCACGCCGTCCACCGCGCTGGTTGGTTCCGAAGGCAAATTTCTTGCCCGCGCCAAGCAGCGAGGAAAGATGGACGTTGGTGAAGGACCAATAGTTGTTGGAAGGATAGCCCCACCCCAGAATGCGCTGTTTGGTGTCTTCTTCCATCAATGTCAGCTGGGTTGCCGAACGGGAGAGGAAAGCGAACTGGTCTTCAGCGTTCGTCCCCGACAGAATGGAACCGGAAACGACACGACAATTGATGCCGATTTCGATTTCGCCAGCCGTCAGTTCATCAGTGGAAGCACCGACGCGTGTTTTGACCAAACGCGGGTTGCTGGCCAGAGGACCACAAAGCGCGATGGTACGGTTGGTGTCGATCTTGCCTGTCGTGAAAAGATTGCCGATGGCGATCACATCTGCATAGCCGATGGACCACACGGTCTTTTCTGCATTCACGGGATCGAGAAAATGAATGTGCGTCCCAGCCAGACCGGCCGGATGCGGACCTGCGAAGGATTCGAAGACGACCTTCTCAGAGGTTACACCGGGCATCTTATCGTCCGGAGCATGGCAAACATAAACGTGACCGTCTGTCAGATTGGACAGAACATCGACACCAGCGCTGAAGGCCGCTGCATTCTCGCCGATAATAACGGCAGGATCAGCAGCAAGCGGGTTGGTGTCCATCGCTGTGACAAAGATGGAATGCGGGACTGTCCCTTGTTCAGGCACATATGAGAATGGCCTTGTCTTGAGATAGGTCCACTGCCCACTTTCATAGAGACGCTTCTGGACATTTTCGCGCGGGAGGGCGCTCAACTGTTCTGCAGGAGTCGACTCGAAGGTGATCTCTTCTTCCACCTCATCCAGTGCAATCACAATGGTCTCAAGCACTCGCCGTGCACCACGATTGATTGCCGTAACGGTTCCGCCTCCTGGAGCCACATAGACCACGTCTTCGGAAGCTTTGTGCAAGAAGAGCGGTTGCCCCTTCTTGACTTTGTCTCCTTCCGCGACCAGCATCTTGGGCTTCAGGCCGATGAAGTCCCGACCATTCACAGCCACCTTCGTTATCTTTGGCCCCTCATGAATGGTCTGGACAGGAGCGCCTGTTATCGGCAGATCCAATCCTTTTTTTAGCTTCATAGCATACCTTGACTGAATGAGTTTTTCCGGCGCCCCTCGCGCCAACATACGGTGTTGTCCTAACAACACCACCCCTTTGCTAACGAGGGAAATCAAACAATTCAAGTTAATTTGCACCCAGATGGTTGGCTTTTGCCATTGGTAGCAATTTGAATGGATAAAATGAAATGAATTTCCCCCGATCGTCACCATTCTAATCCTGCAAAGTGATTAAAAAGACCTTGACTTCAGTCAAAGAAGAGCCCAACTAACGCCTCGTGCCGCTTATTTAGGCGGAACCAGAAGTTCAGTCCCAGCGTCTGCAGCACGTTATACCTGCATTGAGGCCCTCCATTGCGCTTGTTTCTCCGGCTCATCCCCGTTGTTATTGGTCTATTCGCTCTTGCCGGATGTGATCTTTTTTCCGAACAAACTGACGAATATCTGCTTCGTGGCAACACGATGGGCACCAGTTACACCATCAAAGCGCTGCATGCGCGCGGAAAAGTGGACGAAGAGGCCCTTTATTATGACATAAAGGCAACACTGGACGCCGCCAACGAGGCAATGTCGAACTGGAAAGACGAGTCGGAAATCTCCATCTTTAACACCAGTTCTTCGACTGACTGGCTAAGTACTTCTGACAGTTTTCATGAAGTTTTGCTGGAAGCACAGACCATTCACGAATTGAGTGGGGGGCGATTCGATATTACGGTTTCGCCACTTGTCGATCTTTGGGGCTTCGGTCCGGAGGATAATGACAACCCACCAACGGATGCACAAATCAGAGCTGCCATGGCTGACGTCGGCCAGAGCACCCTTCTGGATGTCAAATCCGATCCGCCGATGGTACGCAAGAACAAACCGGGTGTCACGATCACGCTGGGCGCAATTGCCAAGGGATATAGCGCAGATTTGATCGGGCGCACTCTTGCGAAGCATGGCATTAAGAATTATCTCGTAGAGATAGGCGGTGACCTTATGGTTCATGGCCTGAACAGCATGGGCGAGCCTTGGCAGATCGGCATCGAAAAGCCTGACGAAGCTGGACGGTCCGTGCAACTAGTTCTCCCCGTCAGTGATATGGGTATCGCAACGTCGGGGGACTATCGCAATTTCTACTTCAATGATGAGGGGCAGCGCATGTCTCACATCATCGACCCGCTGACCGGGAGACCGGTTACACACAATCTCGCTTCGGTCACCGTGCTGGCTCCCGATGGCATGCGCGCCGACGGAATGGCAACGGCGCTTTTGGTGCTTGGCGAGAAGGACGGTCGCGCTCTGGCTGACAAGTTGGACATTCCGGCCTATTTCATTCGCCGCGAAGAAAGCGGATTTGTGACATCGAGCAGCAAGGCCTTTGATGCACTGATGGCGGCGAAAAAATGATCAACAACCTGCCCCGTGCTCAGTTGAGCCGGGTGGCACGGAGGGTATTTAGATGGCAACCTATCTTATCGTATTTGGAGCCTTTTTGGTCATTGTTGTTGGCATGTCCATTGGCGTCATGTTCAAGCGCAAACCGATTGCCGGCTCTTGTGGCGGCCTCAACGCAATTTCCGATGCGGATCATTGCCTGATCTGTGGCTCAGCCGTTGATAAGGATAGCCCGCTCAAGGAGCGCCTGCATGGGGAATGCCCTCGCAAGAAAGCGGCCCGCGAAAAGGCCGAGCGCGAAGCGGCCATGAGTGCTGCGGAATAAACAGGCTCCGAACTTCAAGCTTTATATGAAAAAGGCACGCAAATCGCGTGCCTTTTTCACTTCCAGCCTACTCCCCAGACTGGCCAAACACAGGCGCCCATACTCACGCCGGGACGATCTCATAGCCAGGTTCCTTGAGCAGAGACCCGATACGCGGCCGAACGTCATCAAAATAGACCAGCTCCACCCAGTCTGACGGAGTAAATTCAAGGAAATCAATGGAAAGCTGCTCTTCGGGAACGTCGAAAAGCTCTTTCATGGTGCGGGTCATCTGGTCAACAAATGCCTTCTTTTTCTCATCAGAACAGGTCTGCGCAATTTTAAGCGTTATATGGGGCATGATGGGTCTCTTCTGGTTTGCCGGATTTTTATCCATGTTTCTATCGCGAACCTAATCCAAGCGTGACTGGATACAATCCTGCCAGCAGTCCTAACACTCATGAATTGGAAGCATAAACCGACACTATAACGAGGGCAGACATAGTTAGAATGGTGCGCTCAGGGATGCCCCTTTCAAAGCGCAATGCGATGACAGTATGCGTGAGACAAATCTGCAGAAAACAGACCTTCAGTGAGGCACGAAGGGAATGAAGGCCAGCGCAAGAAAGCAGAAGGTCGCCACGATTCCCGAGAGCCAGCAGTTGCGCTTCCAGTGTGGCCCGGCCGCTTTCCAGTTGTCGCGAAAAACTTTGCCGGACAGAACGAAAATGACAAGAACGGCGATCCCCAGATAGGGGCTGGAAATTACAAGATTGGACACGAGCAACCGCTTTCAGGATTTGGGGTCTTCTTCATTGGCATTGCGGGCAATTTAGCCTAATGTCCGCCCAACGCCAACCATTCGCAAATAGAAGATTTCATTATTTCCGTGTCAGCCAATCCTTCGCCCAAGTCTGCCTTGCTCGATCGCGAAACGCCGTCCATTCTCAAGTTGGCGGGTTTTCTGTCCTTGTCCGGGCTATTTTCCACCTCAGCGATTCTGATTGACGCCAACATGGTGGGGCCGATTGGCGATGAATCATTGGCAGGCCTTGGCCTGTGTGCTGGCCTTTATGGCGTCTTCATGGCGCTGTTGTTCGGACTGGGGTCGGGCGCACAGATTCTTTTGACGCGAGCTTTTGGCGCGGGGGATATGCACCTCTATTACAAGAGGCTCCTGCGCATGATGGCGCTAGGGCTCGGCCACAGCATTATTCTGGTCCTGCTCTTTCGCTTCAACATCAACTTTCTTGTTGATTGGCTGGCTACGACGTCCGGCATCGGCTTTGCCGCCAAGCGCTATCTGGCGCTCATGGTTTATGCCCTGCCCCTCAGCTTTGCGGCCTATCTCTTGACCATCAGTTTCGATGTGAGGCGACAGGCACCGCGAGAATTGCGAGGATTTGCCATCGAGTTGCCGCTCAATGTCATTCTCAATGCCTTGTTGATCTATGGATGGTTTGGCGCCCCAGAACTGGGAATCAAGGGAGCAGCAATCGCAACCCTCGTCAGTCAAAGCGCGCGACTCATCTATCTTGTTGTGCTGACGGTACGCGACATGCGCGTGGCACTGCGGGACAAAAGCGCCGCAGAAACGTCAGGAGGCACCGACTATGATCGCGAGACGCTGTTGCCGCGTTCGGTTTTGATACCGGTCATGCTGAATGTGGCCGCGCTCATTGTGGGGGCCCAGGCCTATCAGTTGCTGTTTGCCCAGCAACCCTATTTGACCTTTGCTGCTCTGGCGCTTATGACCCCATGGCTCTCGGTTGCCAATGTGCTCGGGCGAGCGGTTGCCATGTCGGCTACTCTCACCTGCGCGGATCTGGAGCCCGGCAGCCCGGAATTGCGCAAGGCGATCCGCTCGATCCTGACAGCCCTGCGCTTGCTGGCACCACGCCTTGCGCTGCTGTTTGTTGGCGTAACGCTGCTTGCAGACGCGCTGTCATGGCACATTTCCGACTGGGTTCGAATCAATTTCCTGTTGTTGATCCCCTATGGCGGCCTGCTGGTTCTGGTGCGCACGGCATCAGTCACCATCGGCGCCATATTGCGTGCGACAGACCGGCCCAAATGGGTGTTCTGGGTACAGGTCGGGCTACAGTGGGGCTTCGGGGTGCCGCTCTTGCTCATCTGCACCCATGTCTTTGAGCTGTCTCTCTATATCGTCTATGGCATTCTCATTCTGGAAGAAACGTTGCGGCTCGGCATCATGGCGCTGAGGCTTAAAAGGCGTGCCTTTGCCGAGGGCCTCGGCGCAGATAGCGACTACCCTCAGGTCAGCGCCGAATAAGGCGGAACCGGATCATACTGCATGGCCTTTTGTACGGCGCGCGCAAAATCGGGGCCATACCACTCGCCCACGAGCCAAAGGCTCATGTCGATACCAGCGGAAACGCCCGCGCTGGTCACCAGATTGCCATCGCGCACATAGCGATATTCACCACGTACATCAGGTTTTTCCGGTCGGGCCTTGACCAGATCCACGGCACCGTGATGGGTGGTGATTTTCTTACCCTTGGTCAGGCCAGCTGCGGTGAGGAGAAGAGAACCGGTGCAGACGCTGGTCACCCATTGTGCCCCCTGACCGATTTCGGCAATCCAGTTGATGATGGCCGGATTATTCACTTCGCGACGGGTTCCCTGTCCACCGGGCACAAGAATCACATCGAGACCATCGGTATCGGCCATCGTCTTGTCCGGCAACACCCGCATGCCCTTGGCGCAGGTGACTGGCTCGACATCTGGCGCGATGAGCGCCATTTCGAAGAGGGGCTCCTCACCTTTGGCGATGCTGACGGCGTTGGTCATGGTGAACACTTCCCAAGGCCCGACAAAATCAAGCTCTTCAACATCCTCGAATATCAATATCCCGATTTTCATACCCATATGCGCCGCCTTGTCGCTTCTATCACGAGAAAAACAGGCCCACTATGGAGCGTCTTTTTCCTTCCACGCAAGATCAAAATATGCGAAGGAGAAAGCCTTCCTTACAGTCTTCCTTTCTTTAAAAAGCAAAATTCATGAAAAACAACAATATTGCCGCCTATGCTCCTCTGGCCCTCGCAACCTTGTGCTGGGGCGGAAATGTTGTGATCGGGCGCGCCGTTCGGGGCGATCTTCCTCCGCTTGGCCTGTCCTTCTGGCGCTGGTTCTTTTGCTGCCTAATTCTGTTGTTTTTCACAGCCCGCAAGCTGCCCGCCAACTGGCCGGTTATCCGCAAGCACTGGAAGCTGTTGCTTGCCATGTCGGCAACAGGCATTGCCGCTTTCAACCCGCTGCAATATCAGGCCTTGCACAGCACCACTGCTATCAACTCGACACTGATTCTGGCCACTTGCCCCGCCATCATGGCGTTGCTCTCGGTATTCATTCTCAAGGACAAACTCGGCCTTGCGCAGATTGCAGGGATTTTGATCTCCTTTTTCGGGGTCATCTTTGTCATCACATCCGGAGAGCTGACAACTCTGTTCCATCTCAAATTCACCGTCGGTGACATCTGGATGGTCGGAGCAGCCATTGTCTGGGCTCTATATTCGATCACGGTCAAAATGCGCCCCTTAACCCTTGATCCGCTTGTCATGCTGATGGTGATCACCGGCCTCGGCGCGACGATCCTGCTTCCGCTCTATATCTGGGAAACCCTCACCTATCAGCCAGTTACGCTCACGCCGACAAATTTGGCTGCGATTGTCTACGTGACTTTCATTGCTTCGCTTCTGGCCTATTTCAGCTGGAACAAGGGCGTAGGCCTCATAGGCCCTTCCAAGGCAGGTGTATTCATTCACCTGATGCCGGTTTGGGTGGCGATTCTCGCCTTCTTCCTGCTGGGCGAGCGCCTACAGGGATATCATCTGGTGGGCATTGCTTTTATTGCCATTGGCATTGTGCTGAACAGTCGACGCGCACGCGTGTGAATTCTTCACACATCTGCATGGACAGCGCTATACCGCATAATATATAGTCTTGATACATCAAAACAACATTTCTGTTTGTTTTGCTTCAGGTTGAGTGCGCCGGGGAACAGTTGATCCTCGCAAACTCCCCTTCCCCTTATTCAGCCGCCAGAGGTGCCGCGTTGCGCTTTTGCGCGCCCTGTGCGTGCTGGTTTCGGTTCCATTGCTTGAGGAGACCCAATCAAAAATCAGGCAGCCTTTTTAATCGGGGGGCAGGTGTGCTACCGTGCAACTATCATTGCCGATCAGGGGCAGCATTGTGACTCTCGACTAAAGAAGTGTTCATTCTTTTGAAAACAACCCATTTTTCGGACTTCGTGAAAAGGACGTTATATTAAATAGTTAAACAGATCACCTGAGTCCATTTTTACGACACAAAACTTGAAAATGCAGATTTGCTATCCGCATTTGATCCATGTCTATGTTTATTGGTCAGATACACCAGTAATGTTCTGGTAACTTTGACCTGGAGGCTTCAATATGAAAATATCGACCATTTCCTGCGAACCTATTTCAGGCCAGAAACCGGGAACATCTGGACTTAGAAAGAAAACACGGGTCTTCATGGAACCCGGTTACCTTGAGAATTTCATCCAATCAGTTTTCAACGCTATTGGTGGCGCTGAAGGCAAGACTTTTGTTGTTGGCGGTGATGGACGTTATTTCAACCGCAGGGCAATTCAGGTCATTCTTTGCATGGCCGCAGCCAATGGCGCAGCCAAGGTGATTGTTGGCCAGCATGGCCTGCTTTCCACCCCAGCCGCATCCAACCTCATTCGCAAATACAAGACAGATGGTGGCCTGATTCTCTCGGCCAGCCACAATCCGGGCGGCATCGATGCCGACTTCGGGGTCAAGTATAATGTGTCCAACGGTGGACCGGCTCCGGAAAGTGTCACCGAAGCAATCTATGAACAAACCTGTTCGCTGACGTCCTACAAGATCCTGCAGAATGAAATGGTCGATCTGGGCTCCATCGGGCACAAGACACTGGGCGAGATGGAAGTCGACGTGATTGATCCGGTCAAGGACTATAAGGACTTGATGGCCTCCCTGTTCGATTTCGTTTCCATTCGCAACCTGATCGCAGGCGGCTTCACTATCGTATTCGATGCGATGCATGCTGTGACCGGCCCCTATGCCAAGGCCATTTTCGAGGGTGCCCTCGGAGCGCCAGAAGGTACTGTGCTCAATGCAGAGCCGAGCGAAGATTTCGGCGGCGGGCATCCAGACCCCAATCCGGTCTGGGCAAAAAGCCTGATGGATCTGATGATGTCGGAAAAGGCCCCATGTCTGGGCGCAGCATCCGATGGCGATGGCGATCGCAACATGATTGTCGGTCGCGGCATCTATGTCACCCCGTCTGACAGCCTCGCCGTTCTGGCAGCCAACGCCCATATGGCTCCGGCTTATCGGCATGGGCTTGCCGGTGTGGCGCGTTCCATGCCGACCAGCGCTGCTTGCGACCGCGTGGCGGCCAAGCAGGGCATCAAATGCTTTGAAACGCCAACGGGCTGGAAATTCTTCGGCAACCTGTTGGACGCCGACATGGCTACGATCTGCGGCGAGGAAAGCGCAGGCACCGGCTCTAACCATGTGCGCGAGAAAGACGGGCTTTGGGCCGTTCTCCTCTGGCTCAATATTCTGGCCGAACGCCGTCAACCGGTTAAAACCATTCTCGAAGGGCATTGGGCCAAATATGGTCGCGACTATTACAGCCGCTACGACTATGAGGCCATCCCCATGGATGCAGCCAACCAGCTGATGGATGATCTACGCGGTCAACTTGATAAACTTGCGGGGAAGACGCTTGGTTCCCTCACCATCAAAGATGCCGACGAATTCTCCTACAATGATCCGGTCGACGGATCGGTCAGCAGTGGTCAAGGCATTCGCGTCTGGTTCGAAGGCAATGCGCGTGTTGTCTTCCGACTATCCGGCACGGGCACAGATGGCGCCACCTTGCGCGTCTATCTGGAACAATATGTCGACACCCACGGCAACCACAGCATGCCACCGGAACAGGCACTCAAGCCGCTGGTCGAATCAATGTTGGAATTGACCGATCTGAAAGGGCGCATCGGCCGCACAGAACCCAATGTGATCACCTGATCTCAAGAGAGACGACGCGCCGCCTTTTGGCGCACAGACTGAACAAGATTCGAAATAAAAAGGCGGCTCCCGATATGGGGCCGCCTTCTTCACATTCAAGCTCATTGTCACAGGGCAGGATCACCCCACCTTGCGCACTTCGCCCATGAAACGCATGAGCTCTTCGCGCAAGTTGGCCAGACTGCCTTCCTGTTGAACCAGATTTTCGGAAACTGCCAACACTTCCTTGGCGGTTTCTTCCGTAATCGTCGTTGCTTCCTTGACTTCGGAAACACCACGGCTGACATCCTGCGTCCCGACGGCGGCTTCTTCGATGTTTGATGAAATTTCACGCGTTGATGCACTTTGCTGCTCGACGGCGGCCGCAATGGCGGTGGAAATTTCGCTTACCCGTTCAATGGTCTTGGAGATATCATCATTCGCACGCACCGCGCGTTCTGTCGCCTGTTGCAGTCCGCTGATCTGGCCCGAAATCTGCTCAGTCGCCTCGGCTGTCTGAGCCGACAAATTCTTGACTTCCTGCGCCACAATGGCAAAGCCCTTGCCTGCTTCTCCGGCACGCGCGGCCTCGATTGTGGCGTTCAGAGCCAGCAGATTGGTTTGCGCGGCGATATCGGAAATAAGGGAGACGACTTCGCTAATCTGCTGGGAGGCCGTTGCCAGACTGGAGATCTCACCACTCATATCGTGCGATTTCTCAACAGACTGCCGTGCTATGCTGCTGCTATTGACCACCTGCGAGTTGATTTCCGCGATGGCATCGGTGAGCTGCTCGACAGCCTCTGAAACAGACTGCATGTTGGCTGAAGCCTGCTCGGCCCCAGAGGCCACGATCAAAGATTGTTCCTGTGCCCCATGAGAGGCGGTAGACACTTTCTTTGAAGCCCCCTGCAGATTGGAAATCATGCCAGTCATGCTTTCAACGATATGGTCCAGCTCATGTTCGAATCTGGTGCCCATTTCGTCAAACTGGTCGTGGCGTTGCTTGATCTTCCATGTTGCACGGTTGATACTTTCAGCCGCGCGCTTGAAATCACCCACCATGCCTTTTTCCGCGATCAGGCGAAAATGCTGGTTGCGCGACACATAGTCCAGACAGGCTTTTGATTCCCGGATGTAAGCATCAGAGCGGTCAATCATCTGGTTGATCGCATGCATCAACTGGCCCATTTCTCCCTTGTCATCAATATTTGTGATGCGCACGGAAAAATCGCCATCAGCGACCGCCTTACAAACCTCCATCGCCTTTCTGATGGAAGCGGACTTCTTAACAAAAACCATCTGGTTTCTCCTCCGGAACATTGAACCGCATGACAGTGATATTCTCACCGATCAGCGGTAGCCCCGCCTCTTTTTTTGCCCCAAAGTTGCGATAAACTCATCATACTGAAGACCCTTTTCAGCCAGAAGCGAGTCGATGACTTGCATGCCAGCCTTTAGTCCGTCCTTCCGGTTGGTAACTGATTTCTCAGCGGTGCGGATCTTCTCATAGAGCGGGATTACATGCGTCTGAAGTATTTCCTGATCGGGCACACGCCGATTGGAATGGAACCCGCTGACCTTGCCCTCATTGTTCCAACTCGGCGTCACATGGGCATAGACCCAGTAGTGATCGCCGTTTTTGCAACGATTATTGACATATGCGAAGATCTCGTGGCCGCTCTCGATGGAATCCCAGAGAAGTTTGAAGATAGTTCTTGGCATGTATGGGTGGCGGATCAGATTATGCGGTTTGCCCAGGACTTCTTTTTCTGTATATCCGGAAATATCGAGGAATATTTTGTTTGCATAAGTCAGGCGCCCCGATAAATCGGTCTTACTGACGATGATGTCGTCATCACCAAAGAATCTTTCTACACCAGTTACTGACTGCTCAACAGACATGGGTCAGAAGCCTTTTTACTATAGTAATACTGTACAAATCCGACAATATTGCCAAATTTATTCAATAGGCAATATTAGCATGGTTAGTTTCACTTAAAGCCGGTTAATATTGACTAAACGGTAGAAATTAATTGATTTACCTATATTTTTAGCCATTCCCCGACATTAATGCGTGGAAAACTATGTAATTCAACGTAGCAAACAAAGGGTTACGCAAGCCTTTCTTGCAACGAAAGTTACTTCACAATTTCCTAATTTCCACAGAATTAGAGTATAAGGATCTGTTTACACTTCATAATATTCATATTTGCTCAAAAACATTTCTTCTATACTATTCTTTTTTCCTATTCTTGCATGCGATCCTCTGGCTGTCATATAAGTGTCAAAACGCCTCGGGACGGCCGAAAATCTCTGGTATTCTTGATTTTTTTCTTTGCACCGAAGCAGGCTCCAACCAGTCAAGCTGCTTGCAGCATATCCAGCAGGATCTCATAAATGGCAGACCTTGAATTTGACCGGGATTTCTCTCCCGCTTACGGCACAGCCGTAACGCTTACCCCCAACGTCAGGCGTGTGACCTGCAACAACCCCGGTCCTTTCACCTTCATGGGCACCAACAGCTATATTGTTGGACATGGAAAGGTTGCGATCATAGATCCGGGTCCGGCTGACCCGGAGCATATTGATGCCCTGATGCAAGCCACTGCCGGAGAGATGATCACACACATTCTTATTACGCATAGCCATGCTGATCACTCCCCCGGTGCGCGTCTTCTTAAGGAACATTGTGGCGCCCCAGTCTATGCCGAAGGCATCCACCGCCCCACGCGCCCTCTTCACAGAGATGAAGCCAATCCGCTGGATGCAGAAGGCGATGCCAATCTGGAGATCGATCAGTTTCTCGTTGATGGAGAGCTTGTGCAGGGTGAAGACTGGGCGCTGGAAGTGGTGCACACGCCGGGGCACACGGTCAATCATCTTTCATTTGGCTTTCCAGATGGCAGCGGCTTGTTCTGCGGCGACCATGCCATGGCGTGGTCGACTTCAATCATCGCGCCGCCAGATGGCTCCATGGCCTCTTACATGCATAGCATCAACAAACTC
This sequence comes from uncultured Cohaesibacter sp., assembly GCF_963678225.1. Lineage (NCBI taxonomy): Bacteria > Pseudomonadati > Pseudomonadota > Alphaproteobacteria > Hyphomicrobiales > Cohaesibacteraceae > Cohaesibacter > uncultured Cohaesibacter sp. The sequence goes on along the minus strand of NZ_OY782764.1, from coordinate 2,840,731 downwards.
ATGCAGCGGCAAGATCGGCTCTATTGGCCCGGACATGGTGGCGTTATCTCCGATCCGCATACCTTCCTTGCCGGGCTCAAGTATCATCGGGAAAAGCGCGAACAAGCCCTTATTGAACACCTTCAAGCTGGCGAGAACACCATTCCGGATATGGTCGCCACGCTTTACAAGGATGTTGACCCGTCATTGCATGGGGCAGCCGCACTCTCCATGTTTGCGCAGATGGAGTATCTCTTGGCGCGGGGCATCGTGCAGTGTCTGGATGCAGAAGCGACCCTCTCAGCCCGTTATCAGTTGGTACAACCCCGTCGTAGGTCTTGAGATTTAGGCCCACTAGCCCGTGGCGCTCTGGCCCAAATTCTCCGGTTTGGGACGAGGAATAGGTCCCCTTTGCAGGCGGCGCAACCGCTCGATTTCTTCCAACTTGAGTTCATAGCGCTGCGCATTGGTGTCCAGACGGCTCTCAACCCCGGAGATAAAGCCCAGAATTCTGCGTGCGTTCATGCCAAAGTCGCGCGGGCCCCACAGTGAGGCCGACCGCATATCAAGTCTGGTTTCATCTTCTCCGGCTGGACTGAGGCGAATGCTGACCACATAGCGCAATCCGGTAAAGACCGACCGTGTATAGGCTTCGTAATAAGCGTTTCCGTCTTCGTCCTGCTGTTCTTCCGCACGCAATATCTGCCATTCATTCTTTGCCAATTCATCAGCAATCGCCAATTGCATCAATGCGACGGACTGGGCGTAAGTCTGGCTTTTAAGGGCAGGATAAGCCAGCGCCTGCCTTTCGCGCATATCCAGCGAGGCAACGGACAAGGCATTGTCGGAATCACCGCGTATTTGCCAGGCGGCAACAAATTCTGGTGGATCGAGTGGATTGGTAGAAAGATCGGAAAAAGGCGGCAACGTGAAATAAAAATAGGCGAAAACCAGAGTGGGCAAGAGCACAACCAGACTGCGCAAAAATGCGCCCCACAGCGCACGACCTCCCTTTTGACCATCGAACCAGATGGCGTGGAAAGCAACCCAGCTTGTCAGAATGGACAACAGCGCCAGACAGACCGACGCCACAAAACAATAAAGGGCGATCGAAGGATGCAAACCGCCAAACCGCATAAGCAGAAAGGACAGAATGGCCACGGGAATAGAGAGCCTGGCAAACCAGAGCGCCCAATGAGCAAGCCGGGAGGTTTTGAATTTATAAATTCCTGCCATAGCTTACCGCTTCAGCCCTATTCATAATTGTGCCAATCCACACCAATTTGCTGCAGCTTAGAACCGATTTGAGGCAATCTCAATTGCCCCAATCGTCAATCACAAGAAAAAAGCAGGGAGCCGGAGGCATCCCTGCTTGATTGATTTTCTTTTCCTACCTTCCGGCAGAGCAAGCCTCGGCTTAGCCAGCAAGGCCATTCCAGCGCTTTGCAGCTTCTGCAATGCGAGCACCATAAAGCTCGGCTGTGCGATGATCCGCTGCCGGAGGCGCTACATCAGCGCCCTGGTCTGCATTGGCCTGCGCCATAAGCCCCAAAGTGGAACCAAGACGGTTCACATCTTCAACGGATCCCTGAGAGCTGTTATTGCCAGGCAGCGTGCCGGTGGAAATCCACTGCATGCCATGCTGGGCGGAGAATACGGCAAGCTGGATCAGTGTGTTCAGCTTGTCGCCAGACTGCGACGCAGAACAGGTAAAGCCACCGGCCAGTTTGTCCTTCCAGCCCATGGAAGCCCAGACTTTGGAGCTTGCATCCATGAAGGTTTTGAATTGTGCGGAAACAGAGCCCATGTAGGTCGGGCTACCGAAAATGATGGCGTCAGCGTCTGCCAGTGCTTCCCAGTTCAGATTTTCATCATCGGCCTTGATCTGCTGAACGGACACGCCGTCAACGGACTCAGCGCCCTTAGCAACAGATTTGGCTACAGCTTCAGTATGTCCGTATCCGCTGTGATACAAGACGACGACGGACGCTTCGCGGACATCGGTCATTTTCATAATTTTCCTTTTTTTCTTGCCCATTATCTTGGGAATCTTGAAATTGGCTCACCACGTCAAAAAACAGACGATTAGTTTGATCTCGCCGAAAATAAGAATTGTTAAAATGTTTTCAAATGCATTATATTAATAGCTATGATGAAGAATATCGATTACTTGTCTCTCGACGGGCGCTCGCTCTACATGATCAAACTGATCCATGAGCATCGCTCCGTGACCGAGGCGGCCAGACTTCTGGGTGTGACCCAGTCTTCGGTGAGCCACTCTCTTGACCGGCTGCGTAGCATGCTGGGTGACCCGCTGTTTCTGAAAGTGGGGCGCGCCATGGTGCCGACGGAACGGGTCGAGACGATGATGAGCGATATCGATTCTGTTCTTAAGGGCATCGAGTCTCTTTATAGTCAGGCTGTTTTTGACCCCAAAAATTCCAGCGACCGCTTTTCGATTGTCTGTAACGACTATGAGCATGACTTGCTGGTGCCGGCTATTTTCGAGCGGCTCAAGCAGGAAGCACCCCATTGTTCGCTCAAGACTTATCAGTTGAACATGGCTGTCCGGAATCCGCTTGAAAAGGGCTTCACCGATCTCGAGCTCTGCCCCTATGCGCCAGAGGACTCAACCGATCTGGTTGTCAGCAAGCTGTGCGGAGACCGCATGCTGACCTATTACGACCCCACCGTGCGGGAAGCTCCACAGGGGTTGGATGATTTTTGCAGTGCCGACCACGCGATCCTCTCATGGGATAGCAACGAAAGCACGTCCGTCGACAAGGCCCTTGCCGAATTGGGGCGCTCTCGCAACGTATCCTATCTGGGACCGAATTTTTCTTCCGCCGCGATGGTCGTGCGCGGAACAAACATGCTGGCCACAGCGCCTTCGCGCCTCGCTGACTCGATCTTTCGCGGCCTTGCATGGGTAAACCCTCCCCTTGAACTGGCTCCGAGCGAATTTTTCATGGTCTGGCATATTCGCAACCGCCATTCACCTCGGCACAAATGGTTCCGTGAATTAATCAAGACGGTTGCCCGCGATCTGCCTCAAACGAGCGAGGCCTGCCAAAAAGCACTCCAGCGCATCAAACAAGAAAATGAAGCCAAGCTGGAAGCAGATACAAAAGCAAAGGCCCAATCGTCTCGCACATCATCCGATGCTCTGGCATAGAGCCAAGCTTTGCTGTTTGCCAGTTTGATACGGCCCGTTCAATGCAGCCACATATATCGCTTCGCTCAGCAGTCCGTTCAGACTTCCCAGCCATTGCCGCACTGCAGGCGAAGAGCTGGGCGTTGGCCTATCGGTCTTTTTTGCCCCCTCATTATATCCGCGATCGTCTGACGGCAGATATTGCTGACAGTTGGAAGAAATGCAGATTAGGCGAGCGGGATCTTGTGTTGTTGGCAATCAATATCGAAACGGCTGCGCTTGTCGGCTTTATTTCCATATGGAGCCGGCCCTCTCCTTTTATTGATCACCTTCATTGTCATCCATCGAGTACAGGCCTTGGCATCGGATCGCAGCTTTTGAGGGCTGCATTGACTCAACTCGCCGAGCGAGGTGAGCAGACAGCCAGTCTCTCCGTTCTGATTGGCAACGACGGTGCGCGCCGTTTTTATCTGCGCCACGGCGCTAACCCCGGCGCCAGAAAGCGGGAAACCCTGTTTGGTTATCCCGTAAATGTGGAATATTTGGCGTGGGAAGCGCTTCAAACGGTCAAACTGGCATTTTGAATGTGTATTTCCCTTTTATAGTTTCCGCTCTCTTAAGAAAAGAGGGATCGAGCGGTCTTTCAAGCAAGCCTGCATAAAATAATCAATTTGATAACCATGAGCATAGAAGGGATCAATTTGATTTATTGATAGTTTTTACAGGTTGAGCCAATAGGAAATGCAGAGAAATCCTCTCGTTTTTCGATATATGTTATTTGTCAATTGCAACTTAAATTATTATTTACTGATGATATCGTTTAATTGCATCAACCAATAGAGGGTAGAGGCGCGCCCAAACTATGCTGTGTTTGATCTCTTCGACTTCAAATATAGGGCGCAGATAAAAACGCAATCACTGAAACACGGTGATGCAGGCAGACAATAAAGAACCGTTGGAAAATACTCATGACTCGAGTCCCCCAGAAAATTACCGAGAAAGCAGTATTCAGTGCGTCAGATGCAATGCAACTGTCTATACCTTTGTGGGTTCTTGATATTGAAACCTTGCGTCTTCTTTGGGCGAACGATTCTGCCTGCAAACTTTGGCAAGCAGACAGCGCAGAAGAGCTAATGAATCGCGATCTGAGCCCAGATATCAGCGCGACCGTTGTTGAACGTTTGCAGCAATATTTGGAAGCGTCCCGCAAGTCCGGCCAATCCTTTCGCGAACTCTGGACACTCTACCCGGAAGGCAAGCCCTGCCCGTACCATATTCACATTTGCGCCCATGAATTGCCGGACGGCCGGTTTGGCCTGAGATTTGAGGCCACCGCTGACGTCAACCGTGTGCCGGAACAGATCAGAAGTGCCGAAGCACTCAATCATATTCCGGTTTGCATTTCGCTTTTCAATATGGGCGGTCAGTCTCTCTACAAGAATCCGGCAGCGCTTGAAACCTACGGCGACGCGTCGCTTAACCTGCGCGGGCGCTTTGTTAAAAAGTCCGATTATGACCGCTTTATCCGCAATATCAAAAAGGGTCGCTCGATCTCCAAGATATGCGAGGTCAAGACAAAAGAAGGCAAGCGCTGGCACGAAATCACAGGCATGACATGCTTCGATGGTCCAACCGGACAGCCAGCTTTCATTCTCACAGAATCTGACGTGACGGAGCTCAAAGAGAAAGAAAGCCGCGTTCGCTATCTTGCCCATTATGACATGTTGACCGGCTTGCATAACCGCAACTATGTCAACTCCCACTATCCGGACATGATCGAAGGCGCATTTCGCGACAATGAACGACTTGTCTTCATGGTTATCGGCCTAGATCACTTCAAATCAATCAATGAAACGCTGGGACACCCGTCTGGTGATGCCCTGCTGAAGCATGTATCGTCCCTGCTACAGCTTTCTCTTAGCGAAACCGAACAGATCGCACGCCTTGGCGGCGACGAGTTTGTGATCGTCAAGCCTTACGCATCAACATCCGACCTTGATAACCGCTGCCAGATGATACTGGCCTCGATCAATGCAGAGTGCCGCGTGGGCGATCATATCCTGAGTGCAAATGCCAGTATCGGCCTCGCCCTGTTCCCCGAACATGGCAAGGATCTGCCGACTCTCCTGCGTCATTGTGATCTTGCCTTGCATGAAGCCAAGGATAGTGGCCGCAACACCTACCGTTTCTATCGCCCGGCGCTGCAGCACGCAGCCCTTGCCAAGCGTGCGCTTGAGAAGGATCTTGTCCGCGCCGTGGAGAACAAGGAATTCTGCCTCTACTATCAACCTCGGGTCGATTGCCAGACTCAAAAGGTTGTCAGTGCCGAGGCTCTTATGCGCTGGCAGCATCCTGAGAAGGGTTTGGTGTTTCCCGGAGAATTTATCGGAGCGCTGGAAGATACAGGCCTGATCCATCGGGCTGGCGACTGGATTGCCGATCGTGCTGGAAGGGATCAGAGAAAGCTTGCGGACATGGGCTATGATATTCCCATCTCCATCAACATTTCGCCCAAACAGTTTGAACGGCCCGATTTTGTCAATCGGCTAACCGCAGGATTGGCCAAGACTGGCTGCCCTACCGACAGACTGGAAATTGAAATCACTGAAAGCATGCTTATGGGGGTCGGCTTTGATGCCAAGGCCATTCTGATGGATCTATGCCGCGCAGGTTTCTCCATTGCGGTGGATGACTTCGGCACAGGTTACTCCAACCTCGCCTATATTCAGGATTATCCCATCTCCAGCCTCAAGGTGGATCGCTCCTTCGTCAATATGATCGAAGACCAGAGCTCTGTGATCAATCTGATCCTCTCCCTCTGCCGCCTGATCGGTATTTCCGCCGTTGCGGAAGGGGTGGAAACGATCGATCAATTGGCCTGGTTGCGCATGAATCACTGCGATCAGTATCAGGGCTTTCTCTATTCGCGCCCCGTTCCTCTGGAATCGCTTATCGAGCTGTTGACATCGCGTCATCAGCACAAAATGCGGTCCCGTTTGCCGGAAACTCTGGATGCAGAGGTCATCTGGGCCTGAGTTTTTCTGCGTCCTATACGCTTCAGCTGAGTTTGTTCACAGGTAAAACGCGCCATCGGTTAAGCGATCAACTCTACCTTTCAGCGGTAATGTGCTTGCAAAAGGCCTCGGATTTCAACCTCTGGGGCCTTTTGCATATCTGAGCATAGGAACATTCACGGCGCAGCAGTCTCTTATGCTTGCACTGCGTTCAAGCGCTTTCTTTCCCAATAAAGGTTCAAATAGCTTTATTTGGCTAAATTTATGGCCAATTTCAACGCATTGGGGGCCTTTTTCTACTGGTTAAAATAACATTAACCCAGAAATTTCACACAAATCCCATTACCACCTATAGATGCATTCAAAAATTGCAGAGAATAGATAAAGTATTTCGTGCATTGAATTTTTTTTACTCTCTATGATTGCTATTTGTATAGTTACCTCGCACATATGTACGAGAGGACTTGCGCGGATAAATCGATTTTGCGATTACTTAGGAAAGCAATTGAGAGCGGACCATGAGCGAAACTTCCGACAGATTTCTTCTGCTGCGCGAAACCATCTTCAGAGAAATCAAAGAGGCCGAGAATGTTGAAAAGGCAGTTTTCGAACTGCGTGACGGCTATCGCCTTGGTCATGTGACCTATCATATGGCTCAGACCGTGACTGCGGAAATGCAGATCGACGCGCCCTTTGTGCGTACGACTTATCCGCCAGACTGGATCGCCATCTACCTGACCAGAAGCTATGTAACTATCGATCCAGTGGTCAAGGAGGGCCTCAGACGCAGTTTACCATTTGACTGGTCAGAGATTGAACCGACTGAAGAAGCTATGGAAATGATGTCCGAATTCCAGGTCCACGGCATGGGAGAATATGGATATTCCATACCGATCACCGATAAGGTTGGCCGAAGGGCTTTGTTGTCGGTGAATTCCAGAGCGGGAGAGACCAACTGGTCCGGCTTCGTCAAATCATTCCGGCAAGACTGGATGGAGCTTGCCCATGTCCTGCACAAAAAGGCCATCATCGAGCTGTTTGGTGATGAAGATCCAGTTCCGGTTCTCAGTCCACGGGAGCTGGAAATTCTGCATTGGTCGGCAAAGGGCAAGGATTACAAGGAAATCGCCCTTATTGTTGGCATATCAGAGCATACTGTGCGGACCTATATGCGTTCGGCCCGCTATAAACTCAATTGTTCCAACATGTCTCAGGCTGTCGCCAAGGCCATCACCTTACATCTGATCGGCGCCTGACCTTCCCTCACATACAACGCGCCGCCAGACATGAGTTCAACACATATGTGCGAAGCTATATGTGTTCATCCATTTATGCGAATTCCATCTTCATGGGTTTTGAAACATTGTAGAGCCATCAGTTTTGCCGATGGAGCTAATAGATGTTTGTGACAATTGAAGCGCATGAATATCATAAATATCCGATTTTAATGGACCGCATGTTCAAGCTGCGCAAAGAGGTTTTCTCTGACCAGCTCGACTGGGATGTTTCAGTCGATGGTGACTATGAGCGCGATATTTATGATGAGAAAATGCCAGCATATCTGGTTTGGTGCAACGATGACCGCACAGAGCTATATGGCTCTATGCGGCTAATGCCGACAACTGGGCCTACTCTTCTTTATGATGTTTTCAGAAGAACATTCCCCAACCAGGTCTCCCTTTCTGCCCCAGGCATTTGGGAAGGTACCCGTATGTGCATCGATCAGGAAGCCATCAACGCGGTTTATCCGTCGATGGAAGCCAGCCGCGCATTCAGCCTACTGTTCCTTGCGCTTTGCGAATGTGCGCTTGATCACGGCATCCATACCATGGTGTCCAACTATGAACCCCAGATGAAGCTGGTCTACCGCCGCGCTGGCGTAAAGGTTCAGGAATTGGGCCGTGCAGACGGATATGGCAAACGCCCTGTTTGTTGCGGTGTGTTTGAAGTTTCTGAGCCGGTTCTTGCCGCTATGCGGACCAAATTGGCGGTCTCATCTACGCTTTACCACAAAAACGGGGTTCATAACGACCCTCTGGAAGTCGCGGCGTAGAGCTGAAGAGCTTGGCTAAAAAGGAGATTTAGCATGGATGGGCAAATTCACTACTCATCGGCTCAAATCAAGAATGAGATTGAAACCGATCTGAGACGAGCCATGCTTGGTTCAAATACGATAGGTAATCCCATGTTGACCTACTTTCTGAGGATGGCAATTGAGGAATTACTTAAGAGCGACAATGGTTTTGTCAACAACATGGAGCAGAAGTCAGCATAAGTTCATATTTCAGATAAGTAGCAAACAATAACCCCAATGAATAAACACATTTGGATACCAATGTCCCCAGGTATTCACTTGTTTCATGTAGCTCGGTGCTACTGACAACTTGAGGCGCCACTTTTCCCAAGTGGCGCTTTTTTTCTGAAGCCTGACAAGACCTTCACTTGCCAAAAATACGCACTGTTCCGATCTGTCTCCCAGGACACACTCCATCCGAGAGCATTCGCATCGAGTAGACGGCAACCACTCCGCCAGAGAGAACACACCTCCCTTCCTTCATAGAGTACGCAATCGCAGCGGTAGGTCCCTTCCAGACCAACCAGCATGGAGAGAATCGTAGATTTTCAGGCCCATGAAATTACAAGTTCGTCCATGTTAATGCCCCCGATCTTTTGTATAATTTTATCAAGAATTTGAATAAGGGTTGGAGCCTGTCTCACAGCCCTGTCCGAGGAAATATATGGCGAGGCAAACCACCCCTGTTGACCAAAATCAGGTCACGGAAAGGGCAGGATATCGAGGAGAGGACGGTTGAGATCACCCGACGGGTGAAGCGAGGATCAACCGGATATGCTGCGCCATCAAGGACCGTTCATTCGCGTTACGACAATGCCGGTAGCAAGGGCCCTAGCCTGAGTTATCCGGCTTTTGGAAATACATCTACTTGTATATCTTAGGGAGGTTCCTGTGAAACTGAAGATGACGATTTTGGCCACACTCATGGCCGCGACCAGCCTTTCTGTTGCCAATGCTGCCGATTTGCGCATGTCATGGTGGGGAGGCAACAGCCGCCACGAAGCCACGCAAGAGGCGCTGAAATATTGCGGCGAGAAGCTGGGTCATACCATTGCTCCTGAATTCACCAGCTGGAATGGCCATCTGGCCAAAGTTACCGTGCAGCTTGCTGGTGGCACCGAAGCCGACATCATGCAGATCAACTGGCCATGGCTGCCTCTGTTCACCAAAGATGGCACCGGCTTTGCCGATCTGAATGACTATAAAGACATCATCGATCTTTCCCAGTGGTCAGAGAGCGAACTGGAGGCCACCTCCGTAAAGGGTCATCTGCAGGGTCTGCCGCTTTCCATTACCGGTCGTGTGCCATGGTTTAACAAAACCACCTTTGACAAGGCCGGGCTGCCTCTGCCCAAAAGCTGGGATGACCTGCTTGCTGCAGCCAAGGTCTTTCAGGAGAAGCTGGGCGATGGCTACTATCCTTATGAAGCAACCGGCCTGACCTCTCATGGTCTGGACGCCCGAGGCCTAATCCGCGCCTATATCGTTCAGAAGAAGGGCGTTACCATGATCGACCCGGACACGCTTGCGCTGAACTTCACCAAGGAAGATTTCATCGACGGTCTGAATCTGTACAAGACATTCTCCGACGAAAAAGTCATCGTACCTTGGAAAACCGTAGCGGCTGCCGGTGCCAACGTGCCTTTGCATGAAGATCCAAAGTGGGCCGACGGTCGCATTGCCGGCACCTATCAGTGGGACACCACCTATCACAAGATCGCCGACCCAATGAAGGAAGGCCAGGAGCTGGTGCCTGCCCCGATCCTCAAAAATGCAGATGCGACCAACGACGGGGTCTTCCGCAAACCTTCCATGCTGTTCTCGATTTCCAAAAATTCGGAGAACCCGAAAGCTGCGGCTGAAGTCGTCAACTGCCTGCTGACCGATGCTGGCGCAGCCGATATTCTGGGCACTACACGCGGCATCCCCGCTTCCAAGGTGGCCTTCAAGCATCTGATGGACAAAGGCGCAATCGAGCCGATTCTTCTGAAGGCCCACAATCTGGTTCTGGACGCTTCGGGTCCGGCCATCTCCGCCTATTTTGACCATCCGAAAGTGGAAGAAGCCTTTGGCGACGCCATCGAAATGTTCGCCTATGGCGAGCTGACGGCTGAAGAAGCTGCTGACGAGATCGTCATGGGCATCAATGAAGCCCTTGAAAAAGAGAGAAAATAAGCGTGTTCAAAAGCTCATGAGGGGCGCTTCAGAGCGCCCCTCTGCCTGATAGCAGAGGGGAGAGGCTCGGTGTTTCGGCATCGGGTCTTTTCTTATTTGGGAAGAAGCAGGCTGGCATGATCGCTCAGGCCCAGCCGGTCGCTTAGCCAAGAATGCGGCTGCGGGCCCGTTTGGCGAGCGAAGGGCGCGTACCGTCGCCATTGTTGGTGAGCTTGTAATCCTGCTTTTGCATATATTCGATGCTGGAAGTCAGCAGGCTGCGTGAAATCTTGCCCACGGCGCGAAATTCGGCAATCGTCCGCAAGATCGGCGTGAGATCCTGCCGCATGGTCAGAGCCTGAAAGACGCTCTCGTCATACCCCTTCGCGAGCGTACTGAAAAGGTTAATATCCCGCGGCCGATGCGCATCCGAGCCATAGCTGCGCCCCACTCCGCTGGGCATAAGTTCTTCAGGAAACTGCGTTGTTTTCTTCACCTGATCCTTGAATTTCATACGCGGCAACGCATCCAGCGGCACTTCCAGAAACGACCCGTTGGATATTTCAATATAATCAAAATGCGGAAGTAACTGGCAGGCCCTTTCAAAGCCGATACCGCTCATGATACCTGTGCCGCTCGGCGAAAAAGGATGCGGTAGAATGGTGACGCAGTCAGGGGACTGCAGGGTGACAGCATCATGAATGGACCATGAGAAGGCCGGAAAGGCCTTGAGAGCACTCACCAGAGCGGCACGGCTTTCAAACAGCTGAATAACCTCGACCCCTTCGCGCGAGATATTCTCAACGCCAGGCACAATGGTCAGTTCAAGTCCATAATGCCCGACCATCTCGCACAGAAAGTCATAGGCCTCCAGCGGCTGCTTGTAGGCGTGCTCGGTTGAGCAAAGTCCATCCAGATGCGCGGCATAGCGAGAAAGCTGAGCGGCAATGCGCCGACGCTTCGCATGAGGACGCCGAAAGACGTTCGCATGAAAATGCGTATCAATCGCAAAACCCTTGTTTGGCTCATACAACCCCATATGGGAAGGCCTCTCCTCTCCGTGCAGGCCACATGCTGGCCAATCTCCTTGATAAGTGTATCAAGAGGCAAGCTTACAAGCCAGTCTTTTGACTAACACATTAGCGTTAATCAGCAGGGTTTCTTATCAAAAGATCGCCTAAACACGGGTCGTGGTTTCAAGGCCTGCGCTTGAGCACCTGCCTGAAAAGCATAACGAAATAAACCAGATAGTAGGCCAGAAAAATGACAGCAAATATGTTGATGGGCATATTGCTCTGGGCATAAAGCGAACAGATATAGACGATGAAATAGATATATTTCACCCTCAGCACATAGGGCATGGGAACCGAGAGCAGATTGCAGATCACCATCAGATAGATCGTGTGACTATAGAAGAAGGCAAACATGACGTTGGCCAGAATACTGGCATCCAGCCACCATATGGCCCCCAACGCCACCAGAACCACACCAAACTGATCGGCAAAGATATCAACCAGCGAACCGCCATGACTGTCTGCCCGGGTAAGCCGCGCCAATGGCCCGTCAACGGCATCCATCAGGACATAGAGTAGAAATCCACCAGCAGCCAGCTCCCAAAGTGCAGCAGGCATGGCCACAGCAAAGGACGCGAACATGACGCCAACCATGCTGATTGCAGTGGGCGTTACCCCCTTGCGCGCCAGAAATCGAACGAGCGGGCGGAATATGAGATCCCTTTTGGCGGCAAAAACGGCCTGTTTTTCCGCTTCCCCCTTGTTGAAATAGTCCAAAATCTTACACCCGGTTTTGATCGTTCTCGTGTTCTTTATAGCAAATGCCCAAAAGATCCACTCTGATTATCCGCTAAGCTGCCCTTTAGGCTAGAAATAATCTCCGTGATACAAATTTATTCACCATTTGCCTTTCTCCTATTTAAAATAGATTGCAACAATTCCAAGAGAGGCCTAAACCCTTAATTGGAAAAAATCGCAGGAAATCGGCCACGAAATGGCCCTTTTCAGGAGCAATAAGACATCTTATATCTTCGGATAAAGGATGCCCCTTCTTTGAGGTGAGAAACACTTGGAAAATAGTGTTTGTCTTTAAAAGAAAATAGTGACTTTATGTGCTATGTTGCGGGCGAGCTGGCTTAAGGTGGACCAGCGCAAGGTGCTCGATGGCACATCGGTCTTACAAAAAGAAGAAAGAGACTGGAAACCGTGATTTTTGGTCGAAAGAACAAGCCCAAGTTTGCCGAGCGTATGCGTGTATTGCTGTGGCCGCGTCGTAGCTGGAAACGGTCTGGCGTCTACTATATCAAGCGCGTCTTGCGCCTGACAGGCTCCCCTTATGCCATCGCGGCCGGGGTTGCGGCGGGTGTTTTCACCTCTTTCACTCCTTTTCTGGGATTTCACTTTCTTATCGCGTGGGCCATTGCCTTCTTGATCGGTGGAAACCTGCTCGCAGCTGCAGTTGGCACTGCGGTCGGCAACCCTTTGACATTTCCGTTTATCTGGAGCGCGACCTATTCCACGGGCTGTCTGATTTTGGGACAGCCGATCATGCATCACAAGATCCATGCGCTTCAGCATGGGCTCTTGTCACAGTCTCTCTCAGCCATTCTCCCAACGATCAAGATCATGGCCGTGGGCGCTGTGCCTGTCGGCATCGCAGTGGCATTGATTTTCTATTATCTGACCCGGCATGCCGCTCGGTCCTATCAGCATCGCCGCAAAGCGCATTTGGCGCGCAAAGCCTTTGAGGCGGGGCGTTGGCGCAAGGAGTTGGCCGAGCACACGACGGACATGACCTCTAAGGCTACCAGCAGCTAGACCAAGCGCATCTCCTGACATTGAAGCATCTTTACGCTTGCCACTCAGCAAGCCCAACCGGCCGTTGATAGAGCGGGGATGACGGACGGGCGCCCCGTCCGCTATTCGCTTTTCTTTCAAAAATCTGTCAGATTATTTTGCTTTGTCCGGCCCCGTTTTGGCATCCACCATAGTGGACTGAATGAAAGCGATCGTTTCCTGCAGCTTTTGCTTTTCCCATTCATTCAGATCAACGGGCAATTGCTTGATGATCCCTTCCCGGCCGATGACGCATGGCATGCTGAGGGCCACGTCGCCATCATGACCATATTGACCGCGCAACGTGGTTGAAGCGGGATAGATGCTGCGCTCATCCAGCAAAACGGCCTTTGCCATCGTGATGGCAGATTGGGCAACACCAGCATTGGTCCAGCCCTTGCCGTTGAGCACTTCATAGGCGGCAGAGACAATGCTTGTCTTAACGACATCCGGATCTTGAATATTGCTGGTGGGCGCCAGATACTCATCAACGGCATCAAACGGAATGCCGCCCACGGTCACATGACTAAGCACAGGAAAAGCCGTGCTGCCATGTTCACCCATCATATAGCCGGAAATCGACTTGGGATCGACCTGATAGGTGTCGGCGATCAGCTTGCGCAAGCGGGCTGAATCCAGCATTGTGCCGGTTCCGAAAACGCGGCCCTTGGGATATCCGAATTCATTTTCCGCAATATACACCATGGTGTCGAGCGGATTGGTGATCAGGATGACGATGGCGTCCTTGGTGTATTTGGTAATACCCGTCATGACCTCGCGAATGACTTCACAGTTGGTCTTGGTCAGCAGCGTGCGGTCGGGTTCGGCCTTGGGGTTATCCGGATCGGGAATGACGCTCGGACCCGCAGCCACGACGATCACATCGGCGTCGGCGCATTGTTCATAGCCACCAGCCTTGACATCCACATTGTTCATATAGGTCAGGGCCGTTGCCTGTGCCTGATCTAGCGCTTCGCCATAGGCGACATTTTCCAAAATATCGATTACGCCGATTTCAGCGAACAGGCCCGTCTTCATAGCATCTGCCAGCACATAAGAGCCAACATGGCCTACGCCGACAACAACCAGTTTATTCTTATTCATCACAATACTCTCTTTTGGGCGCATCTTGAGCGGCGCGATCGCCGCGTCCCTTGCAATTCATCTTCCATGCAGAGTGCTGTCCTGCTCCCTTCGGGCATCGTGGCGAAGCAGTGTTCGTCATGGCGGGAAGAATGCGGTTTGCCTGTGCGCAGGCCAACCTGACTGGGCTCAAGACGCATGGTCTCAAGGCTCACCCCGATGAGGCAGGAGAACACTCCGATCAGGAAGATAAGACTGGATCCGGGAGGATCTGGTCAACGATAACCGAAAAAGATAACCTTCTCCAGTCATGGCCCAGTTCCTTCCCCTGTTTAACGGCGGGAAAAGAGCCGTGCCCCACCCTCACAACATGTGGCGAGAGCAGAGGCACATATTCAGCACATCAGGGATGGCTCATTCAGACATGCTGGCCGCCATTGACGTGAATTTCCGTGCCTGAAACATAGGAACTGGCGTCCGAGCATAGATAGAAGACGGTTTCGGCCACCTCGGAAGGCTCCCCCAGACGTCGCAGCGGAATGGTCTCGACAATCTTCTCGGTCCCCGGCGACAGGATCGAGGTGTCGATTTCTCCAGGTGCGATGGCGTTTACCCGAATACCGTGCGGGCCAAAATCAGCGGCCATTTCGCGTGTCAATGTGGACAGTGCCGCCTTTGACGTGGCGTAGGCCGTACCGGCAAAGGGATGAACGCGCATGCCTGCAATGGACGTAACATTGACGATAGACCCCTTTGCTGCCCGTAGCTCTTCAATCAGGCCATTGGCCAGCATAATGGGCGCAACAAAGTTGACCGTGAAAACGGTGTGCCACAAATGCGGAGGGGTTCGCAGACTATCAAGCCGCTGGCCGTTTTCGTCCTTGGGGCTGATGGCCGCATTGTTGATCAGCGCATGTAGCCTGCCGCCTTCCGATTTCAGGCGTTCCTTGACGACGCCGATTGCCCTGCCGATGCTTGCCAGATCGCTGAGGTCCACCTGAATATGGTTTTCCTTGCCCATCGGCCAGGGACATTTTTCATCAAAGGGCTGTCGGGAACAACTGAGCACCCGCCACCCAGCATCAGAGAAGCGCTTTACGGTGGCGTGACCGATGCCGCGGCTGGCACCGGTAATCAAAAGGGTTTTTCTCTCGTTCGAACTCATATCCGGTTCTTTCCAATGGAAGCTGCGCACTTGTGCATTATCGTTTAATTGAAACGGAAACGGGCCAGTCGCCCGCCCCTCGGGCTAGATGTCCTTGATGGCCTCTCGTAGCCCGCTCATGAAGAAGTCCAGCGCATCGGAGCCAAAGGCCAGCGGCGGGCGGATTTTGAGAACATCACCGCCCGGGCCAGACGCACTGATGAGAATATGCTTTTTCTTCAGTGCATTGACGAGGCGGGCAGTCCGCCCCCTTGGATCATCTCCGGCAATCTGTACACCGATAAACAAGCCACTACCGCGGATATCGCAGATGACATCCCCTTCTCTGGCAAGGATCTCCAACTCGGTACGAAAGGCATTGCCGGTTTCAAGCGTCTTTTTCTGCAGGCTCTCATCGTGAATGATATCCCAAACGGCCTGCGCTGTGGCGATGGCCGTTGTGTTGCCGCCAAAGGTATTGAAGTAGCGGGTGCGTTCACCGAACTCGGCCACGACATCAGGCTGCACGACCAATGCAGCAACAGGATAGCCATTGCCCATCGGCTTGCCCATGGAGACCATATCCGGCACTAATCCATGTCTCAGGAAGCCCCACATCTCCTCGCCTGTGCGAGCAAAGCCGGGCTGCACCTCGTCGGCGACAAACAGCCCACCGGCTGCACGAAAGGCGTCAACCGCGGGTTTGAGAAACCCTTTGGGATGACTGAAAATGCCATCGGAAGAAAAGATGGTGTCGACATAGAGAGCTGCGGGTTTGATGCCTCGTTCCGCCATGGCGGCGAGTGCCTTTTCCACGTTAGCACGCATGACCTCGCCTTCCTGCTCGCCATGCTGTCCGGTCGGAGCAGGAATGGTGAAGACATTGTCATCCTTGGGCGCTCCAGCTCCCAGAGAAGGCGACATGGCAGCCAAGGCGATGGTAACGCCGTGATAGGCATTCTCCGTCACGATGACGCCGGTACCGCCGGTTTTTACGCGAGCAATGCGCAGCGCCAGATCGTTGGCTTCCGAGCCTGTGCAGGTAAACATGATGTGAGACAGGGGATCGGGAAAACTCGCCAGAAAATCTTCTGCAAAATCGACAATATTATTCTGCAAATAGCGTGTGTGGGTGGTCAGCATAGAGGCCTGTCGAGCCATGGCTTCCACCACGCGCGGATGGCAATGGCCCACACAGGCAACATTGTTGTAGGCGTCAAGATAGGCCGTACCATCTTCATCATAGAGCCACACCCCTTCCCCTCGCACCGGATGGAAGGGCTCTTCATAGAATAGGCGATAGGCAGGCCCAAGCGTGTCGGTGCGGCGTTGCAAAAGAGCTTCATCGCCCGCAGACAGGATCGCCTGCCCCGGCACGAAGGCATTTGCCATGGACTGGTCTTGCGACATCATGAAATCTCCTTATGCAGTTTGGCCTCGGCTCTATCAGCCAGAACCTCATAGAGCCCTTTGGTATCCAGATTGGTCAGATGCCTGATCCCATTGGAAGCCAACGCCAGATTGCGGGTGATATAGGCCCTGTTTTCCGGATAGCGTTGAGCACGCCAGTTGGCGACCGTGATGATGGTAGCAAAACGGGCAGCAATGAAATCGGCAGACAGCTCAACCTCGGCACGGGTCAGCGGACAAATGCTGTGCCAGCAGGCAAGGAACTGCACGATGGATGCCTCGACATCGGAAAAGTCTAGCTGATAGCCCGCTGCGATCGCCAGTTCGCAAATGCGCGGCGAACGCACCATGTCACCAAAATCCAGCACGCCGATTTCCAGATCAGTCTCATCTTCGGTCACCAGATTTTGCGGATTGAGATCACCGTGAATGACCTGCCATGGCAAGTCATCAAGGCGTGGTGCTATTCTTTCATCAAATCCATCAATCACCCTTTCGACCAGTCCCCGCTGTTCGCTATCCTCGATCAGGGGCAGCATGGAGCGCAGGGTTCCGGCATTCTTGATATCCCAGATCAGATAGTGATTGGCAGCAGGATGCTCGAACCCTTCCAGGGCATTGACCAGTTTGGCCCCCGCAGTAGCGACCGCATCGGCCAGAGTTGGCGATTTGGGAAGCGTCGAGCTGAGGCTTCCTTCAACATAGCTTAGGAGCCGCGCGCGGGAGCCGTTTTCCAGCTCCAGCCACAGCTCTCCCGAAAGCGTCGGTACGGCCCGTGGCACGCGCAGGGATGGTGCCGTTTTTTCCAGATGTAGCAGAGCCTTGGTCTGGAAATCGGTTTGCTCTTCCGGCTCCATCTCGTTGGTGAATTTGAGCACATAGCCTTTGCCGTCATCCGCGCGGAGCAAGAAATTAACATCACGCTCAGAGGTCAACTGCTTGAGACTACCGGTGAGACCGAAGGTCGTTTTGGCAATCGCGCACGCCTCCTGCTGTGAAATCGCGGGTGGAGGCGTCGTCAGAAGCGATCCGATATCTGGGTCTACTGTGGTCATTGGCCGGTCTCCTCCAATTATTGTGTCTTTATAAAGAGCGCTGTGATGATGGCCATCAGGTGTAGGGTTGCCCCTAAGGGTGAATTGTTGGGATTGAAACGGGTTCGAGTGGTAGAACTCTCACCCCGATGCACGCCTTTTAATCAAGTGCCGTCCGACACCTTGTCGAGCATGCGTACCAACGGCGCGCCTCCCAAAGTCAGATCGCGCTCAACAGCAATGGCGACGGCCTCGACATCCTTGTTGCGCACCGCTTCGAGAACCTCGTAATGATGATCGATCATCGCCCGCCCGGCTTCAAGATAGCCATGAGCAATCAATGGACTGGTTTGCAGCCAAAGACGGCGCAATACTCCATAGAGCACCGGCATGGCTGACATTTCGACCAACTTGAAATGAAATTGCTGATTGAGAGCCGCGCCGCGAACGCCATCGCCTTCGGCCATGGCTTCTTCATTCTCCGCGATCAGGCTTTCAAGCGCGCTGACATCGGACAGGGTGGCATATTGCGCAGCCGCCTTGGCGCTCATTACTTCCAGTGGCAGGCGAATTTTGCGGATTTCCTCATAGCGCGCGCGGCTGAGAGAGGTGACATGGATAGAGCGCGGCGAGTTGTAGATTACCGCCTCGTCATAGTGCAAACGCAAAATGGCATCGCGCACTGGCGTCACGCTGGTCTGCATCTCTTCAGCCAGTTCCCGGATCTTCAAGCGCTTGCCCGGAAGATAGTGCCCTTTGAGCAGAGCCTCGCACAGCCTGTCATAGACCATATCAGAGAGCTTTTTGCCTTCTTGTTGCGATTGCATGTTCAAACTCTATCCAGTTACAGTGTTTCCCGTAGTATGGAGATCACTCCGTTGGCGATCCACGCCGTGAATGAAGGCACTCTCCATATATGATGCATCTTATTTATATCTTGATGCATCATCCTAATCAAACACAATTGTCACTGCGCCCTCTCCGGTCTGCGACCAGCCAAGGCAGACTTCCCTCAAGCAGGAGCCGGATGCTTCATGCGCACCGATTTGGCTTCTGCCCTTGTTGATTTTCACCACGAAAAAGAATGGGCGTGGCACACCGGAGGCATGCCCCCGAGGCGCCACAGACCCTTATGAGATGCCAGGCCCAACAGTCTTCTGCATGGTGCCACCGGTGCGCATACGCACCAGCATGATCAGGCAGGCAACAAGAATGGTGCCGACAATGAAGACAAAGGCCGCAGCCGCAATGGCCGGAGACACATTCTCACGAATGGTGGAGAACATCTGTCTGGCCAGTGTGCGCTGATGAGGCCCTGCGATGAAGAGCGTCAGGATCACCTCATCGAGCGATGTCGCAAAGGCCATCACAGCACCAGACAGGATACCGGACAGGCTGAGCGGCAAGGTCGTCGTGCGCAGCACCGTGGAGGGCGACGCTCCAAGACTGGCGGCGGCCAACTCGACACGAGGGTCGATACCCGCCAACGAGCCTGACACGCTGACATACACGAACGGCATGGCGATCACTGTATGCGCCACGATCACACCCAGATAGGAGTTGGCGATGCCCACATGGACGAAGAAGACCTGCATGCCCACACCAAGCACCACGGCAGGCACCACCATCGGCAGCAAGAAGAAGGTCTTGAGCACTCCGGCGAACAGCGAGGAATAACGCCGCAGCCCCAGAGCGGCCAACGTGCCAAGGGTGGTCGCGAGCACTGTCGTTCCGCCACCGATGATCAGACTGTTGGCGATGGAGCGGCGCCAGACCGGCTCAGTCACCAGCTCGGTCAACCAGCGCATGGACCACTCTGGCACCGGATAAGTGAGCAGCGCACTGGAGGTGAAGGCCAGAGGCAAAATGGCTGCCAGTGGCGCAATCAGAAACAACATGACAAGAATGCCAAAGGCTTTTTTGACTGTTGGGAACATTACGCGACTCCCTTCTTTTCAGCCGAAAGACGTCCATAGACGACATAGAGCAGCAAGGTGATCGAGAGCAGAACCAGACCGAGCGCACCGGCCATGCCCCAGTTCGCCGATTCCGTTGCATAGAAGGCAATAACGGAGGAAATCATCTGGTCAGACGGACCACCGATGAGAGCCGGTGTGATGTAGTAGCCAATCGAAGACATGAAGACCAACAGCGAGCCAGAGGCAATGCCCCTTGCCGAGAGAGGCAACATGACCTTGAGAAAGGCAACGATCGGGTGTGCACCCAGCGAAGACGCCGCCTGCATGAGATTACCCGGCATGGACAAGAGCACGCTATAGATGGGCAGCACCATGAAGGGCAGCAATACGTGCGTCATGGCGATGATGACACCGGTGCGTTCGAAAATAAGCGGGATTGGTTGATCGGTGATCCCCAGTGCCTGAAGGGCCGAGTTGATGAGACCGTTATTCTGCAAAATGATGAACCACGCCGTGGTGCGTACCAGAAGCGAGGTCCAGAGCGGCAGCAACACCGCGGCCAGCAACACGTTGCGCAACCAGCCAGAGGTGGAAGCGATGACCATGGCAAACGGCAACCCAATTGCCAGACAGGACAGCATCACAGACAGGCTGATGACGAATGTCCGCGCCAGAATGGTTCTGTTGGCGGAGGCATCTTCGGGCAGAGCCACAATCTGATTATGTTTGTCTCGGCCATAATCAAGCGCTGCAAGCAGATAACGGTCCGTATAGGGCGAAGATGCCTGCGCAATGGTGTGCCACCATGCCACCTCGTTCCAGCGCTTGTCGACTTCGCCCAGATTGATCGGGCCATCGGTTTTTCGAATGGCGCGGCGCGTCTTGCGCATAAGCGTTCTGAAGCCGGATTTGGCGCTGTTGAGGCGCCGTACGACCGCGCCCATTTCCTGCCGATCCGTCGTGGCGCGAATATCGGCCACAAGTGCGTCCTGCAGGGCAGCAGGAACCGGTGCCTTGCCGTTCCATTGGGCGGCGATGGCGCTGGTTTGGCTCAATGTATTGTGCACGACGGGGTCGGAGATGGACTGTTTGAGCATGGCGATGATCGGCCAGACAAAAAACAGGGCCAGAAACAGCACCAACGGAAGCACAAGCGCCGAGGCTTTGAGATGTGGGCCTAGTCTTGCAGTCATGGCAGGATCACCCGTGCATTTTGAGGCCGGAAACCGATGAAGACCTCGTCGCCGGGATCATGCGGCGGCAAATGGCGGCCAAGGCGTGCCACCAGCTTTGTGCCATCCACCTCGATATCGGCTCGCAGGTGGTCGCCCTGATAGACCACATCGCTGATGCGCGCGGGCATGGCATTCTCCAGCCCTTCGGCACTATCACCCAGCTCGATATGTTCCGGCCGCAAGGAGAGCAATACTTCTGTTCCGCGGAACAGGGTCACGGGGCTGGTTACTTCCAGATCCTTGCCCGTATTTGTGGTCACCGAACAACGGGAGTGATCCCCTTCGCGATATTTGACGGGAATGAGATTGGTCTCGCCAATAAATTCGGCGACAAAATGCGTATTTGGCCGGTCATAGATATCCTGTGGCGTGCCGATCTGTTCGATCTTGCCATGGTTGAACACGGCGATGCGATCGCTCATGGTCAGGGCTTCAGACTGATCGTGTGTAACAAAGACGATCGTCAGGCCCAGATCCCGGTGCAGACGGCGAATGTCATATTGCATTTGCTCGCGCAGATTTTTGTCGAGCGCGCCTAGGGGTTCATCCATCAAGACCACGTTGGGCTCAAAGACCAGCGTACGGGCCAGTGCCACACGCTGCTGCTGACCACCGGACAGCTGGCTGGGAAGTTTTTCGGATTGGTCGGGCAACTGCACCATTTCCAACACGCGATTGACCCGCTCTGCGATCTCGGCCTTGGCGACGCCTCTCCTCTTGAGCGGAAAGGCAATATTCTCAGCCACAGAGAGATGGGGGAACAGGGCGTAATTCTGGAACACAACCCCCATATTGCGCTTGTAAGGCGGGGTGCGGTTCAGCACAGAGCCACCGAGCAGAATGTCCCCTGCGGTGGGATCTTCAAAGCCGGCCAGCATCATGAGCAAGGTTGTCTTGCCCGATCCGGATGGACCAAGAAGCGAAACGAACTCGCCCTTGTTGATGGTCAGATCGAGATGGTCAACAACGGTCAGGGACCCAAAGACTTTGCTGACTTTTCGGAATTCAATATATGGCTGCTCGGTCATTTTTCTTCCTGCAACGTATGACCAGACAGTCTCGGGACAAGCCGGTCTATCCTACGCCTGAAATCACAAGGCAAACGCATCCGCTCGGGAAAGCTGTCGCTTCTCGTGAACAAACGGATGAGAATGCGTGGGGGAAGCGCATGAAGCGGAGCTTTGCTCCACGCGCTTGCCTTTTGCCTTATTGGGCGAGCCAGGCGTTGAAGCGCTGGTTCAGGGCTTCGGAATTATCGATCCAGAAATCGATATTCAGCGAGAGTGCCTCTTCCAGGTTTTCCGGCGTGGTTGGCACGTCTGCCTTATATTCATCCGGTACCATGCTGGAAGCTTCCTTATTTGTCAGCCCGTAAGCGATATATTCAGGCAGCTTGGCCATATTCTCCGGCTGGCTGGCAAAGGCGATGAAATCCTGAGCAAGTTCCTTGTTTTCGGCATCCTTGAGGATCACCCAGCTGTCGACAGCATAGATGGAGCCAGGCCATACGATCTTGAAATTCTTGCCTTCTGTCTTGTTGATGCTGGTGATACGGCCATTATAGGATGCGGCCATAGCCACTTCGCCAGAAGCGAGGAACTGCAGCGGCTGGGCGCCGGATTCCCACCAGACCAGATCCGGTTTCAACTCGTCAAGTTTGGCAAAGGCCCGGTCGATGCCTTCCGGGGTGGAGAGAACATCATAGAGCTCATCAGCCGGAACGCCATCTGCCAAGAGGGCAAACTCAAGGGTATATTTGGCGCCTTTGCGCAAAGCGCGTTTGCCCGGGAATTTTTTGACATCCCAGAAGTCAGCCCAGTTTTTAGGCCCATCGCTGAGCTTGTTGCCATCATAGGCCAGAGCCAGAGACCAAACGATGGTACCCACGCCGCAATCGCTGACAGCGGCTGGCATGAAGGCATCTTCGCCCCCCATCTTGTCCCAGTCGATCATTTCGAAGATACCGTCGTCGCAGCCAAGGGCCAGCTCTTCGGCTTCCACCTGCACGGCATCCCAGTTGGGAGCACCGGCTTTCACCTTGGCCTGAAGCACGCCATAGCCGCCGTCCCAGCTTTCGTCCAGAACCGGCTTGCCAACCTTTTCAGAGAATGGCTTGAAATAGATATCCTGTTGCGCAGTCTGGTAGCTACCGCCCCAGCTGGTGATGGTCAGGTCGCGGGCCTGAGCCGCGCTTGACATGGCGCCAAGAGCAAGAACAGACGCCAATAGTGCCCATTTTTTCATGATTAGTATCTCCGGTAGGTTGATTGCTTTAAAAACGCCGGGTTGTCCCGATCTATCTTTAAGGGTGAAATCCTGGGCTGCCTAAGACGCGCTTAACGCGTCTCGGCAACCTTGTTCAGCGCACGCAGAACGATTGCGAACATTTCTTCAATTTGCTCTGCGGTGATGATCAGTGGTGGGCAGAAGCAGATGGCTTCGCCAATGTTGCGGATGATGCAGCCTTCTTCCTGAATGGCTTCTGCAACAGCCAGTGCTGCCGCTCCGGCCCCTTCCTGCTCCCATGGGGTCAGCTCAAGCGCCCCGATGAGGCCGATGCCGCGAGAGGAATCCACGAGCGGATGCTCGGCCAGTTTTGCAAGGCCATCAAGGAAGGTCTTTTCAAGGCGAGCCGCATTGCCGACGAGATCACGCTCGATGATGATCTTGACATTCTCAAGGCCAACGGCGGTTGCCACCGGATGCCCGGAGGCCGTGAAACCATGGGCAAAGACCCCGATCTTGTCGGATTCATCGGCAATCGGCTGATAGAAATTGTCATTCATCATGATGGCCGACAGAGGCATGTAGGATGATGACAGCTGTTTGGAAATGACCAGCACATCGGGTTTGATGTCATAGGTTTCGCAGGCGAACATCTTGCCGGTACGGCCAAAGCCACAGATCACCTCATCGGCCACCAGCAGAATGTCATATTTTTTCAGGATGGCCTGAACGCCTTCCCAATAGCCCTTTGGTGGGGTGAGCACGCCACCTGCACCCATGACCGGCTCGCCCCAGAAGGCGGCGATGGTTTCCGGCCCTTCCTTGACGATCAGGTCTTCCAGATCCTTCAGCATGCGTGCAGTGAAGGCCTCTTCGCTCTCGCCGTCTTCACCGAAATGGGGGAAGGACGGGCAGGATGTATGGACCATGCGATCAAGCGGCAAGTCGAAGCTTGTGTGGTTTGCCGGAATGCCTGTGATGGAACCCGCAGCAATCGTCACGCCGTGATAGCCCTTGATGCGTCCGATGATCTTTTTCTTCTCCGGCTTGCCCAATGCGTTGGAGCGATACCAGACCATCTTGGCCACAAGATCGTTGGCCTCTGACCCCGAAGAGGTGAAATGCACCTTGGACATGGGAACCGGCGCGATGCTGATGAGCAGCTCTGCCAGATCAACCGACGGACCGTTGGTCTTGTAGTTGAAGGAGTGATAGTAAGGCAGCTTTTGCAGCTGAGCGGTGGCCGCTTCAACCAGCCGCTTCTCTCCGAAGCCAACAGCGACAGACCAAAGACCGGCCAGCCCTTCGATATAGCGTTTGCCGGTGTTGTCGTAGACATAGACGCCATCTCCGCTTTCAATGACGAGGCCGCCCTTTTCTTCGAACTTGCGCAAATTAACGGCTGGGTGCATATGGTAGGCGATATCGCGTGCTTCAACTGAATTGGGCGTAATGCTCATGATGCAGATTCCTGATATTCTTTAATCAACTGATCGTACGAGGGGACCGATAGGCTTCCGAGGGCAGATCCCGCTCGGTACATCATCCAATGTGGATGTCCGCGATTGCGTTAATTGCATGCCCGAATGGACGTGTCTGGAAGGGTTGGTCGGGGCGATGGTCTTTTAGCTGCGATATATTCAATTGGAATTATGATGCATCAAAACTATGATTTGATGCATTCATCTTTTCAAGATCAAATAAACATCTGTTTTCTCGCACTCTGAAACGACGTACAAAATGGTAAATTATATAATTTTTTCAGATATTTATGACATAATCGAAAAATCTATAGACTTTCGCATGATAAAATTCGGTCGAGACGATGGCTAATTTTTGATCAAAGCCGGATAGTATATTCAAGCCTACTCAGACTCAGCCTGTCGCAGTAAAGACCTAAATAGAAAGCCCGCAGCCCCGGGCAAAGGATGCCAAGGCAACGGGCTTATATGATCTTGGCCCGCATCGCACATAGGCGACGCGGAGGCTCATTTTTCAATAGTCAGCCAATCGCGACGACTAGCTGGATCTCGACCGGCGCATTGCCGGGCAAGGTGGCGACACCAACTGCTGCGCGGCTGCCAATCCCCTGAGGCCCGAGCGTTTCGGCAAGATAGGCAGACGCGAAATCGGCCAGTTTGGAATGGGCGGTGAAGCCTTCCTCTGCGGCGACGAACACTGTCATGCTCAGAATGGCTGCGACCGCTTCTCCCTCGGCAAGCTGGTTGCGTGCAGCGATCAGTGCATTTGAACACGCCAGAATCACAGCATCCTTGTAACTCTCGATCGGCACTTGCGCCTTGACCGGCCCTTCCAGCTGCAGCACGCCAGCCTTGCGCGGCGTCATACCAGAGGTGAAGACAAGATCCCCATGGCGTTTGGCGGCAATATAATTGCCCTGCGGGATCGGGGCATCTGTTGTTGGACAGCTCATGTGCGATACCTTTCGACGAGCGTTGCCAGACGTTCAACCGCAGCTACCGAAGCTGCGTGATCCTGAGAAAAGTTGAGGCGGATGCTGTTGACCGTATGCGGGCTGAATTCGGTGCCTGGCGTAACGATGACGCCCGCCTGAAGCCGCAAGATTTTCACGAAATCAGCTGGAGAGACAGACAGATCGGGTAACGCAGGGAACAGATAGCTGCCAGCCTGCGGCGTGCGGGCGCTGACACCTTCGATGGCGCGGAAAAGTTTGAGCAAATCGTCACGGATAGCTTCATGCTGGGCGATACGGTCTTCCATCCAGCCGGCGGGTTCATGGAACCAGCCACGCAAGATAGCCTGACTGTAGCCAGCAGCCCGCAGGCTGACGATTGCCTGTAGCTTCTCCATGCGCGTGATGATTTTGCTTGAGCCATAAGCAACCCCAAGGCGGAAGCCGGAAAGGGATTCGGTCTTGGATGGGCCCATGATGGTGATGACATTTTCCGGATCAATCGGCTCGGCGCGCAAATGGGTATAAGCGACATTGCTGTAGCGCAGACGCGAATAGAGCTGGTCAACAATCACCGTCGCACCGTAGCGCTCGGCCAATGTAGCAATGCTTGCGATCTCTTCCTTTGAATAGACCACACCGGCCGGGTTGTTCGGATTGGAGAAGAGGAACAGCTTAGCCCCTGCCTTGAATGCCTCTTCCAATTCACCGAGATCCAGACCGGCCGTCCCCTCTTCTGCCTTGGTATAGTGCAGCTGTACCGGCATCATTTCCCCATCGAAGAATTGAACCAGCTTGCGGTTGGCAAAATAGTCCGGCTGCACGATGGCGACCTTGTCGCCACGTCCAACCGTTGCGGCCATGGCCAAAAACAGCGCACCTTGCGTGCCCGGCGTGATGATAAGCCCGTCTGCAGCATCAACCGGCGCGCCAGTGAAGGTAGCCAAGTCGGCGGCCACCTGCTCGCGGATACCAATATCGCCGCGATATTCGGTATAGGCCTGCGCAGCTCCCTTGCCAAACCCCTCTGCGAACAGCTCGAAAGAGCCTGGCGTGGGCTCGTGGGCATCCACATCCCCGTGAGAAAAGTCGACGGGGCGCCCTTCCAGAGTGCCTCCCCGCATCAGGTCTCCAAGGCCATCCAACCCCTGCCGGACTTCCTGCCCCGGAGCATTGTCTGTGCCGAGCATCCTGAATTTTGTTTCCAACGACATGCAAAGCTTCCTTTTGTTTTGCCTTTCCCCAAAAGGGAATTTGTTTCAATGGCTTCCTGTGCATTGCACTCAAGTATGCAGCCTTTTGAATGCACGGCGAGCCTGACCGGACGGAGCCTGACAGCCAACCGCAGGCCATTTTAATTTGCCCCTCCAAAATGGCCTTCTTCTTGCTAGGCAATATACAGAGCAAATTCAAACGTCCCAGTTTAGCGCCAAAAGCGCAGAAACATGCTGGTTTCATTCTTAGACTAATGGACCTTTTTTCACGAGCGACCCAAAAAATCAGCTCAAATATTGTGCACCCTCTTGCGTTGCCTAATTTTCCATCGTATGGTCGCTCCTGTTTTGACATACAGGTGGCATACCGAAATTGCAAGCCGATTTCTGCCATATAAAAATAACGCAATCGCTACACCGAACGATGAGGGTTACATACCGATGAAATCAGCATTCCGCGCACTTCTCGCAGCTGGCACCATTGCCTTTGCTGCTCAAGCTTACGCAGAAACCAACTGGGACATGTCTGTGGTCTGGCCGCAGGGCAACTTCCACACCCAGGACGCCATCACATTTGCCGACACGGTCAAGGAAGTCACCGACGGTGAAGTCGTGATCACCGTGCATGCGGGCGGCTCTCTTGGCATCAAGGGCCCAGAAGGCATGGCCGCTGTTCGTGATGGTCTGGTTCCGATCGCCGACATCCTGATGAGCCAGCAGGTTGGCGAAGCGCCGGTACTGGGTATCGAAAGCCTGCCTTACCTCGCTCCGACCATGTCCGACCTTGCGCTGCTGCACAAATATTTCCGCCCGAAGATTGAAGAAGTGGCCGAATCCATGAACCAGAAGCTGCTCTACATGGTTCCATGGCCCGGTCAGGCTGTTTACACCAAGAACCCGATCAAGACGATCGAAGATCTGGACGGTGTCAAACTGCGCGTTGTTGACGCAAACGGCCAGAACTTCTTCACCGCACTGGGTGCAGCTCCCCTTCAGATGCCTTGGGGTGAAGTGGTTCCTTCCCTCGCAGCAGGCACCATTGAAGGTGTGACCACCTCTTCCTCTTCAGGCGTTGACGGATCCTTCTGGGAATTCATGGGCAACATGAGCACCTTCAACTGGCAGGCATCCAGCAACCTTGTCACCGTGAACCTTGATGCTTGGAACGATCTGTCCGAAGAGCATCAAGAAGCCATTGAAAAGGCTGCCATCAAGCTCGAAGGCGACTTCTGGAAAGCAAGCCGTGCAGAAGACCAAAAGAAGATCGCTATTCTGGAAGAAAACGGCATGTCCGTTACCGCTCCATCTGCCGAGCTGAAAGCCGAGTTGATCAAGCGCGCCCAACCGCTGTGGGACGAGTTCAAGGAACGTGTTCCTGAAGCCGCAGACTATATCGACGCCTATCTGGCCGTTCGCAACTGATCAAACGGGCCGCCCCTCCCGTTCGGGGCGGCCTTTCCACTTCTTTTGCCAGACACGAGACCTGTGTTTACTCTACAGACTATTCTGGCTAACGCCGTTTGCAGGTACATACCATGCCAGTGTCCGAGGATCGGAAATTTTCGGCAATCACAAACCCGATCGATCAAATTAGCAGTTACTCCTGCATAATTGGTGGCGTTTGTCTGGTT
Source organism: uncultured Cohaesibacter sp. (assembly GCF_963678225.1). NCBI lineage: Bacteria > Pseudomonadati > Pseudomonadota > Alphaproteobacteria > Hyphomicrobiales > Cohaesibacteraceae > Cohaesibacter > uncultured Cohaesibacter sp. The sequence goes on along the minus strand of NZ_OY782764.1, from coordinate 2,812,177 downwards.
GCCATTTTTGCACTTATCGCCGCAGAAATCACAGCGCGTAACTTTCTTGGTACCAGCCTCCCCTTCAGCTGGGATTTTGCAGCCTACATGATGGGGGCCTGCATCTTTCTCTCAGCAGGTGCAACCCTGAAAGCTGGCGGCCATGTCCGCGTTACCGCCCTTCATGACTATCTTCCCCCCAAGGGTCAGCAAGTTCTCGATGCCGTTGCCTGCCTGATCGGGCTGGCCATCGCTTTGGTTATTCTCTATGCGGTCAGCGATATGGCCATGCTCTCGCTCAAGAGAGGCTCGACCTCCTCTTCTGTCGTTCGAACTCCTTTGTGGATTCCCCAAGGCTTCATGGTTGTTGGCGCTCTGGTTTTCACACTTCAGATGTTCGCGCAGGTGCTCCGTACAGTGGGCGGCGAAACCCTACATAATGATGCAGATATCGAGGACCAGCTGTAATGGGTAAACTAACTCTCACTCTTGTCGGCCTGCTTGCCCTGCTTCTGGGCGCCGGTGTCTGGGTTGGCCTCGGCCTGATCGGCACGGGCATCCTGACGATGTCGATTTTCAAATCAAGCTTCCCGATAACCAAACTTCTGGCCCAGCAGATCTGGAACTCCGCCGTCAGCATGGAAATGCTGGCTTTGCCACTGTTCATTCTCATGGCTGAAATCCTGTTCCGCACCCGCCTTTCAGAATCCCTGTTCAGCGGGTTGGCGCCATGGACCCGGCGTCTGCCGGGCAGAATGAGCCATATCACGGTCCTGGCCTGCACTCTGTTTGCTGCCGTTTCCGGCTCTTCAGCCGCAACCACAGCAACGGTCGGCCGCATCACGGCGACCGAGCTGCTCGGGCGTGGCTATGATCGCCAGATGGTGATCGGCAGCCTTGCCGGAGCCGGTACACTTGGTTTCCTCATTCCTCCATCCGTGATCATGATCATCTATGGCGTGTTGGCCGAAGAGTCGATCCTCAAGCTGTTTATGGCTGGCATCATTCCGGGCGGGTGTCTGGCTGCGACCTATATGGGCTATCTAGCCATTCGCTCAACGCTTAATCCGGCCATGGTTGGTGAGGCAACTCCTTCCACGAGTTGGAAGGAAAAGTTTGAAGCACTGATGGGCCTTGGTCCGGTGTTGCTGCTCATCATTTCCGTCATCGGCTCCATGTATGGCGGCATTGCGTCCCCTACCGAAGCCGCAGGCGTCGGCGTGGCTGGCTCCATTCTGATCGGCCTTTTCCAGCGTTCGATTAACGTGAAGAACCTGGCCGAAGCTGTCTACCATGCCGCCCAGACCGTTTCGATGATCGGTTTTATCATTGTCGGGGCCATGTTCCTGTCGGTATCGTTGGGGTATCTGGGGCTGCCGTCCTTCATCGCAGGCTATATTCAGTCTCTGCAACTCTCGCCGCTTGTGCTGATTTTGGTGCTGCTGCTGTTCTATGCGATTCTTGGCTGCATCATGGAGGGCATGTCCGCAATCGTGATGACCCTGCCGATCACCCTGCCACTGGTTATCGCGGCCGGATATGACAAGGTCTGGTACGGGGTGTTCCTTGTTTTAGTTGTGGAAATGGCTCAGATCACACCACCGGTTGGCTTCAACCTTATTGTGATCCAACGCCTGACAGGCGACAAGATCGGCACCATCGCACGCGCAGCGATGCCTTTCTTCTTGATTATGGCAGCGTTTGTGCTCACGATTGCTGTATTCCCCGGAATCGTAACCTGGTTGCCGAACAGCCTTTCGGGCAGCAACTAAGGATCTGCAATTCATGGCGGTTAGCGTGGGAGTTTTCTCTCTTCGCTAACCGTTTTTCGTTTTAGAATCGTTCGATGGGTCCTGAGCGGCCATTGAACAGGCTTGGACCACCAGAAGAAGGCACCGTCAGACCTCCATGACCGAACCGCTGGCAAAGCGTGCATACACGCAAATTATCGAGATGATATTCTCAGGCGAGCTGAAGGTCGGGGATGCTCTACAGGAAGCCAAGCTGGGTGAACAGCTGGATATGTCACGCACACCGGTGCGCGAGGCTATCAACCGCATTCAGGCCGAAGGGCTAGCCAAAAAGAGCGGACGCTTCTTGCGCGTGCGGCTGCTCTCTCCCGCCGAAGTGGAAGAGATTTTTTTCCTGCGTAGCGAGCTGGAAGTCTATTCCGCGCGCATGGCGCTCAAATTGCCCAAATCAACGCTTGAAGCCATGCAATCACGCATTGAGGCGCTTTTGCAGGCCGGGCCCGGGGAAGGCGAAGAGCATTGGCAAGTGGATGAAGATTTCCACGGTATGCTCACCAGAGCCACACACAACCAGACCCTCATCAGCACGGTCAATGACTTGCGCCTGCGTACCTGCATGTTCGACCATACGCGAGTGCGGGGCCGGTTCCTGAAGGGCAATCAGGAGCATCTGACCATCCTGCAGGCGCTTGAAGACGGCGACGAAGAACAAGTTAAGGTGCGCATGGCGCAACATATAGACAATGCCAAGCAGGCTATTCTGGAACGACTGGCAGGCTTTAGTGCCGCCGCACCGGAAATCTGAACGCACTATGGAGCGACGTCGAATTACCTCACCTCAAAGCGAGGACATCAAAACCATCGGACACGGGTATGAGTGAAAAAGAAACGCTGGCACAACAGGCCTATAACGCCATCAAGCAGAAGATATTGTCCCAGCAATATCAGCCTGAAGAGGTGTTGACCGAACGTGGCCTTGCTGCAGAGCTTGGTATTTCCAGGACCCCTCTCCGCTCGGCCATTTCCCGTATCGAGAAAGAAGGCGTTGTCTATAGGCTGGATAATGGTGCCCTGCTGGTACGTCGTGTCTCGGTGGAGCAGTTGCTCGAGATCGTGCAGGTGCGCCGCATTCTGGAAGGAGCCGCCGCCGCCCGTGCTGCTGAAAACGGCATGACCGGTGCTCTCAAAGCGTCTCGTGACGTCATGGCGCATTGCCTCGATCCGGACACCAACATGGCTTTTGATGATTTCTGGGAGCTAGATGATGACTTCCACAATGCGGTGATTGACGCAGCGGATCTGCCCATGCTCAGCGGCATGATCCAGAAACTACGCGTCACGGCCCGGCGCTGCACCATCACGCGGGTGCATGATCAGTTTGCCGCGCAGGCGCAGGATCATCTGGCTGTCATTGCCGGCATCGAGGCGGGCGCACCGGATGAGGCTCGGGCAGCCATGGAGCATCATTTCGACAATGTGCGTGTCCGTTTTCTGGACTGGCTGTCTCGGGTCTGAGACACACTCTCGCCATTGTCTCTGACACGCGGGCTGCGCCCGCGCATCCTCACATTCATCACTTCATCATTCCATCACTTGATGCAGATCTGTCGCGGCAAGTCCGACAGGATGTCGATGCCGCTTTGCGTTACGATCACGGTTTCAGAGGCCCCCACTGTCCATTCGCCATAGGAGCGCAAGGTGGCAGGCAGATGGAAGACCATACCGGGCTGGATTTCCTGTTCGATGCCCGTGAAGAGGCTCAGAATACCTCCCTCACCCCAGTCCGGCGCGAAGGCAACGCCCATTGAATAGCCGATGCGCTTGCGGAAGGCAGCCGTGTATCCATGATCATCAATAACCTTTTGGGCAGCCAGATGTGGCTCGGCGCAAGACACGCCGGGTTTGATGGCCTCAAGGGCACGCTCAAGCGCAAGAAGAGCGCAGTCCATCATGCGCTGGCCTTCTTGGCTTGGTTGCCCAATCCAGACGGTGCGCATAAGCGCGGAATGATAGCGCAGATGACTGGCGGCCAGCTCAAGGAAAAGTGGATCACCCGCTTCCAGAGTCCGCCTGCGCCATGTCATATGGGGCAAACCGCTGCGTGGGCCGGAGGAGACCAGAGGTTCCATAGCCATGGTCTCCGAGCCCTGTCGCACGGCTTCGGCCAACATGGCAGCCGCAACGGCATTCTCGTCCGCGCCCGCAGCGCATGCGTCGATACCGGCCGCTAGACCCGCTTCGGCATATCGTGCGGCATGACGGATTGCGACCAGTTCAGCAGGTGACTTGATCATGCGCAGAGGCGCGATAAGGCCGGAACCGTCGGACAATTTCCCCGTTGGCAAAGATGCCTCGATCTGGCTTGCCATTTTGGGAGAGACAAACCAGCCATCCATCTCCATAGCCACATTTGCAAAGTGCCGTTTGGAAAGGATGCTTCCGAGCAAGGCAATCGGGTCTTCGCCGTCCTGATAGGCCACGATGTCTTCCAGCCAGCAATTGGCAATGGACCCACTCAATTCCAACTGGCGCACCAGCAATGTGGGGGCACCACTGGCTGGAAGGAGTAGCGTTTGAAAGGCAAAGTAGCCTGCCGTCTGGCGCCCCGTCAGCCAGTAGATATTTTCAGGACTGGTGACCAGAAGCACGTCATGACCGGCTGCTTCGACCGCCGCTCGTGCGCGCGCCTGTCTTTGCGCAAATTCTTCTTCGGAAAAAGCGGCTTCACGTCCGCGCACCATTTTGAATTGGTCTGTCAAAATCTTGCTTTCTAGTCTCTTGTGAGCGCCCGTCTGGCATTACAGGCCCTTTTATCTGCCTCGACACATCGAGGATTGCAGTTTCACAATGATCCAAATCTACCGGGAGCCGACGCCTGTCAGCTCCCGGCATATATCACTCGCTCCACGCCTTGTGGAGCACGCTCACCGCAGTAATCAAATCTTCGGGGTCCATGGCTTCATCGGGATTGTGGCTGCCATTCCAATTGCGGATGAACACCATCAGAGATTCCCAGCCAGCCAGTGCGAAGGCTGCTGCATCATGGCCACCACCGGACAGCATATGGCGCGGCGCAATGCCAAGCGCCTTGGCAGCCTCTTCCACCTCGTCGCCCAATTGAGTAGACAAAGGAGTCGGTGTGCTGCGTGACTGGGTGCCCAGCTTGAAGGTAACGCCACGCTTGGCTTCAATCCTGGCGATTTCTTCCTTGAGCAAGGCGTCCATCTGATCGAGTGCGGCATCATCGACGCTGCGCAGATCGATGCAGAATTCCAACCGACCGGGCACCTTGGCAAAGGCATGTTCCGGAGTTGCTGCATCAATCCGACCAACGGTAACCGCGATGTCCTTACCCTCATCCAACATCTTGCCCCATAGCTCATCGAGCCGCATAACAAGTTCGGACAGCGCAAAGACCACATCGGCACGCGCTTCGCGAGGAGCACCGCCCGAATGGGCCCATGTACCCTCGATCACGGCATTGCGATAGCGCAAACCGCCGCGAATGGCCGTGACAATGCCAAAGGGTTCCTTGGCATCATCCAGAACCGGGCCTTGTTCGATATGGAATTCCACAAAGCGCGCCGGCTCAAGACCAGCTCCGTCTAGCACCTTGTCCGGATCGCCACCAAGCTCTCGCATATGCTGGGCCAGGGTCTTGCCGGTGTCTGCCCGCTTGGCCTCAAGATCCTGAGGGTCAAGCCGCCCCAAAAGGCCACGCGAACCAATGAAGGAAACCGGAAACCACACGCTTTCCTCGGCGCGGGTAACAGTCACCACAATGTCGGTCTTGGGCTTCTGACCAGATTTCACAAAGGCGGCGACCAGCGCCATGGCGCCAGCAACGCCTGCTTGTCCATCATAGGCGCCGCCCATGGGTACAGTATCCAGATGAGAGCCGATATGCAGCGGCGGGGCCGTGCGATCAAGGCCCGGCAACCGGGCAAACATGTTGAGCCCGGCGTCGCGCGTTACCGTCATTCCCAAGGCTTCGGCTTCTTCCGCCACGATATCGTGAGCCTTGCTTTCCAGTTCACTATAGGAAGGGCGCGTATAGCCCGGACCGGGATCGGAAAGGGCGTTGATCCTGTCCAGCAAGCGGTTCACGGTTTCTCGAATGACGTCGTTCATAGGAATTCTCTTCTGGCCTCTCTTGTGGGAGGCTTTTCTTTTGGAAGGTATTTTATGCGAAATTTTTAGATCTTTGGCTCGTTCACAGCCGTTTCGGGGCGTTCACCTGACAGAGCCTTGAGCAGATGACCAACCGACCCAATGGCCATGCGCTTCATGGCTTCGGTGGTTGTTCCCCCCAAATGCGGGGTGAAGATCACATGACCTGTTTCAGCCAGTGGCCCTGTCGGCGCATCATGGGAATAGACATCCAGCGCGGCAGCGGAAATCTGACCGGACAGGATCGCTTCGGCGAGATCGGATTCATTGACCAGTCCGGCGCGGGCGGTGTTGATCAGCACAGCTCCCGGCTTCGTTTTGGCCAGAGAGGCCTTGCAGATCATGTTGGCAGTCTCGGGCCGCATGGGCGTATGCAGCGAGATGACATCAGCTTTGGCGAGCCCTTCTTCGAGACTACTGACGCGTTCGAAGCCATCCACTTGTGGAGCGCGCGGAGAATAGACCAGAATGGTCATGTCAAAGGCAGACTTGAGCATATGGCCAAGGCCGCGTCCGATGGTGCCCCATCCGACGATCAGAGCCGTCTTGCCCGTCAGCTCGGTATAGGTTTCACGTTCACGAATGCCTTTTTCTCCGGCCCGTTCAGCACGGTTGGCCTCAGGAATATGACGCAGGCATGAGAGGATCAGGCCAACAGCCAGTTCGGATACAGAGCGGGAATTCTGCCCCGGCGTATTGCAAACAAGGATGCCCTTCTCGCTGGCGGCTTCCTTGTTGACCGCATCATGACCGGCCCCATGCACGATGATGACCTTGAGTTTGTCGCTGGCAGCCGCAGCTTCTGCGGAAAAGCCGGCGTCGCGGGTGATGACAGCATCACAACCGGGGATCATCTTGGTCACCGTCTCCATAGCTGGAGATGGGCACATCACGGGTTCAATGCCGGCGTCGCGCAGCATGGTATGGCCAATCTCATGGATCGGCTGAATGATCAGGCACTTCATTTCTTCTTTTTCTTTCCATAAGGCGCATTTGATCTTGTTGACTGGTTTCTTCAAATGCGGATGACGGAATGGACGAAGACTCCGGCCCCTGCCGCTCCCCACGAGCAGCAGGGGCCGGAGATGACTTCATCCTGCGGGGTCAGGTTTTTTGGCAAGCGCAGCCAGACTGGCCTTGATCGCTTGCCGATCGGCGATCAGCAGATCTTCGGCTTCTTCTGCTGAAATGGAAACAAAACGGACAGACGCGCCGGTGGGCGTCTGGGCGAATTTGGGTAGATCAACAGTGGCAACCGTGGCGATTTTGGGATAGCCGCCGGTTGTCTGGCGCTCAGCCATCAGCACCAGTGGCTGGCCTGAGCCGGGCACCTGCATGGAGCCAAAGACCGTGCCATCGGAAACGATGTCATGGCCACGGGCAGCCTTCAGCTGAGGGCCTTCGAGTGACTGCGCCATGCGGTCGCGCTTGGCTGAGATCGTGAAGGGCTGGCCAAGAAAGATCTGCCAGGCTTCATCATCGAAATAGTCGGCCTGCGGGCCCGGCACGACGCGAATGACATCGCCATTGAAAATGCGCGGATGGCTTTGCACCATCAAGGGAGCGGAAGACGCTTGGCCAAGCTCGATGATATCATCTTTCTGCAGGCAGCGGCCATCCAGCCCGCCAAGACCGGTGCGAATATGTGTCGAGCGCGACCCCAGGGTTTCAGGCACATTCAATCCACCAGAAATGGCAAGATAGCCCCAGACAGCCCCCTTCATGGCGCCGATTGTCAACTGCGATTGCGGCTGCAGCCAGTGGCTTTCCCATGGAGAAACCGTCACGCCATCGATTTTCACATCCACCATGCCACCGGTCACGGCAATCCGGACCGGAACGGACGCCACAAAGGTGCCGCCGAACATGGCAAATTCAATGGCACTGCACTCTTCTGCGTTGCCCACCAGCGCGTTGGCCAGACGGAAAGACGGTGTGTCCATCGGGCCGCAGCGGGAGACGCCTGCATGCAGCATGCCCGGACGTCCGAGATCCTGCACGGTCATCATGGGGCCGGGATTCTTGATCTGAATGACGTTCATTTTACGCTGGCCTCCACTCCGGTTTCGCCACGCGCAACGGCGGCATCCAGCTCCAGAGCCTCTTCGCGCTCGATGGGACGGAAAGTCACCGTATCCCCAGCCTGAAGAAGGAAGGGCTCCTCACGCGTCGGATCGAACAATTTAAGCGGTGTGCGGCCCAGAAAGCGCCAACCGCTTGGGCATGCAACGGAGTTGATGTTGCCCTGCTTGCCCCCGATGCCGACGGAGCCTGCCTGAATATGCTGGCGAGGCTCTTTAAGGCGCGGCGTATGAAGGATTTCCGGGACACCACCCAGATAGGCAAAGCCCGGAGCAAAGCCGATCATGTAAACCCGATATTCCGCGCTGGAATGCAGCGAGATGATCTCTTCAGGCGTTACCCCTTTCATCTCGGCCATGGCTTCCAGATCGAGCCCGGCCTCATGGCCATAGAGCACGGGAATGGAAAAATGGCGCGTCTGGGTATCGGACACGACAAGCTTGTCGAGCCGCCCCTGCAGGGCCTCGATAAGCTTCTGTCCGCGAATAACAGCCGGATCATAAAGCACCAACAGCGAACGATAGGTCGGGATCACTTCCTCGATCCCCTCGATGGGGCGCTTGGAAAGATCCTCGGCCAGAACGATCACCTGCTGATTGGCCTTTTCATCGATCTCGCTGGCGAGTTCAACGGCGATGGCGCTGTCACCACATGGAAGGAATCGCGCTGAGAGTTGCCCGCGCTGCCCCGAAGCAGCGGAGCCTTTGCGCAATTTATCAAACAGTTTCAATTTCATTTTCCGCGTCATTATGTTCTTGCCATTTCAGTATACCAATTGTATGTCAGGAGTAAATGATAAAAAACAGACCTCCGGGAATGAAGTGTCTGCGTGTTGATTATGCTCGCCCGAGCATGCGGTTTCTAAGGGGGACTCGCTGCCCTTTGGATCGGAGTTTATGCGCTTTGCCCTTCGCCCAACAGTCTGAATTTTCCAGATGGTGCCAGTTGGTGAAAGGACAGTAACATGACAACGATCGATCTCAATTGCGACATGGGAGAAAGCTTCGGCGCCTACACCATAGGCGATGATGCGGCCATGTTCGAGCTGATCAATACCGCAAATATCGCATGTGGATTTCATGCGGGCGACCCGGTTGTCATTCGCGATACCATTCTGGCTGCCAAGGCGAAGGGCGTGGCCATTGGGGCCCATCCCTCCTTCATGGATCTGTATGGTTTTGGTCGCCGCCGGATCTATGGCGAAAAGCCCAAGGATCTGGAAGCGCAGCTGATCTATCAGATTGCCGCCGTCAAGGGCATGTCCGAAGCACTGGGCTGGCCGATTACCCATGTCAAAACCCACGGCTCTCTAGGCAACATCGCCGCTGAAGACCCAGAACTTGCCGCCATCTGCGCTTCTGCCATCAAGGCGGTAGACCCGCATCTCACCTTTGTCACCCTGCCCTATTCGGAAACCATGAAGGCAGCCGAAGCAGCAGGCCTTGATGTTGCCTGCGAAGTGTTTGCCGACAGAAGCTATGATGACAATGGCATGCTGACCTCGCGCCAGAAGGAAGGCTCGGTCATTCATGACCTCAAACAGAGCACCGATCAGGTTCTCAGCATGGTCAAGGAGGGTTTCATCCCCACAGTTGGCGGCAAAAAGCTGCCTGTGGAGGCGGCAACGGTCTGCATTCATGGCGACACCCCGGGAGCGGTAGCCGTCGCACGCGCCTTGCGTGATGCTCTGGCGCAAGAAGGCATTTCCTTCGCTCCCTTTAAAACCCCGCAAGTATAATAAATCCAGCAATCCAAAGGAGAGACCCGTGTCTCGCACTGTTTATCTCAATGGCGAATGGCTCGAAGAAGCCGATGCCAAAATTTCCATTTTTGATCGTGGCTACACCTTTGCCGATGCCATTTATGAAGTGACCGCAATCGTGGGCGGTAAGCTCATCGACTATCCCGGCCATTCGGCGCGCATGCAGCGCTCTCTTGGCGAGCTGGGCATGGTTTGCCCGCTTGATGAAAACGAACTGCTCGCCGTACATCGCGAAATCGTGGCGAGAAACAATGTCGAAGAAGGCATGATCTATCTGCAGATTTCTCGTGGCGTGGATGATCGGGACTTCGTTTATCCCAAAGAAATGAAGCCGACCTTCTCCATGTTCACACAGACCAAGAAAGTGCTGGAAAATCCATACGCCAAGTCCGGTATTTCCGTGATTTCCCTGCCAGACTGGCGCTGGGAACGTCGCGACATCAAGACCGTACAGCTGCTCTATCCGACCATGGCGAAAACGCAGGCCTCCCGTCAGGGCGCCGATGATGCATGGTTGCTGGAAGACGGATTTGTTACCGAAGCCAGCTCAGCAACCGCTCACATCGTCAAAAAGGATGGCACGCTGGTCACACGCAACCTGTCCCATGTGATCCTGCCTGGCATTACGCGCGCCAGCACGCTGGATCTCGCTCGGGAGGCTGGCATCAAGGTTGAAGAACGCCCCTTCACCCTTGAAGAAGCCAAGGAAGCGGCAGAGGCCTTCAACACCTCGGCAACGAATTTCGTGTTGCCTGTCGTCAGCATTGATGGCCAGAAAATCGGTGACGGCACGCCCGGCCCGATCACCAAGAAACTGCGCGACATCTATGTCGAAAGCCGTCTGGCAACAGCCATCTAAAGACAGCGGCACAGAAAACAAAAGAGCAGGACTTTGCACAAGCCCTGCTCTTTTTTTGTCATGTCGTCCTTCAGGCTTAAAGAGCCTTGAGAACACCCTCTGCAACCAACGCATCGATGATCGGTTTCACGTCCGCCGGCTGCATGCCCGCCAGATTCATGCGACCAGAGTCTGCAAAATAGATCGCGTAGTGTTCGCGCAGCTTCTTTGCAGTTTCGACCGACATGTTGAGCGTGGAGAATAGCCCGCCCTGCTCTTTTATGAAGGCCAGGTCCGGATGAGCATTGGCCAAAGCGGCCCGGTTGCCATTCACCCGTTCGCCCATCTCTTTGAGCTCTGCGCGCCAGATGGCGGTCAGTTCTTCGCTCTCAAGAATGGTGCGCACAACAGCCCCCCCATGATCTGGAGGCATTCCCCAGCCCGGAGCAGCACAAGCGGTCGCATTGCTGGCGGCAATTTTCAGCTCACGAGGATTGCGGCTCATCATGTAGAGCACACCGACACGATCACGATAAAGCCCGAAATTCTTGTCGCATGAGTAGGAAATGAAAGCTTCATCTACGGCAGAAAGCACGAGCTGAAGGGCCTTGGCATCTTCTTCAAGACCTCGTCCAAGCCCCTGATAAGCCAAATCAAGGAATGGCACCAGCTTGCGCTCCACGAGCAAATCGGCGATTTCCTGCCACTGCTCTGTGGTAAAATTCGCGCCGGTCGGGTTGTGGCAGCAGCCATGTAAGAGGAAGACATCGCCTTCGCGGGTAGAGGTCAGCGCTTCGCGCACCTTGTCGAACATGATGGTCTGGGTCGCCAGATCAAAGAAGGGATATTCAACCACTTCTTGTCCAGAATGGGAGAAGAACAGATTATGGTTCGGCCACCCCGGGGTTCCCGTCCAGACCCGCGCATCAGGACTAGCGGTCGCGATTACATCAGCGGCCAGCCTGATGGCGCCACAGCCACCGGGTGTCTGCAATCCTGTCGTTTGATCAATCAGGTCACTGCCAGCGCCAAAAATGATCGGCTTGAGTGCTTCAACAAACCCCATGTCCCCTTCACGGCCAAGATAGCGCTTGCTATCCTGCGTTTCCCAAAGGCGCTTTTCTGCCGCCTTGACGGCACGCATGACCGGCGTATGCCCAGTTGCGTCGCGATAAACGCCTACACCCAAATCGATTTTGTGCGGGCGTGGATCGGCCTGATAGGCAATGAGCAGCCCCAACAGGCTTACAGGTGGCTGTTCCTGCATTTTTTCAAACATGTCTTACCTCGTGGTGATTTTTTATTTTTGTCGTCTTTAGTTGCGCCGATTATGGCCCAAAGGCAAAAGTTTTTTACCGAATTGTTCCAACCGATTGGATATTTGTCTCCAAGCTTGGAAAACTCGCTCCCTTGGTCGAGAGAGATCGAAAGCACTTGGCCCCAACGGGCCATTTTTATGTCACTTGCTCAAAGCTGATTAAAAAAGGGAACAATCAGGCGGCAGCACAGTTAACAATAAGGAGCTAGAATAAGGACTTGCGCAATGCCCTCTGAACCGTCAGCCCTCTATGTGATCTCGCACAGCGACACCTCTGCCAGTACGATCAACACGTTGCTTCGTTTGCCTCTGTTTGGCCGGGCAGTTGCGGCATGATGGCAGAGCTCTCTTTTCCCTTCATTCTGGCCATTATGGCGGCGGCGACTGTGATTATTCTTGTCTGCGGCCTACGCATGACGACGCTTGCCGACCAGATCGCAGACAAGACGGGCCTTGGCGAAGCCCTGATCGGCGGCGTTCTGCTTGGAGCGGCGACGTCTCTTTCGGGTACAATAGTCTCCCTCACCTCAGCGCTGGATGGACGCGCTTCTCTGGCTTTTGCCAACAGCATTGGCGGCATCGCAGCCCAGACAGCCTTTCTGGCGGTAGGAGATCTGATCTATCGCAAGGCCAATCTGGAGCATGCCTCCGCTGAAATAACCAACATGTTTCAGGCGGGCCTGTTGATGCTCCTGCTGGCCATTCCCTTTCTGGCTTCCACCACGCCGGAACTCACTCTTGTCGGCATGCATCCGCTTTCGCTCGCCATTCCTGCCATCTATGGCTTTGGGCTACTGGCCACGCGCTGGGTAAAAGAAAATCCCATGTGGGAGCCGGTACATACTGAGGTGACGCGCTTGGATGAGCCCGAAGACGAAGGCCCCAAGGCCAAAAGCGCCGGGCGTCTCATTCTGGCATTCCTCGTGATGGCGATCTTTCTCTCCATTGCGGGCTGGGCCATTGCCCGCTCCGGTGCGGTTCTCTCTGACAGGATCGGCCTTTCAGAAACGCTTGTTGGTGCCCTGATGACAGCAGTCATTACATCGCTGCCCGAACTGGTTACAACGCTGGCCGCCGTGCGGCGCGGCGCGCTGCAGCTCGCAGTGGGCGGCATCATCGGAGGCAACACCTTCGACACCCTGTTCCTGACCATCGCAGATGCCGGATATCGTGACGGCTCGATCTATCACGCCATAAGTGATGCGGATTTATTCTGGAATGCAGTGGCTTTGGTGATGACAGCCATCCTCATGCTGGGCCTTTTGCTGCGCCAGAAGGAAGGCACGGCGAAAATCGGTTTTGAAAGTGTTGCGCTTTTTCTGGTTTTTGGCGCAGCCGTAGCATTGCAATCCATCATGGGGTAGCAGACGCTGGCTGTCTGCCTACCCTGCTTCTGCACGGTCTCCCACTTCTCCCTATCATCTTTTCGTAACCGGCATACGGTTTCTTTTCTCAAGAATAAGCGAATGGAACAAGACAATGAATACCGATATTTTATATTGGGCCAATGAGAGTTGGCTGGGCATGGATGTAATAGCAATCCGCTTGACAATTGCACTGTTACTAGGCGCCGTTGTCGGTTTCGAGAGAGAATGGCGTCACAATGCGGCCGGTCTGCGCACCCATATTCTGGTCAGTCTCGCCTCGGCTCTCATGGCCATCCTGTCCATCGATATTGCCCATATGCCAGCCTTTCAGGGCGATGCAATCCGGATAGATCCGTTCCGACTGATCGAAGCTGTTACCTCTGGTGTGGCCTTTCTGGCAGCGGGATTGATTGTGTTTAGCCGTGGACGCGTGCGCAACCTCACCACTGGCGCCGGAATGTGGATGGCCGGAGCCATCGGGCTGGCAACCGGTTTCGGCTTCTGGCAGGTCGCCATTCTAACAACGGTGTTGGCATTTGTCGTGCTGGGGCTGTTGGGTCTGGTAAAAGGCAAACTGCACGATGATATCGAGACGGAGAGCGATAGCAACTAGGCTACCCAAAAGCGGGATGGAGAGGAAAAAGGCGGAATGCCTGCCAATAGTGGCAGGCATTCCTTTCCAGCGCAATTATGCGAGATTTTTATCAAAGAAGGACTGAAGTTTATCGAATGGAATAATGTCCACCTGATCATAGAGATCGCAATGGTCAGCTCCGTCGATGATCATTAGCTCTTTCGGATCAGCCGCAGACGCATAGGCATCATCGCTGAAATATTTCGAATGCGCTTCAGAGCCAGCAATCAGCAGCATCGGGCGCGGTGAGATTTCGTCAACATAGGTCAACAGCGGCATATTCATGAAAGACAGCGGATTGGTTACCGTCCAGCCGGCATTGGAGTTGACAGACCGCGGATGATAGCCACGGTCGGTTTTATAATAGCCGTAATACATGGTGATCACTGGATCATCGATGCCTTCGAGCGTATCGGGCAGACCACCGGCCAATGCAGCTTCGCCTGACTTGGCGTCTTCCCAGCGCTGGTAGCTCATGTTTTTCAGGGCTTCGGCGCGCTGCTCTGGTGTCATCGCATCATAATAGCCCTTGGCCATGACGCGCGACATGTCATACATGCTGGCCGTTGCAACGGCCTTGACGCGTTTGTCGGCGGCCACTGCGTTTAGAGCCATGCCACCAAAGCCACAGATGCCGATGATGCCGATGCGCTCCTGATCAACCGCTTCATGAAGGCCAAGAAAATCGACCGCAGCCATGAAGTCTTCGGTGTTGATGTCCGGGGAAGCGACACTCATGTCTGCGCCCTGGCTTTCGCCCACGAAGGACGGGTCAAACGCAACCGTTACAAAGCCGCGCTCGGCCATGGTCTGGGCATAAAGACCAGCGGATTGCTCTTTTACCGCGCCAAATGGACCGGCGACAGCGAGCGCTGGCAGTTTGTCACCAGCACGCTCTTTCGGGATATAGAGGTCGCCTGCCAGAGTGATGCCATAGCGGTTTGCGAAGGTCACCTTCTTGTGATCGACAGCATCGCTCTTTTCAAAGGTCTTATCCCACTCATCCGTGAGATTGAGGCTTTTTGCCTTGGCCATGGCGGGAGCGGCCACGAGGGATGCAGCTGCGATGGTCGCAGAGCTGACGCCAGCCAATTTGAGCAGATTGCGGCGGCCCGCATCCGGTGTCTCAATCGCTGCTTCCAGTTCGGTCTTGTTCGTCATGTCATGTTCTCCTGAGGGCATGTTGGTGAATGTCCTCGCCCTATGTGTGGTTCGAGGGAGAAAATGATTAGACGGACCTTCTCGATAGCGGCAATGAGGCAGATTCATGAATTGCCAGTTCTCTTGTATGAGGGTCGCATAATCAGAGGACGCATGCAAAGAAAAGGCCCCAGAGGGGCCTTCACATTGCAGATCTGAGAACGCTATCTCTATCCCAGTTCTTCAAGCAACTGGGCTGTCGTGATCTGTCTGCAGTAGCCCTTGATCGCCTTGAGAGAATTGTCATGACGCTCTTGAGTGAGCGTCAGACAGGCGTCGGTCACTTCGGTCACCAGATAGCCAAGATCGCAGGCATCACGAATGGCGCTCTCCACGCATTGGTCTGTCAGCATGCCGCAGATGACCAGCTGTTTGACGCCCAGATTGCGCAAGATATAGTCGATATGGGTAGACACGAAGACCGATGACGAGCTTTTGGGCAGCACGATTTCATCGCCCTGCGGCGCAATCTCGTCGATCACCTTGCCATCCCAAGAGCCCTTGGGCACGTTGAATCCGGTAATTTTGTAATCAAGCGAGCGATCCCGGCCGTCAAAGGTCAGGCTTTCGATGGTGGTATACATCACCTCGATGCCCTTTTCGCGGCACTTGGCCTGAAGAGCCTGCATGTTGGGCACGATTTCGGTTTCGGCCTTTTCAAAGAACCAGCCGCATTTCTCCTCCAGCTCCTGCTCGCTGAGATGGGCAAACTCGCCGCCCTTGCGGCTGCAACTGAAATTCTGCACGTCGACAAACAACAGCGCAGAGACGGAAGGATCAAGGGGTATGTCACGGGTCAAAGTCATGCAGGAACCTCTTCAAGAAAATGCCTAAAGGATGCAGCAAGAATATCGGCCCATTTTTCCTGACCGTCCTTGTCTGAAATATGATCGTTGCGCACCTCGATAAGAGCATGCGGCAGGCCTCTTGCTTCCCCATGGCGGGGGACGAACCAATCAGACAGGCCGCTCACCTGATAGGGCTCGTTGAAACCGATGGTCATCCAAGGGTAGGCCTTCTCAAGGAAGGCGGCAAGCCTGCGTGATGTGTCTTCATGGGTGCCAAACAAAAACCCGATATCCCATGGGCGCGGCACGCCCTGCATGACGGGTGTAAAGCTGTGAATGGAAAGCGCAGCCTTGTAGCGGCCACTATCAAGCAGGCGCGACACTTGCCCCTGATAGGGCGTGAAAATCTCGTCCACGCGGGCCTGCTTGTTATCCGCATCCACATTGGCCGGGATGGTCACCTTATCGCTGACTTCGGGCACGGAATCCGGTGCCTCGGGCGGGCGATTGCAGTCGATGACCAGACGGCTGTAATGCTGCAGAATGGCGGTGGCATTGAGGCGCTCGGAGAGCAGACGCGTGAGCGCCGCGGCTCCGATGTCCCAGCCAATATGCATGTCCAGCTGCTCGCGGCTGAGGCCAAGATCGCCCAGAGCTTTGGGAATCCCCTGCCCGGCATGCTCGCAGGCTAACAGGATGGGACATGTCCCTTCGGGATTGAGAATGAGGGACGGCGAAGGATCGCCAGCTTGCAACAATTGCGTCATGAAAGGGAACCTTGATTACACTTTCTCAGCCTTCAGGCTGGCGGCAGGGATTAGTCCGTTCGGACGGAATAGCATGATGAAGACGACGATGCCCAGCCCGATCGGCTCTCGGAATTCCTGCATGTCAGACGGCAGGAAGGCCGCCAGATAGATCTCGATGAAGCCGAGCACGAAACCACCGGCTACAGCACCCCGCAGAGAGCCCAATCCGCCGAGAATGGCAGCGATGAAGGCCTTCAGCACAGGTGCAAAGCCCATCAGAGGATCAACCGACGCCCGCTGGGAAACCCAGAGCACAGCGGCCACCCCGGCCAGCAGGCCAGAGAGCGCAAAGGCGGCAGAAATCACCGTGTTGGCGCGAATGCCCATCAGCCGGGCGACGGCAAAATCTTCCGCAGCAGCGCGCATGGCGATGCCGTGTTTCTGCTTGCGCATGAACCAGTCGAGAAAAGCCAGCATGACGATGGTCGCCACAATCGCGGCAATCTTGTTCACCCCGATGACCAGTCCGAAAAGGCTGATGCTATCGGAGAGAAGCTGCGGCAGCAGCACTGGCTGAGACCGCGCGGCGATAAAGTTCTGGAACAGCACTTGCAGTACCATGGACACCGCGAAAGAGGTGACCAGCATGGTCTCCCCCGAGGCGTTGCGCACAGGCCTGAAGGCGATCATTTCCATCAACACGGCGGCCAGCATGGCCGCACCAATGGCCAGCGCTGCGGCAATAGCAAAGGGAACCCCCGCCAACCCGCAATACATCAGCACATAACCCGCAATGGTCATCAATTCGCCATGGGCAAAGTTGATCAGCCCCATGATGGAGAAGACAACGGCCAGCCCCAGTGCAAGCAGGGCATAAGTGCCCCCCAGCGCGATGGCATTGACAGTTTGTTGCAGCAAAAGTTCCATTGTCATGCTCCAAGGAATGTATCTTCAAGGCCGCCCTCGGACATCAGATCCGAAGCAGCCCCCGCGCCGACAACCTGACCGCCAGCCAGAATATAGCCACGGTCGGCGATCTCGAGGCTCTTGGCGACATTCTGCTCGACAAGCGCAATGGTCACCTTCTGGTCTCTGAGGATGGTGATCAGTTCAAACACCTGTTCGACGATCAGCGGCGCAAGGCCGAGGGATGGCTCATCAAGCAACAACAGGCGCGGACCACTCATCAGAGCGCGCCCGACCGCGAGCATTTGCTGCTGACCACCCGAAAGGGTTCCGGCCAACTGGTCCTTGCGGTCATGCAGAATGGGAAAGAGCGAATAGACCCGCTCCCATGCATCTTTGACCTTTGTCTTGTCCTTGACGCTATAGGCACCCATCAACAGATTTTCAGCGACAGACAGCGCAGGAAATACGCGGCGACCTTCGGGCGAAAGCGCCAGCCCCAACGGGGTCAGTGTTTCCGGTGCCAGATCGGTAATGTCCCGTCCGGCAAACTCGATGGTACCCGCATGGGCCTCCACCAACCCGGCAATGGCATTGAGCGTGGAAGACTTGCCCGCACCATTGGCGCCCAGAAAGGCGACAATCTCGCCTTCCCGGATTTCAAAGTCGACCCCGCGAACCGCTTGTACAGCGCCATACCGCACATGCAGCGAGGATACTTTCAACAGCGGTTCCATTGGATCAACGCTCCTTGACTTACTGCATACGAGGTGCAGGAACCAGATCAGCAGTCGGGCTCGGCTGGCCGATCAATTCGCGGTCGCCACCGGTGACACGCACCAGAGACACCTGACGCACAGGCATGCCGTTGGTACCCTTATATGTGATCATGCTGGTTGCACCCTGAACATTTTCAAGATTGGCAATCGCATCGCGCAAGGCCTTCGGATCGGTGGACCCGGCTTCCTTGACTGCGGCTTCGATGACCTTGATCAGGTCATAGCCAACAGCGTTGAAGACCGTCTGACTGTCTTTGCCGGTAACTTCCTTGTATTTCTTGTTGAATGCTTCCATCGGGCTGCCTTCGGTGGCAAAGCCTGCCGTGGTGAAGACAGTGCCTTCAACAACATCCCCAAGGGAGAAGGTGGTCGGGCTATCGATACCATCAGAGCCGATCATCTGGCTTTTCACGCCAGCCGCACGCAGGGCCTTCAGAAGAGACGGGAAGTCTGGCTCGAAGGCGGCGGTCATGATGACATCCGGCTGAGGGTCAAGCGCGGCGATGCGGGTTGCAATCGCAGAGAAATCCTGCTGGCCAATGGAATAGGTGTCTTCGCCCAGAATGTCACCACCCAGCTTGCCAAACACTTCCTTGAAGTAGAGAGGCAGCGTGGTGTATTGCGCATCCGGGCTATAGATGATGTAGGCCGACTTGTAGCCTTCGCCCCATGCCCATTCAGCGGAAACGGTTGCCTGCACGTTGTCGCCGGGGAAGTTGGCGAACATATAGTCACCACCGACCAGCGGAAGGGTTGGCGAAGAGGCGCAGGTGGAGATAGCCGGAATTTCAGCAGCAGCGACAATGGAAATGGCAGCCAGCGCCGGATCGGCATCGCATGGCAACACCAGAACGGACACCTGCTGGTCGACCAGTTCCTGAGTTGCGATAGAGGTCTGCGCGGCATCAGAGCGCACATCCTTGTCGATCAGGTCGATCTTGTATTTGCCATCAATGCCGCCTGCAGCGTTGATTTCATCGACGGCGATGTGAACGCCTTCAATAACCGGCGCATCATAGGGAGCCAGACCACCGGTCTGGGCTGTTGCGAGGCCGATTTTCAGATCTTCAGCCAGAACCGGCTGGCTGAGAGCGGACAGAGCAAGAAGGCTCGTAAGAAAGAGTGCCTTTTTCATAGGTATCCTCTGGAATTGGTGTGGTGAGTGTTTATCTTGGAAGGTCTTCATGTGCCCTGATTGCCTTCAGGGTCATCATTCTGATCCGTGCTGGCACCGAGATATGCCTCGACGACAGCGGGATTTTTCCGGATTTCAGCAGGTGTGCCCGCCGCAATCAGTGTGCCTTCATTGAGCACGGCGATGCGGTCGCACAATTGGTTGATCAGCTTCAGATCGTGGTCGACAAGCAGAATGCCGATACCCAGATCCTTGGTGAGACCGCGCAGCATTTCCATCAGCGCATCGGTCTCTTCGCGGTTCATGCCTGCGGCTGGCTCATCGAGGAACAAGAGGCTTGGCTGGCAGGCAAGCGCGCGGGCAATCTCCACCCGACGCTGATCACCGTAAGACAGGGTTCCCGCATCCATTTCGGCAAATTTGCTCATGCCCATGCGTTCCAGCGCTGTCTGGGCACGGCTTTCCGCATCCTTGCCCCCGCGAGTGGATAGCGCCGCAACCAGCACATTCTGGAAAACGCTCAAATGGTTGAACAGACGGATATTCTGGAAGGTCCGCGCGATGCCATGTTCGGCGACTTTGTGCGAAGGCACACCATCGAGCAGCGTATCCGCGATCTTGAAGGTGCCTTCGCTTGGTTTCAGAACACCGGAGAGCATGTTGAGCAGTGTCGTCTTGCCAGAACCGTTTGGCCCGATCAGGCCCACGATTTCGCCGGGCATCAATTTGAAATCGACATTGTTGACCGCAACGAGCCCGCCAAAACGCATAGTCATGCCCTTCGCTGTCAGGATGCCATCGGGCTCTGCTGCTTGCAGAGATGCGCCTGAGAGAATCTTACGTTTGGGTTTGATGAAGCGCTCTTCCCATTCCTTGAGGCCGGTCAGGCCATCGGCCTTGCGGAACATGGCAAACAGAATGAGCAGCGCGATGCCGATTTGTGTCGTGCCAAAGACCTGAGGCACCTCAATGAAGCCGAGCGAGAAGCCGCTTTCCAGATGGCGCAGGATTTCCGTGACAATGGTGATCACCACCGCGCCGGAAATGGCGCCGGTTACGGTGGTCATGCCGCCAACGATAAGCATGGCAAGATACTGGAAGGTATCAACGAAATAGAAATTCTTGGGACTGAAGGCACCGAGGAAATGCGCCATCAAGGCACCGGACAAGCCCATCAGCACAGCGCTGATAACCCAGGAGACCAGCCGCTCACGCTTGATATTGACACCAACCGCTGCCGCCGCAATGGCATTTTCACGACTGGCGCGCAGCTTGAGACCCGATATGGAATCCCTGTAGAGCCGCGCGATGATGAGTGCGATGACACATCCGATCATGGCCACCCACATCGATGTCTCGCGGGGCACGCCGAAGAAGGAGCCAGAGCCGCGCGTCACATCCCGCCAGCCGATCAGGATGCCATGCACGATGATCAACAATCCAAGCGTTGCGATGGTTGCCGCCTCCCCCTGAAGCTTGCCGACCACCACGCCGGTGATGATTGCGACCAGCGCCACCACGACGAGCGCGGCCAGAATGGCGGGCAAGAGGCTCGTCTCCGTGGAGGCCAGCCAATGAGGCAGCTTTGGCAGGGTTGCCGCTTTCATCATGGCGGGAACCGTCAGAAGCGAAGAGGCATAGGCCCCGATCGCCATGAAGGAAAGATGCCCGAAGGACATGATACCGCTGTTACCGCAATAGACGCCCTGAGCAACCACCGCGATGAGCGAAACAAAGAATACAACGAGAATGCGCTGGCTTGCCGGGCCAATATACCAAGCAATTGCCGATGCGATCAAAGCGAGGGCGAGTATGGCAAAAACTGAATAAAACAGCTGACGACCAGAGGTGACAAGCATCATAATTCTCCAACTAATTGCTAGTGACCATAATGAAAACAGAATTTCAATGTCAATAAAAAAAATGTATTTGACAAATTAATTTCATTTCGCATTATGGTTCTGAAGGGAGAACGACATGACAGTTCGCGATCAGATCGAGGCCCATTCCGCCGACTTTACCGCTACGGAAAGACGCCTGAGCACAACGCTTTTGCTGGACTATCCCTTTGCTGGCCTGGAACCTATTCAGGCGCTGGCAGAGCGGGCGCAGACATCGGCACCGAGCATTTCGCGCTTTGTTGCCAAAATCGGGTTCCAGAGTTTTCAGGACTTTCAACGTCATTTGATCGACGAGCTCAAGCAGATCCAGACCTCTCCGGTCGAGCGCAAATCCATGAGCAAGCCCATGCATGGCGCCTATATGGCCAGCTTTCTTGATCGTGTGTCCGGCATTCTGGAAGAATCCACACAGTCTATTTCCGAGGCTCAGTTTGATCGGATCTGCCAGATGTTGTCCGATACGAAACGCTCCCTCTATTTTATCGGCGGCCGGATGAGTGATACGCTCATGCAATATATGTCTCGCCATTTGCGCCAGATCCGCCAGAAGGTCTATCACCTACCCTCAGATCCGGAAATGTGGCCGGAATATCTACTGCGCATGCGGGCCAAGGACATTCTCGTGATCGCCGATTTCAGGCGTTACCAGTCCAATCTGACGCATTTGGCGCGTAAGGCGGCCGAAGAGCGCAAGGCGCATGTGGTTCTCATTACCGACCGCTGGATGTCGCCTGTCTCGCGCAATGCGTCCGAGATTTTGGCCATTCCCATCAATACCGATACTCTATGGGATAGTTATTCGGGTGCCTTTGCCGTCATTGAAGCGACCCTGACCAACATCGCCGACTCCCATTGGGAAACAACCAAGCAACGCATCGAACATTGGGATTCGATGCGATTAGACTTTGGAGAATAAAAGTGATCACCAATCCTCTCGTCTTCGCCCTGACCTCAGACATTGCGGGTAAATCCCGCGGCAAGGCCTTTCCCTTGAAGGAAACGCAAAAGCGCCTGAAGCGCGGTGTCGGCTGGACGCCGACCAACGTGCAGATTACCTGTTTTGACGCGATCGCCGACAGTCCATTCGGCTCGCTTGGCGACCTGTTGCTCATTCCCGATGCGGATGCCAATGTTGAGCTCGATTTTGAAGATGGCGGCCCCATTGAACGCTTCATGCTGGGGGATATTACCGATCTCGATGGCCAGCCCTGGGCCTGCTGCACCCGCTCCATTCTCAAATCCGCACTGGCTGGCCTGAAAGAGGCTGGCGGCGTTGAACTGATCGCTGCATTCGAGCATGAATTCCAGTTTCTTGCCGGCGCAGCTCCACAGGGCGAACCCTATGGCCTGAATGGCTTCACCCGCCGCCGCCAGTTTGGCGAAACCTTGATGGCTGCACTTGAACAGGCCGGTTTGCATCCCGATACCTTCATGAAGGAATATGGGCCAGACCAGTATGAAGTGACCATCGGGCCGAGCCAAAATCATCGTGCCGCCGATGAATCCCTCATCCTGCGCGAAGTGACCCGCATGACGGCAGCACGCTGTGGCGAGGCGGTGACTTTCACGCCGATTCAAGACCCGGCCTCCGTTGGCAACGGCGTGCATATTCATATGAGCTTTGTGACTGAGGCAGGCGAACCGGCCACCTATGATGCCAATGGTGTTGCTGGCATGTCGCCGATAACCGGTTCCTTTATCGCGGGCGTTCTCAAATATCTCGACAGCATCGTGGCTTTCACGGCCCCTTCGGATATCTCCTATTTGCGCTTGACGCCTCATCGCTGGAGCGCGGCCTACAACAATCTCGGCTTCCGGGATCGTGAAGCCTCAGTGCGTATCTGCCCGGTCACATCGACCGATCCGGAGAGCATCGCGCGACAATATAATTTCGAGTTCCGTGCAGCCGATTGTTCCGCCTCGCCGCATCTTGCCCTTGCAGCCATTCTTTTCGCAGGCACCCAAGGCATCAAGGACCAGTTGCCCATGCCGAAGGTGACGGAGGAAGACCTTTCCCTTCTCAGCGAAAGCGCCCTTTCCGAGCGCGGCTATGTGCGCCTGCCCGAAACATTGGAGGCAGCTCTCGCGCGCCTTGACGCTAACGAGACCGTCCGCAGTTGGTTTCCTGATCAGTTTGTCGATGTCTATCTGGCCCACAAGAAAGGCGAGCTTGCCTATCTGGATGGCAAGGATACGGCAGAGCGCTGCGCAGCCTATGCTGCAGTCTACTGATACTGCGCACCTTGTTAAACCAATTCAAGCTGTCAGGCCTTCCGGTCTGGCGGCTTTTATTTTGCCCGAGCCGGAAAAGGAGAAGAGGCGACTCACCATTTCAAACGATTGCCAATCTGGGCCTGACCAGTGATTGCATATGGCATTTTTTACAATAGGGCTAAGCACGTAAGACAAAGCAGTCTTGCATTCACACCATAGCTGCACAAAACCACTCTTCCAAAATAGCTCACAATTCAAGATAAACACATGTTTTAATTATACAAATTATCATTCACAAACATTGTTTTGCGCCTCTTGGACACCGGTGCACTCTTTTTAGAAAAATTACAGCAACTGTTGAGCTGTCATGTGATCGGCTTATAGTCAGAGCCCTGACCTACTGAAATATATCAATGTAATTTCTTCTCCCAATTTGGACCTAAGGAGTTTTTCGTGACCGATATTCCAGGGCGCGTTTCGCGTCGAGGGTTTCTCATGGGCTCTGCGGCCAGCGCCGCTTATGCAACCCTGATGAACCCGTCTCTTTCCTATGCGCAGGGCGAACTACCGCCTTTGGAAGAGTATGAGCCTGTTTATTTCAACGCCGACGAATGGCGTTTCGTCATGGCTGCCTGCGACCGGTTGATCCCGGCTGAAGGCGATGGACCGGGAGCGCTGGAAACCCGCGTTCCGGTCTTCATCGACCTGCAGATGGCAGGTAGCTTTGGTGACGCCTCCGACTGGTATATGGCAGGACCGCATCAGCCCGATGCGGATCCGCTTTTGGGGTTCCAATCTCCACTGACACCGGCCCAGATCTACCGGCAGGCCATTCCAGCCTTTCAGGAATGGTGCCAGACCACACATGGCGATGTCTTTGAAAATCTCGAGGCGGCCACAAAGGACAAGGCTCTGACATCGCTGCAAAAGGGTGACGTCGCCCTTGCTCCCGAGCTTCGCGATTTCTTCTCGTTCCTGCTTCAAAACACCAAAGAAGGCTATTTTGCCGATCCGAAATATGGCGGGAATTACCAGCTGAAGGCTTGGGCCTATATCGGCTTCCCGGGTGCGCGCGCAGCCTACACTGAATGGGTTACCAGACATAATCAGACCTATCCGCTGCCTGCACTATCCATTTCCGGCGAAAGGGCGTGATCCATGGCTACAAGAACAGATCCTAAAAAAGATGTCGTGATCCTCGGCCTGGGCTGGACCGGCTCCATTCTCGGCATGGAACTGGCACAGGAAGGGCTTGAAATCCTCGCCCTTGAGCGTGGCGAAGATCGCAACACTGTGCCGGATTTTCAATATCCGGGCGTGATTGATGAATTGAAATATGGCATTCGCTACGGCTTCATGCAGAAGCCTGCCAAGATGACATTGACCGTGCGCCATAATGCAGAGCAGACGGCTCTTCCCTATCGGCATCTGGGCTCTTTCCTGCCTGGCGATGGAGTTGGCGGAGCTGGCATTCACTGGAATGGCCACACATGGCGCACGCAGGATGTCGAGTTGCGGCTGAAATCCTATGTCGAGGAAACCTTCGGCGCCGACATCATTCCTGAAGGCATGCAGATACAAGACTGGGGTGTCACGCAGGAAGAGCTGGAACCCCATTATGATCGCCTCGAATATATGATGGGCATCTCGGGCAAGGCCGGCAACATCAATGGCGAGATTCAGGAAGGCGGTAACCCGTTTGAAGCGCCTCGCGCGCGGGATTATCCCAATCCACCGCTCGATAATACCTATGATGCGGAACTCTTCGCCGATGCGGCACGCAAGTTCGGTTATCATCCCTTCCCGCGTCCGGCAGCCAACGCCAGCCGCGCCTACACCAACGAATATGGCATGCAGCTTGGCCCTTGCAATTATTGCGGTTTCTGCGAACGTTTCGGGTGCCTTAACTATTCCAAGGCATCGCCACAGACCTGTATTCTGGATGCACTGAAGCAAAAGCCGAATTTCAGCTACAAGACCCATGCCGAGGTGCTCAAGATCGAAAAGGCAGCCGATGGCAAAACCGCCACGGGCGTCACCTATTTCGACGAGAAGACCGGTGACGAGGTGTTCCAGCCTGCAGATCTGGTGCTTGTATGCACTTACTCCCTCAACAATGTGCATCTGTTGCTGCTTTCCGGCATTGGTCAGCCTTATGATCCGGCAACAGGCGAAGGCGTTGTAGGGCGGAACTATTCCTACCAGATGACCGGTGGTACAGCCCTGTTCTTCAAGGACAAGAATTTCAACCCGTTCATCGGCACCGGCTCGGTCGGCATGTCGATTGACGACTTCTCGATCAGCCAGATCGATTTCGCTAAGGAAGGTTTTATTGGCGGCAGCTATATCACCGGCGGGCATACGGGTGGACGCCCAATTCAGCAAATGTCCACGCCTCCGGGCACGCCCTCATGGGGACAAGGCTGGAAGGAAGCGGCTGGCCAGTGGTACGCCAGCAAGATGTCCATCGGTTCTCATGGCTCCAACATGTCCTACCGGGATTGCTATCTTGATCTAGACCCGACCTATACCGACCGCCACGGTCGCCCCTTGATGCGCATGACCTTCAACTGGAAGGACAATGACATCAAGATGACCCAGTTCATGAAGGGCAAGATCGAGGAAGTCGCAAAGTCCATGAATCCGGACAAGATGGCCTCGGGCTACAAGCATGATGGTTCGCAATATGACGTGCGGCCTTATCAGTCGACCCATAATGTGGGCGGCGCAATCATGGGGACTGATCCGAAAACCTCTGTCATCAACCGCTATCTGCAGAGCTGGGATTGCCACAATGTGTTCGTCATGGGCGCATCCGCCTATCCGCAGAACACGCAATATAATCCGACCGGTCCGCTCGGCGCGCTGGCCTATTGGGCTGCGGATGCCATCCGCAAGGATTATCTCAAAAATCCACGCCCGTTGATGTGAGGGACTGAAAGATGAAAACTTACCTTCGTATTCTGGCGGGGCTGGTTTGCCTTGGCGTGATCGTGCTTCTGGCCATTATCTTCGTGCCGCCGCAACTGACCAAACCCAGCGAACCGCTTTCCGCGGACTGGAAGCCTGCGCCCGGACAGGGCGAATATGCCATGCGCATGGCCGACTGTGCCGCCTGTCACACCGCTGAGGGTGGCGAGCCCTTTGCCGGTGGCCGCGCCATCGAAAGCCCGATGGGCACCATCTGGGCAACCAACATAACGCCTGATAAAGAGACAGGCATCGGCAACTGGTCACTGGACGACTTCCGCGCCGCCTTGGTGGACGGCATTGCTCCGGGTGGCGAGCATCTCTATCCGGCCATGCCGTACGAGAATTATCGCAACCTCAGCGAAACCGACATTCGCGCCATGTATGATTACTTCATGAATGAGGTGCCTGCGGTGAACAACAAGGTGGAAGAGACGGCGCTTGCCTTCCCGTTCAACCAGCGTTGGGGCATTCGCCTGTGGAACTGGGTAGCCCTTGGCTCCTCCGGCTTCAAGCCTGAAACAGACGCCATCGCCTCTGATGAGCAGTTGGCTCGCGGGGCCTATCTGGTGCAGGGTCCGGGCCATTGTGCCTCCTGTCACAGCCCACGCAACCTGATCATGGCCGAGGGTGGCAAGACGGCTCAGGATGACGGCTTCCTTTCCGGCGGCGTGATTGGTGGCTGGGAAGCGCCAGACCTGCGCAGCGCCAGCTCTGCTGCACAGAGATGGTCTGCCGCCGACCTCAAAGCCTACCTGACCACCGGACGCAATGCTCACACGGCGGTTGCCGGTGAAATGGCGCTGGCAGTCAAGGATTCCCTGCAATATATGACCGACGAGGACGCCGAGGCGATGGTTGCTTATCTGCATCACATCGTCAAAGGCGAGCGGCAGCCGGCTCCGTCTGTACCTGACCAGAGCCTCAGCGCTCCGCGTCAGATCGACAAAGCCACGGATGCTACTTCGCTCAAGTTGGCCAAGGGCATCGGCCTTGATGAAGGCGAAATGCTCTATATGGACAATTGCGCGGCCTGTCACATGACCAACGGCAAAGGGGCGGCAGAAGTCTTTCCGGCGATGAGTGATAACTCGCTCGTCACCTCTGATCAGACCACGGGCCTTATCGAGACCATCCTCTATGGTGCGGAAATGCCCTCAACGGCAAAGCGTCCTGAAAAGCTGAAGATGCCCGGCTTTGCCGAGCGCTTGAGCGATGAGGATGTTGCAGCCCTCGCCACCTTCCTGCGCAAGGGTTGGGGCAATGATGCCGGTGCGGTAACTGCGGATGCGGTCAAGGCCGTACGCCACTGATGCTGCCTTAACCAACTGGCCGACAATAAAAAGGCGCCTGATCGTTTCAGGCGCCTTTCTTTTTAGTCAACCTTGAGGCCGGAGTGTCTGTGGATTGGCTCCCCTGCTCGCCCGTTGAGGTAGCCCCTCTTCATGCCATATACTCCCCTTGCAAACGGCTATGAAAATGCGGTCAAAAACATTATCGTTTCACCGACCACGTTTCGGACGTGGATTCAGGAAACAGGATTGAGGGCGGCCAACCACTATCATGAAAAGCTATTTTTCCCGTCCCATCCGGCTCTTTGCGCTGCTGGGCGGCCTTTTATGCTGGGTTCACCCCGCCTTGGCCGAAACAGTCAAGCGGATCGGCGTGCTGGACTATCTGGGGGCTGAACATTCCCTTACCCACTGGGCACAGACGGCGGACAGCCTGAGCGCCGCCTTTCCCGATGTGCGCTTCGAGTTGGTGGCTCTGGACATTGATGGTCTTGACGCGGCGCTGACGGCTGGCGAGCTGGATTTCGTGCTCACCAACCCGGGCAATTATGCTGAGCTGGAATTCCGGCATCATATCAGCCGCATCGCCACTGCTGAGGAAGACCAGCCAGTGGCCTCCACGCTGGTCACATCCGGTGACTTTGAAAGCATGGAAGATCTGGTGGGCAAGAAGCTGGCGGTGATGACCACCGAAGCCTTTGGTGGCTTTCAGGTTATCTGGGCGGAAATGCACAAGCAGGATCCGACGCTCCCTCGCCGTGTCGAGTTGGTCCAGACCGGCTATCCCATGCAGAATGTGGCTGAAGCAGTGCTGGATGGCAAGGCCGACGCAGCGGTGATGCGCACCTGCACGTTGGAGCTGTTGCAGAAGCAAAATCCAACCCGCTACGGCGCGCTGCATGGTTTTGCGCTCCGCCACGACATGCCGACCGACTGCGCCATTTCCAGTCCAATCTACCCCAACTGGCCCTTTGCCAAAACACCCAAGACCGATGCCGCCTTTGCCAAGCAAGTGGCCGTGACACTCCTCAGCATTCAGGAGGGCAATCTCTGGACGGTGCCGCTGGATTATCAATCGGTGCATGACGTCTTGCGGCAATTGCAGATCGGCCCCTATGCCCGCACCGGTCCGATTTCTCTTTCCGACTTTATCGAGGATTATCGCGACTGGCTGATCATTCTGGCGGGTGCCCTGATTTTCTGGGCCATCTATTCGGTGCGCATCGAGAGCCTAGTGCGCAAGCGCACCCGCGACCTCAAGGAAACCAACGTAAAGCTGAAGCAGGAAATGGCCGAGCGTAAACGTGCCGAAGAGGCCGACCGGCAACATCAGCGCGAGTTGGAACATGTCGCTCGCCTCTCCATTCTGGGGGAGATGGCCTCCTCCATTGCTCATGAGCTGAACCAGCCGCTGGCGGCGATTTCCAACTATGCGCAAGGGTGCCTGCTGCGCATCAAGGCTGATCGGTTCAGCAGCGCCGACATGGAGCTGGCATCCACCGAAATCGCCCAACAGGCGCAGCGCGCAGCGGAAGTCGTCAAGCGCATCCGGGCTTTCGTGCGCAAGAAGGAATCCAAGCCCGTTACCATAACCGTGCCCGAACTTGTCGCCGATTGCGCCGCCGTTTACGCAGCTTCTGCCAACCGCGCCGGGGTGCGCGTGATCCTCGATCTGGCTCCCGGCCTGCCTGCGCTGCGTATCGACCCCATCCAGATCCAGCAAGTGGTGCTCAATCTGGTGCAAAATGCCATCGACGCAATGAACGAGAAGGCAGCGGAGCGTCGCGAGGCTATCCTCACGGTGCGCGAGAAGGAAGAAGGTGGGCGGGGCATATTGCTCAGCGTGCGCGATTTTGGCCACGGTATGGATGAAGAAGATCTTGGCCATTTCGCCGAAGCCTTCTATACAACCAAGACCGAGGGGATCGGGCTGGGGCTGGCGCTGAGCCGATCAATTGTCGAAGCCCATGGCGGCTCCATGCGCGCCTTTTCCCCATCGGACGGACCGGGACTTGAAGTGGCCATCTGGCTGCCTGCAGGAGAGACTGAATGAATGCGATCAATGAGGATGGAATCATTCATATCGTTGATGATGATCGGGCCGTGCGCGACGGGCTCGGCTTCATGCTCTCTTCCCTTGGTCTTACCATCGAAACCCACAGTTCTGCGTTAGACTTGCTCGACCGGCTTGATGGGGCGCTCATTGGCTGCATTCTGGCTGATGTGCGCATGCCCGGCATGAGCGGTCTGGAACTGCTGGATGAATTGAAGCGCCGCGCCTGTGCCCTACCCGTCATCATCATCACCGCCCACGCGGATGTCCCCATGGCCGTGCGGGCCATCCAGTCGGGCGCTCTGGATTTTTTTGAGAAACCCGTCAACGGCATGGCGCTGGTGGAACGCATCAATGATGCCCTCAAGGAAGCCCGCGCACGCGCTGAGGATGAAGCCCTCAAGGCCGCCATTGCCGGCCGCATCGAAAGCCTGACGGGCCGCGAGGTGGATGTCGCCCGCGCCATCATGGACGGCAAGCAGAACAAACAGATTGCCGCAGACTTTGGAATCAGCCTCAAGACGGTGGAAATTCACCGCCATAACCTGATGACCAAGATGGAGGCCACGACGCCCGCCGATCTGGTGCGGCAGCTTGTCACAGTCAATTGGGACAAGATTTAGGGGTTACCCCCTAAGGGCCTTGGGTTTGGCCTGATTCACTCCTTTTGCTCCTCTCTCTAGGCTGGTTAACAGACCGGCCGCCCTTCTTGCGTCGCCTTTCTGGTGGGCAAGGGGACGGTCCTTGAGAGACCCAACGCCCCTATCGTTAGCCGAACCAGTCGGCAAGCAGAAAGCGGGGCGGAGTGAAAGGACCAGCCATGGACAGTTCTCGTCGCCAATTTCTTGGAGCGATCGGACAGGTGAGCATTGGCGCGGCGGCAACGGTCGCTGGCGCCAACAATGCCTCAGCTGCAACCGGTTCAGCCTCCGATGGCACCCAGACGACCGGCCCCAAATGGGGCATGGTCGTTGACTTGCGCAAATGCATCGGCTGTCAGGCCTGCACAGTGGCCTGTATCATGGAGAATGCGGTGCCGGAAGATTCGTTCCGCACCCATGTCTCCGTTTATGAAGTCGTCAAGGAAGGGCGCGATCCGGCGATGGTGATGCTGCCACGGCTGTGCAACCATTGCGACGAGCCCCCCTGCGTTGAGGTCTGCCCGGTCGAGGCGACCTACAAGAAGGAAGGCACCGGCGAGGTGCTGGTGGATGCATCGCGTTGCGTAGGCTGCGCCTATTGCGTTCAGGCCTGCCCCTATGATGCCCGTTTCATCAACCACGAGACCCAGACCGCTGACAAATGCACCTTCTGTATTCATCGCACCGAAGCGGGGCTGCTTCCGGCCTGCGTGGAAACCTGTGTTGGTGGCGCTCGTATTTTCGGGGATCTCAATGATCCCGAAAGCACGGTGTCGAAGTTGCTGAAAGAACATGAAGTCTCTGTTCTGCGGCCGGAAATGCATACCGCACCCAATGTCTATTATATCGGACTGGACGAGGCGCTCGACGGGCGCGTGGCTGGTGAAGCCGCCTATCGTCCTCCGCTCACGACCAATATTGACCATCACGAGGAGGGCCGGTGATGCAAATTCATGAGCTTGTTGGTGCCGTCCATGAAGCCGCCTGGCTGCCTTGGGCCGTGCAATATTTCTTCCTCATCGGCATGTCGACGACTGCCCTGTTTCTCACCTTCCCTGCCTTTGTCTTCGGGCGTGGTTCCTCCCTGCCCCATGCCCGGCTGGCGCTGATCACAGCCGTGACGACCGGCATTTCCGGCCCTGTTGCTCTGCTGGCCGATTTGCATCAGCCGGGTCGCTTCTGGGAGTTCTTCGTCTATACCCACGCCACCTCATGGATGGCTTGGGGCGCCTGGATCGTCTCGTCCTATGTCACCTTGCTACTGCTTTATGCATGGGCGGTGAACCGGCCTGCCTTCTATCGCTGGGGACAGGATGACTGGCGCTTTGCATGGCTCTTCCGCTTTCTCGCTTTCGGCAGCCCGGCCAATGGATTTGCCCGCCTCATCGGCATCGGCGCAGGCGTCGCTGCACTCGGCATTCTCACCTATACCGGCATGGAAGTGGCCGTGGTCTATTCCCGTCCGCTTTGGCACACGCCACTTCTCCCCTTCCAGTTTGCAGCAACCGGTGCTGTTGGGGCGCTTGGCGTGATGCTCATTCTTGGTCGCCTGTTTGCCACCGGCGCTATTGTGGAAGCGAAGATGAACCGCATGCTGGCGCTGGCTCTTGGCGTGGTCGCCATCATCGGCGCGCTATGGTTCGCGGTCGCCTTTTCAGGCATCAGCCAGAGCCACACTGAGGCGCTCGCCTCGGTTGCCGGCTTCACCGTGTGGCAGCGCATCGCTCTTTGGGCTGCCGCTGCCATCGTTATTCCCTTTGTCATCGCGCTGGCGTTACCGGCTCGCTCGGGCTGGGTCACGGGGCTGATCGCCATTCACGCTGCATGGATGTTCCGCTGGACGGTCTTCATGGGCGGACAGGCGGTGCCGAAGGTCGGCTCCGGCCTCTATGACGCCCTGATGCCCACCGGTATCGAAGGCCTCATGGGAGTGATCGGCACCTTCGGGCTCTGGATCTTCCTGCTCATTCTTTACACCACCTTTGTGCCATGGGCCGAAGCAGACCTGCCTGACGACACGTCAGCTCCCTCTTCCGCCCAAACCGCTCGCACTGTCTGAGGAGAAAGCCCATGTCAACACGTCGCAACATATTGAAGGGCGCCGTCGCTATCGGAGCGCTGGGCGCGTTCGCCGCAGGCTATGCCGAGCCGGTGAAAAAGATCACCCGAGGCAAATGGTCCGGCAAGGTGCCGCGCAAGCATTTGACCGGCAACGCCCCTGAGCCGGAATATAAGGTGGCCGCCAATGGCGACATCGAGCTCAACCCCGATCAGGCGGTAAGCTACGCCATGTGCATCGGTTGCACTACCATGTGTGGTGTGCGGGTGCGCGTCGACAAGGCGAACAACAAGGTGCTGCGCGTTACGGGCAATCCCTATAATCCGCTCAGCACCACTGAGTTTCTGCCTTATGAAACACCGGTCCGTGAAAGCCTTGTTGCGCTTGGGCAACCGGGCGCGGGCGACGGCATGCTGCATCGCTCCACGGCCTGCGGGCGCGGCAATGCTGTGCTTGATCAGATCGACAATCCGCGTCGGGTGCTCAAGCCCCTAAAGCGCGTCGGTCCGCGTGGCTCCGGCCAATGGGAAACCATCAGCTTTGAGCAGCTTGTCGAGGAAGTCGTTGAGGGCGGCGATCTGTTTGGCGAGGGCAAGGTGGCAGGCCTGCGGGAAATCCGCGATCTGGAGACCCCCATCAAGGCCGATGCGCCTGAGCTGGGCCCCCGCGCCAATGGTGTGGTCATGCTCAGTTCGGTCAATGATGGCAGAGACAACATGAATCTGCGCTGGCTGAAACAGGCCTATGGTTCTACCAACTATGCTCGCCATGGCTCCTATTGCGGTGGCTCCTATCGTTCGGGTTCGGGCGCAATGTTTGGCGATGTGAAGAAGATGCCACACGCCAAGCCGGATTTTGAGGAAGCCGAATTCATCATTTTCATCGGCACAGCACCGGGCAATGCGGGTAACCCCTTCAAGCGCATTGGCGCCTTGGTGGCTGAAGCCCGCAGCGATGGCAAACTTGATTATGTTGTGGTCGATCCGGTGCTCAACCATGCCCAGAGCGGCCCGTCCGGGGATCGGTCTCGCTGGTTGCCGATTGTTCCGGGTACGGATGGCGCCCTTGCCATGGGCATGATCCGCTGGATGTTCGAGAATGACCGCATCAACAAGGACTATCTGGCCCAACCTTCCAAGAAAGCCGCAATGGCAGCAGGCGAAGCCAACTGGAGCAATGCTACCCATCTGGTCATCGCAGATGAAGACCATCCGCGCATGGGCAAGCTGCTGCGCGGCTCCGACATGGGGCTGGAGCTGGCCGAAGGCGCCAAGGCCTATGACGATAGCGATCCTTACATGATTGCGTCTGAGAATGGCCCCGTGCCGGTGGGCGATCAGCCTGCGCCGCTGTTCTTTGATGGTACGGTAGAGAGCAAGGATGGCCCTGTTGCGGTGAAGACCGGCCTCACTTTGCTGCGCGAGGAAGCCGGGCGGCTAAGCTATGAAGACTATTCTGCCGCCTGCGGTATTCCGGTCGAGACCATCACCGGCCTTGCCAATGAATTCACCAGCCATGGCCGCAAGGCAGCGGTCAACACCCATGGCGGCATGATGAGCGGCTCGGGCTTCTACAATGCCTTTGCGCTGATGATGCTCAACACGCTCATTGGCAATCTCAACTGGAAGGGCGGCACCCTCATGTTGGGCGGCTGGTACCCGGACACCAACGGCCCTGCCTATGACCTGGCCAAGGTGAAGGGCGGCGTCAAGCCCAAGGGCCTGCCACTGGGACGCAATGTGCCTTACGAGAAGACCTCCGAATTCAAGGCCAAAAAAGCTGCAGGCAAGGCCTTCCCTGCCGATGGGCCATGGTATCCCAATGCGCCGGGGCTGGCGACCGAATGGTTCTCCTCTATGGTCAATGGATACCCCTACAATATCGAGGCACTCATCCTGCGCAACGCCAACCCGATCTATGGCATCGCGGGCATCGAGCATCTGGTGCCCAAGCTGAAAGACCCGAAGGTGGTGCCGCTGATCATCTCCATTGATCCTTTCATCAACGAGAGCACGGCGCTGGCCGACTATATCGTGCCGGATACGGTGATGTATGAAAGCTGGGGCTTCGTGAAGCCATGGAACGGCGTGCCCACCAAGATCACCACGGCCCGCTGGCCGGTGGTCGACCCGAAGGTCGCCAGGACAGCCGATGGCGTGCCGATTGATGTCGACATGTTCCTCATCGCAACAGCAAAACGCATGGGCCTGCCCGGTTTTGGCGATGAGGCGATCCCTGATAAGGACGGCACCATGCATCCGCTCAACCAGCCCGAAGACTTCTATCTGCGAGGTGCGGTGAATGTGGCAACGGTCGGCGGCTCGTCCGTGCCGGACGCCAGCGACGATGACCTGATGGTATCAGGCGTTGATCGCATCCGCGATCAGCTGGAAGCAACCCTCAAGCCGGATGAATGGCGCAAGGCGGCGGCAATCTATGCCAAGGGCGGACGCTACGAGAATAAGGACAAGAGCTACAAGGGCGAACAAAGCGCGCATCCGTTCGGCAAGCCGATGCTTGTCTATAACGAAGGGGTCGGCAGTGCGCGCAATGCCATGACAGGCAAGCGCTCGCCCGGCGTGCCCACATGGCGCGAAGCGGAGTTTTCCGATGGCAGCAAGGTGGCTGATGTCTATCCGCAAAGCGACTGGCCGATCAAGGTGATCAGCTTCAAATCGCCATTGCAGAATTCCTACTCCGTCGGGGCCAAGACACTTCTGAGGATCGTTGCGACCAACACACTCAATATCGGTCGCGATGTGGCGGAAAGCCATGGCATCACGACCGGTGACAGGGTGCGCCTCACCACACCGGGTGGCAGCATCGAGAGCGTGGCCGTCGTGCGCGACGGGGTGGTGTCGGGCACGGTTGCCATCGAGCATGGCTTTGGCCATCGCCGCTTCGGGGCCGCTGACATTACCGTCGACGGGGTCACCATGGCAGCAGATCCGAAGCAAGCAAGCGGCGTGTTGCAAAATGATCTGGGCCTGATCGACCCGACGCGCTCCAAGCCCGGCGTCTGGGTGGATCCGATCTCGGGGGCTGCCGTGCGTCAGGGGCTGCCTGCGAAAATCGAGAAACTTGCTTGATGCATCTCCTCCCTTAACCTTGGCTGTCGGAGTCTTCTCCGGCAGCCTTTTTGCCCTTTTGCCAAGCAGAAAAAGGAAAAGCGCCATGTCCTTTATCGATCCCTATGGACGCAAGATCGACTATGTCCGCCTGTCCCTGACGGACCGGTGCAACCTGCGTTGTTTCTATTGCCTACCTGCTGGCAGTTCAAATTTTGCGCCCTCGAGCAGTCGCCTTGGGCTTGATGAAATCGAGCGGATCATGGCAGCATTTGCCAAACTGGGGGTGCATCGGGTGCGCCTTACGGGGGGCGAACCGCTGGTGCGCAAAGGCGTTGCGGGTTTGGCTGCGCGGCTTCATGCCCTGCCCGGCATTGACGATCTTTCCATGACAACGAATGCGTTGTTGCTTGAGCGCCAGGCAGACGCCCTGTTCGAGGCGGGTGTCAGTCGGCTGAATGTGTCGCTCGATAGCCTTGATGCCGAGCGTTTTTCGCGCATCACCCATGGGGGCGATCTCGCCAAGGTGTTGCGAGGGCTTGAAAAAGCGCGCGCGGTTGGTTTTTCCCCCATCAAGATCAACATGCTGGTGATGAAGGGCATCAATGACGACGAAGTGGTCGCCATGGCTCGCTGGTGCGCGGCGCAAGGCTTCACCTTGCGCTATATCGAAACCATGCCCATGGGGGCTGGTGGAAGCGACGCCGTGTCGCGCTATGTGCCGCTCGAAGTGGTGCGGCAACAACTGGAGCAGCATTTCACACTGGTGGATGACATTGCCTCTGGCGGCGGTCCTGCCCGTTACTTGCGCATCGTCGGCACGCAAACAAAAATCGGCCTCATCACGCCCCTGTCCCGCCATTTCTGCGCCTCCTGC
Source organism: uncultured Cohaesibacter sp. (assembly GCF_963678225.1). Lineage (NCBI taxonomy): Bacteria > Pseudomonadati > Pseudomonadota > Alphaproteobacteria > Hyphomicrobiales > Cohaesibacteraceae > Cohaesibacter > uncultured Cohaesibacter sp. Next base: position 2,775,644 of record NZ_OY782764.1, on the reverse strand, counting down.
AACAGAGTGCGGCTCGGAGCGAACGGCACCCTCTACATGTGCCTTGGCAACAGCCATTCGGTAGATCTCAAGGCCCCTTTGCGCGAGGGCATCTCGGATGACGGGTTGATGGAACTGATCCGCCAATCCATCGCTCTCAAGCCGTGGCAGCATAATTTCAATGAAACGTCAGCACCCGTTGACAGGGCCATGGCGGCAACGGGCGGCTAGTGCGAACGACGCAGCCCAGCCCAAGAGCAAAGAAACCGGAGCAAGCTTTTTACCAAGCCCGTAAAATTTGCCGCCCCAATAAAAAATGGCCAACCCGATGAGCTGGCCATTTCGTGCTTCTGCAAGACAGGTGGTCTTTATGCTGCCTGATTGCGCCGTTTGTTGACATAGCTGGTGATTGGCGCCTTGGCGAGACCGAACAGAACGACCCCGAGCACCAGAATGGTAAAGGTCATCGTGAGCGGCTTTTGCACGAAGATACCCCAAGACCCCTGCCCCAACATGATGGACTGACGCAGATAATTCTCGGCCAGCGGAGCCAACACCAGAGCCAGAATGAACGGGCCGGTTGGATAGTTGGCGCGCTTCATCAGATAGCCGATGACCCCGAACACCACGGTTACCCAGACATCGAAGGTGCCATAGTTGATGGAGAAGGCCCCCACCAGACAGAAGGCGACAACGATGGCGTTCAGATGGTTCTGAATAAGACGCAGAGCGTTCACAAAGACCGGGATCAGCAGAATGTTCGAGCCCAGCAGGAACAGGTTGGCAATGGTCAGACCCGCGATGGTGCCCCAGACAATATCGGCTGACTGGATCATCAGCATCGGACCGGGGTTGAGGCCGAACATGATCAACGCCCCCAGCATGATGGCCGTGCCGCCTGAGCCCGGAATACCAAGAGTCAGAAGAGGGATCAGCGAGCCGGGAACAGCCGCATTGTTGGCCGCTTCAGGGCTGGCCAGACCTTCGGACGCCCCTTTGCCAAAATTCTCAGGCTGTTTGGAGAGCTTTTTCTCCGTGATATAGGCGATGAAGGTTGCGATGGTCGCGCCCGCGCCGGGCAACACGCCGATGCCGGTACCGATCACCGAGCCACGCAGGGTGGGCAAGCTGATATGGCGCAGTTCAGCCAGTCCGGGAATGAATTCGCTGAATTTGAATTTGGGCTTGCCCATATTCAGGCGAATGCGTTCTTCGACATTGACCAGCACTTCGCCGATACCGAACAGGCCAATGATGACAGCAACGAAGTCCACCCCTTCGATCAGTTCAGGTACAACGGCAAAGCGCACATTGCCCGAGACATAATCACTGCCGATGGTGCTGAGCAGAACCCCGACCAGCGTGGCGATCAGTGCCTTGAGCGGATCGGAGCCGGCCAGCACGATGATCATGCTCAGGCCGAGCAGCATCAGCATGAAATATTCCGGAGGGCCAAGGAAGATGGCATATTCGGCGATGATCGGCGCAAAGAAGATCAGCATCAGCAGACCAAAAATGCCGCCGACAAAGGAGGCAATGGCCGAGATGCCGAGCGCTTGTCCGCCTTTTCCCCGTTGCATCATGGGATAGCCTTCCATGGCCGTCACAATGGCGGGGGCGTCGCCTGGGGTGTTGATGAGAATGGCGGTCAAGCGCCCGCCATACATGGTGCCCATATAAACGCCTGTCAGCAGGGAAAGGCCCGAGATCGGGCTCATGCCGAAGGTCAATGGCATCATGAGGGCAATACCCGCCGATGGCCCGAGGCCCGGCAAGGCACCAACAAGCGTGCCGATCAAGCCTGCCACAAAGATGAGCAGCAGGTTTTCCGGCGTGGCGACCTGATTGAACGCCACCATCAGGTGAGATAACGAATCCAGCATGCGTTTCGTCCCGTGAATTGTTTGCTGCGGCTCAAAGCACCGGCAGATTCAGCCAAATGGCAAAGATGACATAGATGGCGGCGGTCGTGGTGGCGCCGACAAATAGTGACGATGTGATCGGATGGTGCGCGACGCGCCAGGACAGCAGGAAGATAATGGCAAAGATGGGTGCGAGCACAGAGCCAAGCGCCATGGCAGCAACACCAAGAACTATGATGGCCGTGGTGATCAGAAGACCGGCGATATTGGGGGACGTGTCCTCATGTTCTTGCCTGTCTCCAGATTCAGCCGCTTCCTTCCGGCTTTTGGCAAGGCTCCGCAGAGCCTGCAAAGCGCAGCAGATGACGATCAGCACACCAACATTCAACGGCACAAAACCGGGGCCGAAGGAGAATTCGTCGGCATATTTGAGATCGAGCGAACCGATCGCAAGACTGGCGGCAAAAGCCGCCAGAATTGCCAGAAATGTAATTTCTGCAGTTTTCATGGTGCCCATCAGTTCTTTTTCAGGAGACCAAGATTGGACAGGTTGGTTTCATAGACGCTGTTGGTCTTTTCCAGATAGGCAGCAAAAGCATCCGCATCGAGATAACCAGGAATGATCCCGTTTGGTTTGAGATACTGTTCGGTCCATTCCGGAGTTTCCTGCAGACGTTCTATCATTTCAGACAGATAAGCCTTGGCTTCTAACGGAATATTCTTGGCAGCAACCACTCCACGGAAGACCGAGGCGACCACATCATAGCCCTGCTCCTTGAAGGTCGGAACATCCGGGAACATGTCTGCGCGATGCTCGGTGGAGATGGCAATGGCATTCATGCGACCGCTCTTGATAAACTCGGATACGGCACCCGGGTTGATCATGGCGAAATCGACCTGACGACCAAGCAGCGCACTGGCGACTTCACCATCGCCCTGGAATGGCACGAAGTTCAGTTTCACGCCAAGAGCGTCGGATACCATGATCGTTGCAATATGTTCGATCTGGCCACGACCACCACCAGCAACGTTGAGCACACGGCCAGCATTTTTGATGTCATCAAGGGTCTTGATGTCGGAGGACGCAGGAACAACCAGCAAGGTCGGGTCGATACCCAAACGAGCGATCGGAGTGAAATCCTTGTAGTTCAGACCAACATCTGCCGTCAAAGGCGTGGTGATGAAGGATGAGGTGGCTGCCATGAGATAATGGCCATCTCCTTCGTGGCTGGCGAGATAGCCAAGAGATGTGGCTCCCCCACCACCAGGTTTGTTCACGACATTGATGGATGCGTCAATGAGATTGGTATCGCGAATGACCTTGGCCATGGACCGCAGCATGGTATCATGCCCGCCACCGGGGCCATAACCAGCGATGAATTCGAGACCTCGGGTCGGGAAGTCCTCGGCCTTGACAGGCAGAACTGCGGCAGCAACAAGTGCCGAGAAAACAACGGCTGTTTTTAAGGGTTTGAAAAACATCGATTAGGTTCCTCCCTGATATATCGATGAAATAGTTTGCGGGGTTATTGAAACCTTGGGGCACTATGCGATGAATTCGCACCCAAGCTCCTTGAGGTTTTTATCAATCCAGTCACCATTATATTTGCCTTCAATGGTCGTCTGATATTGACGTTCTTCGCCTGCGTGCTTCTTGTCAGCACGGTCGAGAATTTCTGCGGCGCTATCCTTGGGCAGGCAGACAAGACCGTCCCAATCACCGACAATCAAATCGCCCGGATTGACGGTCATATTGCCAAGTGCAATGGGAAATCCGATTTCTCCCGGACCATCCTTGTAAGGGCCACGATGGCTGATGCCGCTCGAGAAAACGGGTACATCCTGCTTGCAGATGCTGTCGAGGTCACGGATTGCTCCCCAGATAGCCACACCGGCAATCTTGGAAACGACACCGCGCGCAAGCATCAGCTCACCCATGATGGCATTGTCCAGAGCGCCACCGGCGTCTACGACGATTACATCACCCGGCTGCGCCATAACGAGGGCTTTGTGCAGCATCAGATTGTCTCCTGGACGAACACTGACCGTCAGGGCCGGGCCAGCGAGGACGCCTTGACGATGCCGGGGGCGCATGCTGGCAGGAGCCCCTGTGTGGCGGTTCATGACGTCACTAATGTTGGATACAGGCAGTTTGGCAGCGCGGGCGATCAGATCCGGATTTACCCGGTCCCAACTTTCCTTGATTCTGAAACCTTCAGCCATGTTTTCTCCTATTCTTGCAGACCGCCGAGCGCGGCGGAAGTTGCCAGAAAGGCGGGATTTATTTCCCGACCTTCAAAATGGTCAATAATGAAACGAGCAGCCATCGTCGCCATGTTGCGTTCGGCTCCGGGGGTGAGACCGGCAGCATGGGGGGTCACGATAAGATTGGGAGCCTTGAAAAGCTTGGAGTCAGCAGCAGGAGGCTCCTGCTCGAAGCTATCCACGCCAGCTCCTGCAATGACGCCTTTCTCCAGCGCTTCGGCCAGCGCGTCTTCGTCGATCATGCCGCCCCGAGCGGTGTTCACGATGGCACCGTGGGATGGCATCTTTTCCAGAAAGGCTCGATTGACCAGATGCTTGGTGGCAGGAACCAGTGGACAATGCAGAGAGATGACATCGCACTTGGTGGCAATGGCATCCATATCGGCGACCGCTTCCACGCCTTCCGGGCATGCCGCACCGCCATTGGCCAACAAAGCCGGATCAAATGCGGAGACTTTCATGCCCAGCGCCATGGCCATACCAGCCACTTCGCGGCCAATAGCACCAAAGCCAATGAGGCCCAGTTTGGTATCGGCAAAGTCCTTGCCGATGAAAGACCCCTTGAGCCAGTTACCGCCCTTGGTTGCTTCATCAAGATAAGGCAATGACTTGCGTAGCGCTATGATGAGTGAAATGGCGTGCTCGGCCACGGCCCGCGCATTGGCTCCGGCGGCTCTGTATACAGGAATACCGAGTTTTTCGGCGGCGGCCAGATTGATATTGTTCACGCCGCTGCCATGCTTGGCGATGACCTTGACGGAACCAGAGGCCTTGATCACGGCATCCGTAATCTTGCCCTGAGACACCATGATCGCGCATACATTGTTGCTTTTCGCCGTTTCAACCACTTCTTCAGGCTTGGCATAGGGAGGAGAAAACACGCATTCAAAGCCGTTTTCCTTGAGCAGGTCCACAGCAGAGCTGTCAATGCGGCTGCGCGTGACCAATATTTTTTGCATTTCAGAGCTCATTGCTACTGTATCCATTTAATAACTTAATTGCTTTTTTCGTATACAAATATTATGATAATGTCAAATACAAAATACATTTACAATCTCAGAGTGTCAGGCTATATCTAATATCCGACTGAAATTGTAGGAGTTTTCTCGTCATGCCAATTCAGCAGGACATTGCGGACCTTCCATTAAGCGATCAAGTGTATGCAAAAATGCGCGAATTGCTGCGAGATGGAGCATTCACTTCAGGCCAACGCGTCAGTGAGGCTGATATCTGCGACCGGTTCCAGGTCAGCAGAACCCCTGCACGGGAGGCCATTCGCCGCCTGCTGAATGAGGGATTTCTGACCACGGTGGAAAGTGGCCGAATCGTTGTGGCTGAGATTGATATCGAACGCGCAGAGGAAATTTACGACATGCGCGAGGCCGTGGAATGTCTTGCGGCCAAGCTGGCGGCGAAAAAGGCCAACACCAAGGATCTCATCGAATTGCGCAGCATTCTGGATGAACAGCGCCGAGGCGCCACCGATGAGACCGATTTCCTGGATATCAACGACCGCTTTCACCGTTGCGTATACAAAATTGCCAGCAACCGCTATTTGCTACGCAGCGCCGAAATTCTTCTGGTTTCGGCAGGCATGATCCGGGGCACGACGCAAGGGCGCTACGATTACAATACATGGTCACTGCAGGACCATGAGGAAATCTATCAGGCTATCGAGGATGGCAATACGACGGCGGCTGAAGAGGCTGCCCGCCGTCATGTCAGGCGGGGCCGCATGCAGCGCATCAGCCTTTTGAAGACCCTGTCAAGCAGCTAACCGCATCTCAAGCTTTTATGATCCTGGCTCATGACTGTCAGCGGCTTCGCTGATCTAGTTACGGCTGGCGCAGGGAATATCTCTATATAGGAGGATCTGAAGCCGGAGCTTGAGGCCATGTTGGTCTGTCGGCTGGTTCTCAAGTGATATCCTAGCAGCCAGCCCTGAGAAAGGAGCGCCCATGCCACGCAAAAGTGATACGCCGACGCCCCCTTCCGACCAAGCCAGCCCCAACAGTCTTGATCGCCGCACTTTGGTGAAAGCCGGAGCCGGGCTTGCGCTTGGCTCTGCCTTTACCTCAATCGCCACCAGCGAGAAAGCCCAAGCGCAGACACAGGCCAAGGGGCCCGTGATCCGTGGCGATGAGCACACGTTGATTTTGGCCTCCCACCCCTATCCTGAGCGGTCCTTGGTCAACAAGGCCCTTTGGGAAGTTGCTGAACAGGCAGAGGGTTCCATCTTCAAGAATCTGGAAAGCATCCATGGTGATGACATGTGGAGCTTTGACCGGACCGCTGAACGCAAGCTGTATCAGCAGGTTGGCCGGATCGTGATGATGTTTCCCATTCACTGGTTCAATCTCACCCCGATGCTCAAGGCCTATATGAACGAAATCTGGTGGATCGGTGCCCCTTCAGAGCTTCGAGGTGTGGAACTGCTGGTGGTTACTACGACGGCAGGTGGGCCGGATGCCTATCAGCCGGACGGCCGCCTTGGCTTTACGATCGAGCAAGTGCTCACGCCTCTTCAGGCCAGCGCCCGCTATACCGGCATGACCTTTTCTGAACCGCTGGCTTTTCTTGGTGCGGCAGGAGCCGGGCCGGATGACCTGAAGCGTTATCAAAGAATGCTGGCAGATCGCCTCAGCGAGCCACCGAGAACGGCCTGAACAGGCTCGAACTCATTCATTTAAAAAGGCAAGCAGCCGTCTCGCGCATGGCGACATCATGCCGGTTGACGGTTGCCACTCTTGCTATAGGCTATGCATAAACACTCGTCTGATGCTTTGGCCTTGGCAAAAGCTCAGACACAAGATCAGGGGAAGGAGAAGACAATGAACAATCCCAAAACGCTTTGCGTGGCAGGAGCGAGCGGCCTTGTCGGCTCAAATATCGTCAAGGCAGCTCTGGCCAAGGGTTATCGCGTCAATGGTACCATGCGCGATGCCAATGACGAAAGCAAACGCCCTTATCTGATGACGCTACCGGGCGCGGCGGAGAGGTTGACGCTGTTTTCTGCCGATACGGCACAAAGCGAAAGCTTTGACGCCGCCCTTGAAGATGCAGATGCTGTTTTCATTGCCTGCTTCCCCCCCATCTACAAGGGGAGAGACGGCACGCCAGCCAAAGATCTGGACAGGCAAAGAGGCTATGACGAGATTGTTAAGCCTGTTAAAGATGGCTGCCTTAATGTGCTTGAGGCAGCAGCGAGAAAAGACATAAAGACAGTCATTCTCTGCTCCTCCACGTCGAGCACCAATCCGCCGGAGCCGGTTGCTATCAAAACCGAAGAGAATGCCGTTTCTGATGCAGAGTTTCAGATGAGTGCGGGCAAATTCACAGCGGCAGAAAAAATCGTCATGGAAACTGCCGCCAAGGACTTTTGCGATGCCCACGGGATGCGTCTCAGCATCATCATTCCAACCATGATGCTTGGCCCCGTCATCCTGCCTCAGCATCTGGAGGGGGATAGTCATCACCTCATTGTCGGCCTTAACAAGGGCGAGCAGGTCTTGCACAAGGAAACTCCGGCGGGCTCCATGTCCCTTAGCCATATCGAAGATGTTGCCGCGCTGTTTTTGGCCGCCTATGAGAAACCGGATGCTTCTGGACGCTACTTCGCGGTTTATGACAGTTGGCCATGGCGGGATCTCTACGCCGAATTTGCCAAGCATGCACCAGCATCGGCCATACCCAAGCCTCTAGAGGGCGAGCCCGAAGAGCCGACACGCTTTGACTTTACGCGAAGGGATAGTCTGGGTGTAACAATGCGTAATATACCGACCACGATTGCTCAGATGTTCGACTGGCTCAAAACAGAGCCATTCCGCGGGCGCCACTAAGCAAAATACGAGGGGTTTTGGCCACTACCAAAGCCCCTTTTCACATCTTATGACTGCACCTGTCTGTTTATAGCTCCCAATACGGCGATCATGTCATCTTCTTCCAGCGCCATATGGTCCGTTTCTTGATATAGCTTCAAACATATATCCATTAGAGGTGATGGGGCCTCGGCAGAGTTGGCATTTTCGACCACAAGGCGGCAGTTCTTAAAGACATCGGCGATGCCGGCCTGTCGGGAGAAATCTCCGGCAAGCAGCTTGGCAAGCTTGACTTTGGAAACCTCGCTTGCCATGGGTCCCGCATTGAGAATATTGGTGAATAACGCCATATCAAGATTATTCTGTTCTGCCAGATTCCACGCTTCGACCAAGCCGGTGACCAGCGTGATCAAATAGCTGTTCACCGCGATCTTCATGTTGAGAGCCCGCGGCACCTCACCACATTCAAAAATATCCTTGCAACATGGGGACAGGAGCGATCGAACCGTTTTCAGGTCTTCGCTCATACCGGCCAGCAGGCCGACAAGGTGTCCCTGTTCGGCTGGTTTTCTGGACCCGGAAACAGGAGCCTCGACATATCGCCCGCTCGCCTCGCAAACGTCTCTGGATAGCAATGCAGAATAGTCGGCAGGCACTGTTCCCAAGGAAACAATGGTCTTTCCTGCAACCAAAGAGGCGAATTGGGTTGTGTTTCGCGACAAGACAGCATCGATTGCAGCTTCATCGGCAAGCATCAACAGCAAAGTCTGGCATTGGGCAAACACGTCTTGAACATCAGAGGCAACACTGGCACCCGCATCGCTTAATGGATGGCAGCGTGTTGGCGTCCGATTCCAAACGATGAGGCGTGTTCCCGCTTCAAGCAGCTTGAGCGCCATTGGCGTCCCCATGGTTCCGAGCCCGATAAATCCGATACTTTCTTTCTGCACCATTACCAATCCCTCCTATGATCTATTCGCGGGATAGTTTAGCAGCTGAAAAATGCAAGGCACCAGCGATGCGGTTCCAGGCGTTGATATTTGCAATAGCAATCGTGAGCTGAACAAGTTCTCCGTCGCTAAAAACCGCCCTGATGGCGCCCATCTCGGCCTCTGGCACCGGGGCAACAGGAGACAGTGTGACATGCTCGGCCCAGAATAGGCCTGCGCGTTCACGCTCATCATACACAGCAGAATCTCGCCAGACAGCAAGAAGATCCAGCTTGTCTTCACTCACTCCTATCTGCCGAGCTGTTCGCAAATGAAGCTCTGTGCAGAAGCCACAGCCATTCATCTGTGAAATGCGGATCTTGGCAAGCTCCGTGAGAGACTTTTCAAGGCCGGATGCATCCACTGACTTGCTCATGGCAATCAGGGCATCATGAGCCGCAGGCGCCTGCCTTTGAAAGTCTATATAGGAAAAAGCGAAATCTGTTGGAGCAGAGAGTGCATTCATCTTGTCACCTTTGGTCTGGCTGGGTAATATTATAAGAACTCTAACATTAATATCAGAGTTCTTATAATGATCAAGAGTCCAAAACAAACTCCCCTGCCCGAAGTAGGAGAAGGCAAGCGCGGTGACAGCGGCTATCTGGGCTATCTGCTCAGGCAGGCAGCGAACGCTTATCGCTATCGGGTGGAAAGCGCCCTTGCCAATCTGCCACTAACCCAACCGCAATTCTCGGCATTGGTCATGCTGGAAGCCTATCCGGAGCATTCCAGTGCAGATCTGGCGCGATTGGCCTTCCTCACGCCGCAGACCATGAGCGTGATTGTGAGCAACCTGTCGAAATCGGGGTTGATCACGCGCAGCCCCCATGCGGTTCATGGCAGAAAGCAGCATATAGAGCTCACTGCACTTGGCCATGAAGTGCTGCGCGCCGCAAAGGACCGCGTATATGCGCTCGAGAAGGATCTGCTTTCAGGCGTTTCTGATGAAGAGGCGACAATCGTCAGGCGTTGGCTGGCTGGCCTTTTATAAAAATATCTTTTTATGAAGGGCCATGCCCCTTCATAAACGAAACGTATAGGCAAAGATTGTCATGAATACCGCGCGGTGCAAGTGGAAAGGCGGCCCAAAACAGCCCCTTTTAAGAGATCCGATGAAGACATGCCCCCGTTCGCAGTTTAAAAGGAGAAGAAGCCCCGATGTCCTCAAGCTGCATTGACCTTGTGGCGAGCCTTGCTGCATTTTGCAGGCTCTGGTCTACCAGTATTTGGCATGAGGCTACGAGACACAATCACTTCACACCTTTCCAGATCTTCCTTTGCCATGACCGACTCTATTCTATTGCTCATAGCGGCCTTCGTTGTTGGCCTGTCCAAAGGGGGATTGGCGTCCGCTGCAGCCATTGCCGTGCCGATGTTGGCTCTCATGATGAGCCCTGTTAAAGCCGCCGCAACGCTGTTGCCGGTCTATATTGTTACAGACTGGATTGGGGTGTGGCTTTACCGGAGAGATTTTTCGCGGCGAAATCTCTATATTCTGACGCCGTCGCTTCTGTTTGGCATCGCCATCGCAACCATCATCACCCCTTACACTCCTGAAGCGGCGTTGCTGGTCTTTACCGGCAGCATCGGCCTCTGGCATTGCGCCAGAGCATGGTTGAAGCGTGGACAGCAGGAAAAGGTTGAGGCCAAAATTCTTCCCGGTATCTTTTGGGGAACACTTACAGGCATCGCCAGTTTCATCACCCATTCCGGAGCGCCACCATCGCAGGCCTATCTGCTGCCGCAGAAACTGCCCAAGCTGCAATTTGCGGGCACCATCGCTATTGCCTTTGCTGTCGGCAATCTGGTGAAACTACCCGCTTATTATGCCATAGGACAGTTGGATGGTCTTAACTGGAAGCTCATTCTGGCACTGGCCGCAACGGGTATTATCGGCACATTGGTTGGGCGCTACCTGACCCAAATCTTGCCTCAGGCGATCTATATGCGCGTCATCCAGATCATGTTGTTTGCGCTCTCCTGTATCCTGTTTGTGCGCGGCCTTCTGGAGCTTATGCCTCTCTTGGGATAGGCGCAGCATAAGTTGTCATTCGACAGACGTTCTTCCTTCGGTCTCACACAAAGCAATGTGACGCGACTCAAAAGGGCCGCGCCACATGAACTCTAAATAAGACGGATCAGGCGTCGCGTTGTGCGATCCAGTCATGATCGGGATGGTTCTGGAAACGCCATTTGCGCAGAGGCCCAGCCATCACATTGAGATAATAAAGGTCATAGCCGTAAGGCGCTCCGCAGGGATGGTAGCCTTCGGGCACCAGAACCACTTCGCCATCATGCACCGTGAAGGTCTCGTCCATAGAGCCACTATCATTGTAAACGCGCTGGTGTGCATAGCCCTTGGCCGGGTTCAGGCGATGATAATAGCTTTCTTCCAGATGCGTGATGGACGGGAAATTGTCGCTATCATGACGATGCGGCGGATAAGAAGACCAGTGGCCAGAAGGCGTGACGCATTCGGTCACGAGCAGACTGTCGGCAACATCATAATCTTCCATGGCAATCGGGAAGATATGTCGGGTGTTGGCTCCCTTGCCTTTTGTCACCCGTTCTGGCGCTTCCAGTAGCTGTGCCTTATGGCCGCCCATGCCTGGAGCCGAACAAACAGCAACCTTGCAATCGGTCACGGCAACCAGCGACCAGTCACTGTCATTCGGGATATAGACCGACTGCGGGGCAACCGGTTCGAATACACTATCACGGCTACCGATCTTGCCGAAGTCCTGCCCGGCGCCAGAAATTTCAGCATAGCCTTCCAGCATGACAAGGATCACTTCACGATCCCCCGTCGCTTCAGCCGCTGTGTCTCCCGGCTTCAAGTCATAGAGACCGAAGCCAACATAGGTCCAGCCAGCGCTTTCCGGCGTGATATCATGTATCTTGCCGCTCTCTCCCTGCGGCTTGCGATGCAAATCATAAGACATTCCATTCCTCCTAACTAGCGATATTCTTGGCCCTCAGGGCAGAAGAACGAGCTTCATCCCATAGGGTACAAAGGGCTTGATAATTGTCTGTCAGCTGGCGTACCGCCGTTGCGTCATCCACTTCGCCTCCAAACCATTGCAGCGCCGTTGCATTCATGATGGTGCGCCCGACGGCAAATCCCTTGACCAGCGGATGGGCTGCGGCAATCCGGAGAGCCGGGCCAAGAGCGTCCATGTCCGACGCCAATCCCAAGACTACGATGCCGCGACAATGAGGATCATGCTCATCAACCGCCTGACAGGCATTCCGCCAGGCTGCATCGGTCTTCATGGGTTCAAGCTTCCACCAATCCGGATAGATACCGATTTCATAAAGACGATTGATCAGCTTGGCTGCCGACATATCATCGACAGGGCCGACCGGAGAGGTAATCAGTTCGACCAGCAGATCAAGCCGGTTGTTGCGCGCTGCAGCAGCCAGTTTCAGCAATGTGGCTTCCTGCTGATCGCGCAAGGCTATCTCATCATCCGGATGACAGTAGCAGAGCACCTTGACGATATGGTTCTGGGGCCATTCCTTGAGGCCACCACAATCAGGACCAAGTTCCTCTTCGAAGGCAAGTGGACAGGATGCCGGAAACTCAACCGGACGTCCGATCCAAAGCCCCTTGTCAGCTGCGGCATGCAGCGCTTCCTGCCCGACCCGATTGTCACACAGGATGCCATAGCCATCTCGCCCTTCGGAAACCTGCATGGTCGCCTCAAGGCAGAGCTTCTTGAAAGCACCAATATGCTCCCGTGGCACATCAAGCTCATCGCACATGCGCTCAAGCTGGATACGATGATCAAAAGCGAAAATCCGCACATCCGGCCAGGCCTTGTGGCGATTGGTCGACCAGTGAATTTGCTCCAGCTCATTGTCCTTGCGCAAGGCGGGCGTCTTGACGCCGCGTTGCAAGAAGAATTGTAATTCTTCCCAGGAAGGATAAGCAGGCGTGCAGCCATGGCGACTGACGGCAAAGGCGCCACAAGCGTTGGCGTAGGTCAGAGCCGTGACCCAGTCCGTACCATCAAGCCACCCCTTCAAGAGCCCGGACATGAAGCCATCCCCTGCGCCGAGCACATTGAATACTTCGATGGGAAATCCGGGGCCTGACTCACCATCATCGAGCGCGTCGGGAATGGAGCCGGTAAAGGCAGTTGCACCCATGGGGCCTCGTTTGCACACAAGGGTCGCTTCGCTCACCTCGCGCACAATCTTGAGGGCATCGAGCGTGACTGTCGTTCCGCCCGCAATATGGAATTCTTCTTCTGTGCCAACAATCAGATCGAACAGGGACAGGGTTTCCTGAAGCTGACGCGTGACCTCTTCGGAAGCGATAAAGCGGTTTTCCCCATCTCCATGCCCGGAAAGCCCCCAGAGATTGGGGCGGTAGTCAATATCCAGCGCCGTTTTGGCTCCATTTTCTTTCGCAAGCCTCAGCGCCTTGAGCACCGCCGCCTTGGTGCGAGGATGGCTCAAATGGGTGCCGGTCACGGTGACACAGCGCGCCTCAGCGATGAAATCCGGATCAATATCTTCTTCGCACAAAGCCATGTCGGCACAATTCTCGCGATAAAAGATAAGGGGAAACTGCTCCTTATCCCTGATGCCGAGAATAGCCAGTGCCGTCAAACGCTCCGGATCGGTTTTCACACCGCGCGTATCGACGCCCAGAGACTGCAACTCCTCCCTTATGAAGCGTCCCATATGCTCGTCACCCACCCGGGTAATAACCGCAGAGCGAACGCCTAGCTTGGCCGTACCTGCGGCCATGTTGGTGGGGCTCCCTCCGATATATTTCTCAAAGGACCGCATATCTTCCAGTCTACCGCCGACCTGACTTCCGTACAGATCCACCGAGCTGCGTCCAATTGTTATTAGATCAAGTGTCTTTTGCATCGCTCACCTATTGTGTCCTCCCGTTGTGGACGAGTTGACCTGAGCCTAGCAATGAAATATAAATTCTAAAAGAGAAATTTTAGAAATTTTTGTTCTATAAACAGAATGTATCAAACTTTGAACAGGGTGTCTCAAATAGAATGAAATTTCTATTCCAAAAATGAAACAGCTTCTATAGTGTCGAACAATTCCAAGAATGCAAGCCTATTCACTCAAGATGAAAGCAAGATGCGATGACCGACTCCTCCAGCCCAACTTCCGTCGCAGAGTTTGAGAAAAAAATCTCGGCAATCAAGGATGGTTTGCCGAAACGATTGCAGGATTGCGCGAGCTTTGTCTTGCGCAAGGGCGATGCCATGGCTTTTCTGACCGTCGCCCAAGCGTCCCAGGAATCCGGCATTGCCCCTTCCGCCTTCATTCGCTTTGCTCAGGCTATGGGCATGCAGGGATATTCCGATTTGCAGCAACTGTTCCGGCGTCAGGCTACCCAACAGCGCCCGCCCTATCGCTACCGGATCAACACTCTACGCCAGCGTGGGGAGACGGAAACAGACCTTCTCTTCGTAGATTTCTGCGATTCATCCATTGCCTCCATTGAACGTCTTATGAGCAAAATGGATCCTCAATCCATTGAAAAAGCAACAGAAATCATTTGTTCCATGCCTGAAATGCATGTCATCGGGCAAAAGCGGGCATTCCCGGTAGCCAGTTATCTTGCCTATGTTCTGGGACAATTTGACCATCGTGTCATCCTTCACAGTGATGTCGGCTCCATAAAGATCCCCGGCCGTTTCCGCCCTAACGAAGTCCTGTTGCTCATCTCCTTCGAGCCTTACACGCCTGAAGTCGTGCAAGTGGCTGAAAAGGCTAAAGGCGATGGGGCCAAGATTGTCGCAATCACGGATACGCCGCTCAGTCCCTTGTCCGGACTTGCCGATGTCAGCCTTGAGGTGGTTGAAGAAGATGTCGGCGGTTTCCGCACATATTCGGCAACGTTCTGTCTGGCCGCTGCACTTTCGGTCTCCGTGGGAACACGGCTGAATCCTGCGTCAGTTGTGAAAGAGAACATATGACTTTAGTTTAAGATCAAAGATTTCATATTGCTCCCAGATAGAATATATGTTCCATTTTCTATCGTATTAGAATGCATCCCCTTGATGCAATCGTGCCCGACGGGAGGGTTGGGCACAGGGAGGTTTACATGAAATTCAAGGCTCTTGTTACATGCACAGCCATGGCACTCGCCATGAGTGCCAATGCAGCTTTCGCAGCTGACTATGTCATGAAGATTGCCAGCGGCACACCGGCCGATCCTATGGCTCTGCCGGCATCAGCATCTCTGGCGATTTTCGAACAGAAGGTCGAACTCTATACAGACGGGAAAGTGGATGTTCAGGTTTTCCCGGACGGGCAGCTGGGCGATCAGCTCTCCGGCCTGCAACAGGTGAAATCCGGTGAATTGCAGGGCAGCGAACTGGCCATGGGCGTGATGTCCAACCTGTTCCCGAAGATCACCTTCACAGACCTGCCCTATGTCATGCCTGACATGGCCGTGGCGCAAAAGCTCTATACCCGCGAAAACCCTGTGATGAAAAAGATACTCAAAGAGCTGGAAGAGAAAACCGGCGTCGGTATCCTGTTCTTCAGCCCGCAGGCCTATCGTCAGATTTCGACTGCTAAAAAGCCAGTTCACACTGTAGCAGATCTCAAGGGTGTCAAACTGCGCACCATGCAGGTTCGCCCACATATCGAAATGTTCAATGCAGCTGGCGCACAGGCAACTCCGGTGCCCTGGCTCGAAGTTTATACGTCCCTGCAGACCGGCGTTGTTGATGGGCAGGAAAATCCGCTGGCAACCATCCGTGCGATGAACTTCCACGAAGTGCAGAAATATATCACTCTGGACAAGCATGTTCATCTGGTTGGCGCCGTCACTTTCAACGTCGAATGGTTCAACAGCCTACCAAAAGACATTCAGGTTGCCATCATGAAGGCTGGCAACGAAGCGCAGGCCGGAGCTGAAGCCCTTGCTCCGCTCAAGGACATCATCGATGGCAAATGGCTTCAGGATCACGGCGTTGAAATCTACCAGCCGACAGCTGCCGAGATCGAAGAGTTCAAAAAGGCATTCCAGCCAGCGGCCTTTGCCTGGTTTGAAAAGAATGTTGATGGCGGTGCAGAAGTTCTGAAGATGGTTCAGGACGAAATCGCACGCATTCAGGATAGCTATCAGGAATTGGTTTACTGATCCGCTAACCCATGGCGGGGAGCATCAAGGCGCTTCCCGCCTGCTTTTTCCTATGGTCCGAGGACTGGAAATGCAAAACCCCACTACGTCCCCAAACAAGATCGAGAAGACGTTAGATGCCGTCAATATGGTTCTGAATGCCTTTCTCGCCCTATTGGTTTTCGGTATTTTCTTCGTGCTGCTGCTGCAGGTGTGCATGCGCTATTTTCTCGCTATGCCGCTCTATTGGGCCGAAGAAGCTGCCAAATATCTGATGATTTATGTGACCAGCGTCGGAGCGGCGACTGCCTACAGGCACTATGCCCACCCTCGCCTGATGATTGTCATCGCGATGATCCCACGCAAACATGCCATATGGTATGACTTTGTTCTGCGCCTGCCCGTGGCGGTCTTCTTTATCTATCTGATCTATATCGGCTGGGGCTATGCCCTCGCCAATGAATGGATGATGACGCCGGGCCTTCAGATATCCTTCTTCTGGCCGTTTCTGGCCATTCCATTCGGTGCCTGCTTCGTTCTGCTCTACCTGATCCTGGATTCGATCAATATCCTCTTCTTTCACAGGAGCTGGATTCTCGAACCGGAATTTCTCGTCAGTGACGATGATCCCATTTCGGAGACACAAAAATGACCTTCGCCTTTTCCCTCATGTTGGTGGTTTTTGGCCTACTTGCCATTCTGGGCGTGCCTCTGAGCTTTACAACCGGCATCGCTTCGCTGGTTTATTTCATGGTTTCCGAGCAATCCATGCGGACGGTCATTCATCAGTTTTTCACCTCGATTGACAGCTTTGTTTTGCTGGCAGTGCCTCTGTTCGTCATGGCAGGGCATGTCATGTCCGCTTGCCGCATCACCGATAACATCGTGTCTCTGGCCAACCTGCTTGTCGGGCGCATGCGAGGTGGGCTGGCGCAGGTGAATGTGGTTGCTTCTATGCTGTTTGGTGGATGCTCCGGCTCGGCGCTGGCAGACGTGGCGGGTCTGGGCTCGGTTCTCATTCCCGCCATGAAGAAAAATGGCTATTCTGAGGGCTTCTCCGCTGCGGTTACCGTGGCTTCCTCCGTACAGGGCCCCATCATTCCTCCTTCCATCCCCATGGTCATCTTTGCCTCAGTGGCACAGGTTTCCACCGGGGCTTTACTGGTTGGTGGGGCCCTACCCGGCGTCTTGCTGGGTCTGGCACAGATGCTGGTTGTCTGGCTCATCGCCAGCCGCCGGGGCTATCGCTCTTCGCATGGCAAATACATGCTCGAGGAAGTCATCAAGATCTGCAAATCCTCGATCCCGGCCCTGTTGATGCCCGTTATTCTGATGGGGGGCATTCTGTCCGGTATCTTTACGCCCACAGAAGCGGCCTCTGTCGCGGTGGGCTATGCGTTGCTGCTCGGTTTCTTCCTCTATCGCAATGTCGGCCCGAAAGAGCTGCTGGTCATTGGCGCCAAGGTGGCCCGAGATTCAGCTGCGATCTTCTTCCTCATCGGCACCGCGGGCATTTTCGGCTGGATTCTGGCCGTTGCCCATCTGCCGCAGATCGCCGCAGACTGGATTCGCATGAATGCAGTTGACCCGCTGATGGTTCTGCTTGTCATCAACGTCTTCCTGCTGATGTGGGGCATGTTCATGGACGCTGCACCGGCCATTCTCATTCTCGGCCCAATCCTCACGCCAATCGCCACCGCCGTGGGTATCAATCCGATCCACTTCGGTGTCATCATGGTCTTCAATCTGATGATCGGCCTGATGACGCCCCCCTATGGCTTATGTCTGTTTGCAGGCGCGGCCATTACATCCAACGAGACCCGAATAGGGGCAATATCCCGCGAGATCCTGCCCTTCCTGTTCATCTCAATCGGCGTTCTGGCCCTGATCAGTCTCTTCCCTGATCTGGTGCTGTATCTGCCGCGTCTCGCTGGCCTTATGTAAGTCCATTCCCAAAGCCCGCTGCCTCTGATCCTCGCAGTCCAGAGGCGGCCCCAACCTGAGTTTTTCCAGCATGTCTGCAACTCCCTCAAGTGCAGGCAAGCTCAAACTCGGCCTTTTTTATCATGGAGTAAGACATGACTACCCTCATCACCCCCATTGAGCCGACCGACAGGCGCTTGCATGATATGGCCAGCGCCCTGCGCTTTCTGACCGTCGACGCCGTGGAAGTTGCCCAGTCCGGCCATCCCGGCATGCCAATGGGAATGGCAGATGTAGCCGCCGTTCTGTTCGACCGCATCCTGAAATATGATGCAGCCGACCCGGAATGGCCCGATCGTGACCGCTTTGTTCTTTCAGCTGGGCATGGGTCCATGCTCATGTATGCCCTTTTGTGGCTCACCGGTTCCCCAGACATTACCCTTGATGACATCAAGGATTTCCGCAAACTCGGCGCCAAAACCGCAGGGCATCCCGAATATGAGCAACTGCGCGGCATCGAGGTCACCACAGGTCCACTTGGACAAGGCGTAGCCAACGCGGTTGGCATGGCTCTTGCCGAACGCACGCTTAACGCCGACTATGGCGATACGATCGTTGATCACTATACCTACGTCATGGCTGGCGATGGCTGCCTGATGGAGGGCATCGCTCAGGAGGCTATC
This sequence comes from uncultured Cohaesibacter sp., assembly GCF_963678225.1. NCBI lineage: Bacteria > Pseudomonadati > Pseudomonadota > Alphaproteobacteria > Hyphomicrobiales > Cohaesibacteraceae > Cohaesibacter > uncultured Cohaesibacter sp. Next base: position 2,757,014 of record NZ_OY782764.1, on the reverse strand, counting down.
ACCTTTGCCGCCCATATGGGGCTGGGCAAGCTGGTCATGCTGTTTGACGACAACAAGGTGACCATCGATGGCCAGACCACGCACGCAACATCGGAAGACCAGATCGCTCGCTTCACGGCAGCTGGCTGGCATGTGCAGTCAATCGATGGCCATGACACGGACGCCATCGAGCAGGCCATTCTGGACGCCAAGTCAGACCCGCGCCCATCCATGATCGCCTGTCGCACGATCATTGGTCGCGGCTCTATTGCCAAACAGGGTAAACCTGCCGCCCACTTCGGTGCCATCGGAGCAGAAGACCGCAAAGCCATGCAAAATCTGCTGACATGGCCCTATGCCGCATTCGAAATCCCGCAGACCGTGCTTGATGACTGGCGGACTGCTGGTGCGCGTGGCAAGCAAGATCATCAGTCCTGGCAGGGTCGCCTTGATGCTGCACCAGAGAGCGCTCGCTCCGAATTCGAGCGGCGCATGTCCGGAGACCTGCCAGCGGAAGCCCTCGCCAAACTGGCAGACCTGCGCAAGAATGCTCTTGAAGAAAAGCCCATTGCAACCCGCATGGCTTCTGGCAAAGTGCTGAATGCTCTGTTTGACATGATGCCTGAACTGGTTGGCGGTTCGGCCGATCTGGCAGGGTCCACCCTTACCTGGGCTGAGAAGGCCCGCCCGATCGCCGCTGGCTACTGGGGCGGTCGGTATGTTCCCTTCGGCATCCGCGAACACGCCATGGCGGCCATGATGAATGGCATGGCGGTGCATGGCGGCCTCATTCCCTTTGGCGGCACCTTCCTTTGCTTCATCGATTATGCCCGTCCCGCCGTGCGCCTTTCTGCCATGATGGAACAGCGGGTCATCTATGTCATGACCCATGATTGCATCACGGTTGGTGAAGACGGCCCGACCCATCAGCCAGTAGAACATCTGCCCGGATTGCGCGCGATGCCCAATCTGAATGTGTTCCGCCCCGGTGACATGGTCGAGGCCATGGAATGCTGGGAACTGGCTCTTAAGGCACAACACACCCCTTCGGTCATGTGCCTGTCGCGCAACCCGCTGCCTGTCGTGCGCACCAGTGCCGAAGAGAATCTTTCCGCTCGCGGCGGCTATGTGCTCAAGGAAGCTTCAGCAGAGCGCAAGGCAATCCTTTATGCCACGGGCTCAGAACTCCATATCGCGGTCGATGCCCAAAAGCTGCTCGAAGCAAAAGGCATTCCTACGGCTGTGGTTTCCCTGCCCAACTGGGCGCAGTTTGAAAAGCAGGATAAGGCCTATAAGCAATCTGTCCTTGGTTCTGAAGAGAGCGTGCAATTGGCTATCGAAGCAGCCTCAACCATCGGCTGGGAACGCTTCGTTGGGCGCAATGGCATCATCATGGGCATGAACAGCTTCGGCGCCTCCGGCCTAGCCGATGACGTCATCGCTCATTTCGGCTTTACAGCCGATGCCGTCGTCAAGGCGGTTGAGGGCGCCCTGTAAGGCATGAGTTAGCCCCCTTGTAGGCGGATTGGCACCACAAAGTTAAGACCGGCAAGGCATGTATTAGAAAATGCTCTGCCGGTCTTTTTTCTTTGCCCGAAGACAGGGCCATTTTAGCGACTGGTTTCGCCTATGGCATCAACTCCAGACGGCGAGACAGACAGCAGAGCCAACGCCAATTGTTGTCAGCGTTACGGGCCATCCGACGAGGAAAAATTCCCTGAAACGATAGGGGCCAAGCGCATAGGCCAGCAAATTGTTGTGATGTCCGAAGGGCGTGAGGAAATCACAAGAGGCCCCAATTGCGACTGCCATCAGCAAAAGCGCCGGCGGCAGGTCTGCTGAATGGGCAAGCTCAATGGCTATGGGCACAAGCACCACCGCCGTGGTCGCATTGTTGACAAAGGGCGTGATACAGACCGCCAGCGCCATCATGATGACTGTGATCAGCACAGCATTGGCCACCGGCAGACACGCGACAATGGTCTTGGCAATGGTTTCTGCTGCGCCCGTCGTCGCAACGGCCTCCCCCAAGGGCAGCATGGCCATCAGCAGCAAAATGATAGGCCAATTCAGCCGCTTGAGCGCTTCCCGCATATCGAGCATACCGCCAACCAGATAACAGACCAGCACCATACCATATGCGATTTCAGGCGGCACATCGGCAAAGGCGGCAGCCAACAGCCCACAAAGGAAGATGACCGATGTCCAAAGGGTGTGTTTTCTTGCGGAAAAGAGTCCCCCGCTGGAGACAACCGAGACGAGACCGGTGTTGGTGATCGCGTCTTGCACAGCCTCCGCCTGCCCTTCAAGATGCAGAATATCACCCACCGACAGTCTGAATTCATCTAACGAGCCCTCGACCCGTGGAGACTGGGTCGCAACCCCGATGACGCGGATCGCCTGCTCCGAAAATTCACCAATATTGGCAATAGCCGACCCTTGCAGAATGCTGAAAGGCATGATTGCCGCCTGCGCTTGCACCTGATCGGCCCCTCCTGTTGTGGAGCGAGCCAACGATGAACGCGCTGGCGTCAAGCTTCCTCTAGCAAAGGCCTCTTTCAGCAAACCCTCGTCCGCTTCGACCAACAGACGGTCATCTGGTTTGAGCCCCGTTTCGGCCCGAAGGGGAAAGAGCCTGCGCTCTTCTCGCAAGACGCTGTCTATCTGCCCCTCGATCATGGCTTCGACGGTCTCTACCGTCCAGCTCTCTTTACCGGCGATAGGGCAAAAGACCTCCGTTACCATGCGGTGTCCAATTGGCTCCTCGCCCTCGTCTTCTTGCCTATCGCTTTTAAGAATGCGCGGTGCCCACCAGACAAGCAGACCCAGCCCCACTATGGTGATAGCCACCCCAGTTGGCAGAAAGTCAAGAAAGCGAAATGTCCCGGTCTGATTGATCTGGCTATTTAGCAGAGCTTCGCTGACAACCAGATTGGGCGGCGTACCGACCACTGTGCACATGCCCCCCATCAGGGTGGCAAAAGACAAGGGCATCATCAGAAGCCGTTGGGGAATATGATGGCGTTGGCTCAGCACAAAGACCATGGGCAACATTAGAGAAAAAGCGCCAATATTGTTCATGACAGTTGAAAGCAGGGCGCCCACCCCGCACAGCACCAGCATGATGGTATGCGGTCGCTTCAACCTCTCACTCAGGAATGCCGCCACACCGTCCAGCAAATGGCTGGTCTTTAGCACTTCCACGATGAGCAGGATTTCCAGCACCGTTATAACGGCTGGATTGGCCAGACCGGAAAAGGCCCGATCAAAGGGCACCAGATGCAGCACTATTCCAATTGCCAAACCGACCAGCGCGACAACTTCAACCCTGAACCAGTCACGCGCGAAAACCACGAGCATCGAAACAAGGAGCCCGAGGATAAGGATCTGATCTATCGTCACCAGCTTGTTACTTTCACAAGTGATTTGCCCGATGGGCAATGCCCATCAAGCATAGTCGATAAGACAAGATCTTGCGAGCACTAGGAACAGGATGGTTCATACTGTCGCAGTGGTCCTGCGGACCGGTTGCGCGGATAGACCACCCGAGCCTCGCGGGCCTCCTTTCTCCTCGCCCCTGCCTCGTCCTCATTCTCGGGGAAGAGCGTCCAGACTTTGGGACGGAATGTGAGCATGTCCTGTTGTCCGGCGGGATGCTCTATTGGCACATCCACCTCCACATGATGGCCACCTGATCCCACGAGCAGATCCAGCCTGCGTGTGCCTGCCATGCGGCGGCTCGCAATGATTTTGCCAACAAGGCATGGGCTCCCGTCATCGACGAGTTCAATCTGATGCGGACGGAAAAAGAGAAGCGCAGCCCCGATCTGATCACTGGCAAGACCTGTGGGCTGCCCTCCGAGCCAGATCTGCCCCTGCCCCAGATGCACGGGCAGTTCGGATGCCTCCCCGATAAAGCGATGCACAAATGGTGCAGCGGGATGATCATATACCTCGTCAGGGGAGCCAACCTGCTCGATCTGCCCCTCATTCATGACGACGACCCTATCGGCCAGTTCCAGAGCCTCTTCCTGATCGTGGGTGACGAACACAGTGGTGTGCCCTGTGCGATCATGGATTTCGCGCAGCCAGTGGCGCAGATCCTTGCGTACCTGGGCATCAAGCGCGCCAAAGGGTTCATCCAGAAGCAAAACCTTGGGTTCAATCGCCATGGCTCGTGCCAAAGCCACACGCTGGCGTTGCCCGCCGGAAAGCTGGGCAGGATAGCGCCTTTCAAGACCGGTAAGCTGAACCATATTGATGAGATCCATGGCGCGCATCTCGATCTCCCGTTTGGGTGGTCTGCTTTCGCGTGGCCTGACCGATAGTCCGAAGCTCACATTTTCCAACACCGTCATATGCCTGAAAAGGGCATAATGCTGGAAGACAAAGCCGACCTGCCGCTGCTGGATTGGTTTGCCGGAAGCCTCTTCGTCGCCGAAGAAAACCTGACCGGCGGTGGGCGATTCCAGCCCGGCAATCAGGCGCAGGAGCGTTGTTTTTCCTGATCCTGAAGGACCGAGCAGTGCGATCAGTTCCCCGGCATGAATCGCGAGGGAAATGTCCCTGAGAGCAGCGGTGGCGCCAAACGCCTTACTTACATTTTGAATGCCAAGATCCATGACAGACCTCCCATTGAAATTGCCTAGAGGCACTTGGTGATCAATCGGCATAGCGACGCTCGATTGCGGTTTTGAGAACAAGGGTGACAAGAGCCAGCCCCACCAGCAGCGAGGCTACGGCAAAGGCGGCGGCAAAGTTATATTCGTTGTAGAGAATCTCGATATGCAGCGGCATGGTGTCTGTGAGGCCGCGAATGTGGCCAGACACGACGGAGACTGCCCCGAATTCTCCCATGGCGCGGGCGTTACAGAGCAGCACGCCATAAAGAAGCCCCCAACGGATGTTGGGCAGAGTGACATGCAGGAAGGTCTGCCAACCACTTGCCCCAAGGCTGAGCGCGGCTTCCTCGTCGGCCGATCCCTGATCCTGCATCAGTGGGATCAACTCTCGTGCGACAAAGGGAAAGGTCACAAAAATCGTGGCCAGAGTGATGCCCGGCACCGCAAAGAGTATTTCGATCCCCCAGCCCTTCAACCATGGCCCGAGCACGCTGCCCGAGCCGAACAGAAGCACATAAACCAGCCCGGAGATGACCGGAGAAACAGAGAAGGGCAAGTCGATGAGCGTGATGAGAAAGGCCTTGCCGCGAAACTCGAACTTGGCGATGGCCCATGCGGCCGCGACACCGAAGACCATGTTAAGCGGAACAGAAATCGCAGCAACCAGCAACGTCAACCGAATGGCGGCCAATGCATCAGGGTCGAGAATGGCCTGAAACCAAGCCCCTACGCCATTGCGAAACGCTTCTGAGACCACAACAACCAGCGGCAGGAACAGAAACAGTGCCAGAAAGAGGAAGGCAATGGCCATGAGCACGAGACTGACCAATGGCGTTTCGGCTGTCGCTGACTGGATGGAAATGGTTTGATCAGCCATGGCCGAACCTCCCCCTGCTCCATGCCTGGATCAGATTGATGATCAAAAGCATGAGGAATGAAATGGATAGCATCACCACGCCGACAGCGGTTGCTGCGGCATAGTTGAACTCCTCCAGCCGAATGACGATCAGAAGAGGCGCGATTTCAGAGACATAGGGTATGTTGCCTGCAATGAAGATGACCGAGCCATATTCGCCAATGCCGCGTGCCATGGCCATGGCAAAACCGGTCAGGATCGCCGGGAGCAATCCGGGCAGGAGTACGCGCCTCACAATATCAAGGCGCGATGCGCCCAAGGTCGCAGCCGCTTCTTCTATCTCCCGGTCGACCTCTTCCAGCACAGGCTGGACGGTGCGGACGATGAAAGGCAGACCAATGAAGACGAGCGCGACCACGATCCCTGCGGGGGTGAAGGCAACCTTGAAGCCGAAATCTGCCAGCCATGCGCCGATCATGCCGTTGGGTGCATAGAGCGTTGCAAGGGCAATCCCGGCGACAGCTGTGGGCAGCGCAAAGGGCAGATCAACCACAGCATCGACAATACGTCGTCCCGGAAAGCGGTAGCGCACGAGGACCCAAGCCACGACAAGGCCGAAGACCGTATTGATCAGGGCAGCCAGCACGGCACTACCGAAGCTGATTTTAAGAGCAGCGATCGTGCGCGGATCGCTCGCCAAAGCCCAGAAGGCGTCCCAACCAAGGTTGGACGAGTGCCAGACCAGTCCCGACAGCGGGATCAGAATGACCAGTGAGAGATAGCAGACCGCGAAGCCAAATGTCAGCCCGAAGCCCGGGATCACACCCGGCTCGCGGAAGTGCCATCTACTGCTTTGCACAGTAGCAGTCATGTTAGCGCTCCGGCTTGTAGATCTGATCGAAAATGCCACCATCGGCAAAGAAGGTCGGCTGCGCTTTCTTCCAGCCACCGAAATCATCAACGGTGACCAGTGTGAGATCAGGGAAGCGCTTCATGTCCTGCGGGTCAGCCAATTCTGGCTGATAAGGGCGATAATAGTGGCGGGCAGCTAGACGCTGGCCATCCTCGCTGTAAAGGCCCTTAAGATAGGCGGTGGCAATCTCGGTCGTGCCCTTATGTTCGACATTGCCATCGACCAAAGCAACCGGAGGCTCGGCCTTGATGGAAACGGACGGAACGACAATTTCAAATGCGCCCTCGCCCAGCTCATCAAGAGCCAGAAACGCTTCATTCTCCCAAGCCAGCAGCACATCGCCAATACCGCGGCGAACAAAGGTGGTCGTAGCGCCGCGTGCGCCGGTATCCAGTATCGGCACATGCCGGAACAGATCGCTGACATACTGCCGTACGCTGGGCTCATCGCCCTTGTAAGCCTTTTGTGCCCAGGCCCATGCGGCAAGGAAGTTCCAGCGGGCACCGCCAGATGTTTTCGGATTGGGCGTAATCACCTCAACGCCATCACGCACCAGATCGGCCCAATCTGAAATGCCCTTGGGATTACCCTTGCGCACGAGAAAGACGATGGTTGAGGTGTAGGGCGCGCTGTTGTTGGGAAGCCGTTCACGCCACGCCGCGGAAATTTTGCCGGTCTTCTCGGCAATCGCATTGATGTCGGCTTCCAGAGCCAGGGTGACGACATCAGCTTCTAGCCCGTCGATAACGGAGCGGGCCTGCTTTCCGGAGCCCCCATGGGACATGCGAATGGTCACCTTGTCTCCGGTTTTTGCATTCCAGCTGTCGATGAACAGCTGATTATACTCCTTGTACAATTCCCTCGTCGGATCATAGCTCACATTGAGGAGTGTGAAATCCGCTGCGGCTACCGGTGCAGCAAACCCTATGGCGATCGCCATAACGGCAGCCGCGGTGATACTTCGATATCGAGTCATGGAAACCTCCCTGAACATGATCAATATCCTTAATCTCTATCGATTTAGTAGTGTTAGTCAAGAAATTTATGAAGCACACCAATTTATCTCATGAGATCAATGGGATATCAGCCTTCTCAGGGTCAGAAATTGCGTCTGAAATTGTCGTATTGTCGAGAATATTGCGCGTAGCATCAGCTACTTTGGCAAAAACTTTGCGGATTTCACAGGCCTCTTCATCATCGCAGCCATCGCATTTTCGATAGGCCATCTTGCTCAGGCATGGCAGCGGTGCGATCGGTCCATCTATGATACGAAGGACCTCGCCAAAGGTGATCTCATTCGCTTCTTTGAGAAGCAGATAGCCCCCCATTTTCCCGCGGCGGCTCTGAACGATGCCGTGGCGTTTAAGGTCCAGCAGGATCTGCTCGAGAAACTTTTTCGGGATATTCTGAGAGGAGGCAATATCGGAGATCATGGAGACTTCGTCATCATCCAGCCGCGCCAGCGCGAGCAGCGCCCTGAAGGCATATTGTGCTTTTTGCGATATCATATTGGTCCATTCTGCTCAGAGTGATCTGCCTTATTGTAACAAATCCCATCGGCTTAGTCGTCATTAAACCATGCAAAAAATGTGATGGCGCCTTGGGTCACAAAGCCAGCTATCTGGCGCGCATTCCGACGATGACCTTCCCTCCCGGTTTCATGACTACTCCAACCATCAATACGAGCTATCATAGGGGCGGGCTCTATGGGGCGTTGGAATTGCTCTGAAGGTGTTGGGACGAAACAGTCAGGTCCTTCTCGAAGTAAAATCGCCGGAGTCCGCCCCCTACCGTCTTCAAGGATCCTGTTTGTGCCGTTTTCTCGGCCGATACAATGTAGCCAGACGAGCGATACAGTGCCAGCGCAGCCTTTTGGATTTCTGACGTGCTGAGTACAAGTCGCGTTCGGCCAGCCTCAATAGTCAGCATCTCGGCTCTAGCCAAGAGCGAACGACCAAGCCCCAGTCCTCGCACTTGAGGCGCAACATACATGCGACGAAGCTCCATGGCGTCGGAGCCAGACCTCTCAAGTCCGAACATTCCGCACAGGCAACCTTCTGATTCAGCGACGTGGAATAGCCCATCGTGCTCGGAATAGTAGTCTTCAATACGTTCGATTTCTTCATCGAGGGATCGCTGGATATATGCTTGGAAAGCAGCTTCCATTTCAGGTGGTGCCAGCAATCTGTTGACCTGTTTAAAAAGGTTGACGACCTGTTGGGTGTCAGAGCGCCGGAATGGTCGCATGGTCCATTTGGTACCGTTATCTGCCACAGTTGGTCCTTTCCAATTTCATTGCCACTCGGCCACAACTTGGCCATTGCGGGAAAGAGAGGGCATACTTCAAGTTTGTGCTTCAACCTGCCTTGCGAGATCTATCAGATCATCCGCAAAATAATCCCAATTGCCTTCAGCTTTGAGATCAACCGTTTGCCCCTCACCATGTTCTCGCACCCTTGGGATGAAGGCTGTGCGCAAGCCTGCCTGTTGGGCGGCGGCAAGATCGTCATTATGTGCGGCGACCATGGTCACCGTCTCCGGAGCAAGACCGAGTGCCTTGGCGGAATTGAGATAAACAGATTGTTTTGGCTTGTAATCTTGAGCAAGGTCAGCTCCGGCAATCATGTCCCAATTCAGGCCAGCAAATCGGGCAAGCCGTATTGAGAGAGCAACCGATGCATTGGAACATGGGGCAAGAAACCCCAAGGGCCGCAGGCGCAACATTCCCTCATGAACATCAGGCCAAGCGGGTAGCTGTTCCCACGCACGGTTCAGAGCATCGCGAGCGCTTGCATCAAGGGCATGGTCGAGTCCGAAGGACGAAAGAGTTCTATCGAGATTTTCCCTGTGCAACAGATCCAGGGGCACATATTCTCTTGTTCCGGACCGAACCTCATCCATGGCGGGGCCGTAGAGACTTCTCCAATGATCGGCAAAACGGAAGGGATCAACCACGATTTCCCGCTTTGTGAAGGCATACTTGACTTGCTCGGCCACGCCTGTTCGCCAATCTACGAGAGTTCCGAAAACATCAAAAATGAAAGCTTGGTTCATCTCCTGTTGGTCCTTTCTGTTTCTGTGGTTCGAGCCGCAGATCAAGAGGCATTGTAGCAAGAGGCTTGGATGTTTCTGACACTCATTGCTCAAGGGTCAGACATAGAGCCTTCAGGGCCTCCGCCAACTGACTACGATGTTTTTCATCAAGTTTGGAAAGCAAACCGGCTTCCACCTTCATATCGTGAGTGAAGACCTGGTCGACCAAATTCAAGCCTTTGGGACTAATCGTGATGAGCTGGCTACGCCCGTCCTCTTCATTTTGAGTGCGTGTTACCAACCCCTTCCTTTCCATGCGTCGCAATCGATTGCTTAGCCCCCCCGACGTGAGCAGAAGGGAAGAGCAAAGCTCTGTTGGCCTCAGAGCAAAAGGAGCTCCGGATCGGCGCAGGGTTGCCAACACATCAAACTCCCCCCGATCCAAATCATACTCAGCCATAACAGACACAATGGCAGGCGCAGTCAGAAGGGCAATTCGATTGATCCTGCCCAGGATTTCCATCGGAGTGGTATCAATGTCCGGCCTCAACGTTTCCCATTGAAGGCGCGCACCATCCACGTGATCAGCATCAGAATGTTTCATCATGGTGATGAGCATAACATTATCTTTACATAAAGGTAAAATAATTTATCTTTATGTAAAGATAAATGGAGAGCCTATGAGTCGGATACTGAAAGCGATGATCGTGACACCAATGCTGCTGCTCATTTGCAGCAGCTTCACCTTTGCCTCAAAAATCATGATCGCCAAGGCGGCTCTTTCTGCGGGACTATTGCCATTTCAGTTGGGGCTTTCCGGTAATTTCGGTGCGGCAATTCTTCTCTTTCTTTTGGTTCGTATCCATAGCGAGAAGATTCCAACAACACGCAGACATCTTGCCCTTTATACGTCGCTTGCATTGATCAGCTTTGCTGCACCGACTGTTCTGTCTTATGCAGTTGTTGATCGCGTCGGGCCGGCCTACACCTCGACGGTCTACTCACTCTCGCCAATTCTTACGATGTCTTTTGCCGCCGGTTTGGGCGTTGAACGGATGTTTGTTCGCCGCGCAATCGGTATTCTGATCGGTTTTGTCGGCATGATTGCTCTTGTACAGCAACAGCTGACATTGATCGACACGGAACAGACGCTTTGGATTTTGCTCGGTCTCCTTATTCCCGCTTTTGCTGCATTGGGAAACATTGTACGCACGCGCTTCTGGCCGGAAGGCACTTCGGCGCAAGCTTTTGCATGTGCAACCTTGCTGGCCTCCTGTCTGATTATCTTGGTGATGGCCCCCATGTTCGAAGACGTGACCCAATGGCGTTTGACCTCATACTCCGATTGGGGGTGGACCATAGGAATGATCGCCATATTGGCCCTGCTATATGTGCTCAACTTCCAACTTCAAAAGATTGCCGGCCCTGTTATTTTCAGTCAGATCGGCTATTGGGGGACGGGGTTTGGGGTTGTTTTGTCAGCCCTGCTCTTTGGTGATTTGCTGTCTGGCCTCGCGCTTCTGGGACTGTGCATGATTATCTGCGGCGGGCTGATTGCCAGAAAGCCCGCTTCTCAATAGGGAGTCTCCAGGATCATGCTGTTACGCATCACGCAGCGACAGCAGGATGGAGATATATTCTATGAGAATCCCGTGCATTGTCCTTGTTAATAGGCCTGCTTGAGAACAGATGCCACGATAGCTTCTGGCCGATCTTCCTGCATAAGATGCCCTGCCCCTTCCACGATGGTGCAAGCGGTATCCGAGAGTTTCTTTGCTAGGGATCTGCCTTGCGTAGATGGAAGCCATTGATCTTCCCGCCCCCATAAAACAGTGACCGGACAATCCATGGGTTGATAAAGCAGTTCGACTTCGTCTGTGAATTTCTGATCCATCTGAGCAATCTGGCGATAGAAGGCAGGTTGTCCGACGGGACCTATCCATGGGGCACTGTAGATGTCCAACGCTTCTCGAGACATTGGCGCATGCGTGGAGCCCTCTATATAACTCTCCAAAAGCGCCCGGTGCATGCTGTCCGGCATGCCAGCGAACGCGGCTTCGTGCTGGCAGACATGACGCACGAAAGGCGACCCCCACGGAGCTTGGGCGACTACATCAAACAGCGTCAAGGAGCCATATTGCAGGTCGTTGAGATAATAGGCGCGAAGGGCTGTCGCGCCACCGAAGTCATGCGCCAGAACATCCGGGCGATCCAGCTCCCATTCGGCGAACAGGGCAGCAAGCACCCTGTTTTGCACACCAAGCGAAACATCCTGCCTTTCGTGCATCTCCGATTGTCCATAGCCCGCAAGATCAAAATAGTAGATACGTCTCCTATCAGCCAACAGGGGAATGATCCTGCGCCAGACCTGCGAGGAAAAGGGTGTTCCGTGAATGGCGACTAGCGGCGGGCCGTCACCAGTCACGCCCCATCGAATGCGGTTTCCTTCGATGAGTGATGTCTGAGGCAATTCAAGCATGGTATATCTCCCTTGTCGGCCCCCAAGATAGGAGATGTGAAATGATGACGAAAATGAATTAATTTGAACAGACAATCTAAATCTGTCATCATTTCATTATGATGTCGAAACTGGATATTGGTGCGTTGCAGG